>NZ_PTSN01000004.1:0-281414 GCF_002965865.1 Escherichia sp. MOD1-EC6098
GCCCGCTCCTGATCGTGACCGGAGAGATACAGCCCGTAAGCGTAAACCTGCTCCGGATCGTCTGGTTTCTGCTGTGCCAGATTGCGCATCAGGGTATCGGCCTGGCTACGTTGCCCGGCCTGCCAGAAATCCTGCGACAGCCGGTAAGTAATCCATACACTGCCGGGATCCAGCGCCAGCCGTTGCCGCTGAAGCGTTGCCGCCTGCGCCCATTTGCCCTGATTTTCCAGTGCCTCCGCCTGCTGTGCCAGACGATCGTTTTGCAGGCTGCGTTCGATGTCATCAACGCTGCGCCGCTGGCTGGCCGGGAGCGAGGCAATATACGCTTCGGCTTTTTCCGGTGACTGCTGGCGATAAATATTCGCCAGTCCGCGCACGGCGTTGGTGTTGCTACTGTCCATGCGCAGCGTCTGCTGATAATAACGTTCCGCGGCGGGGTAATCTTTGCGCGCCATTGCCACATCACCCAGTCCCAGCACTGCATAGCTGTCGGCGTTATCAACACTGCGCGCCTGCCGGAACAACCGTTCGGCCTGCTCTGGATTATTGGCTTTCAGCGCAGCATCACCCTGCTGGATCGCCAGCCAGTAGCGGTTCACTTTCAACAGGCTGTTCCACTTGTCATTGTTGCTGCTGTGCGGGTCCAGCGCGAGGGCTTTTTCCAGATTCACCACCGCATTCGCGCGATCGCCTTTCTGGGAATACGCCTGGCCCAGCGCACCCAATATTGCACCAGTGTCAGGGTTATCATTATTAAGTATTCTCAACTGACTAATCGCTTCGTTGCGACGGGATGCTATTTGCGCCACTGTACTCCAGTACTCCATCGCCATTTCGACATCTGGCGGTACCCCATTAAATAGCCTGTCGTAATTGGCAATAGCCTCTTTGTGACGCCCGGAGATAGCTTGTAAACGTGCCATTTGCAGTGCCTGACGGCCATCAGGCGAGGAAAGTCGCATAGCCGTGTGCGATGCTTGATATATTTTTGAATCCGGTGCGAGCAGGAAAAGCCTGGTAAGTTGTTTTTGTGCACCGTCAATATTTCCCCTTCGCAGCAGATAGCGAAAACGAGCCGCAACGACATCTGGATTATTGGGTTCCACCAATTCAAGACGATAAAGCGATTGCTCGACCAGATCTTCGCGGTGAGTGTCTTCGCCTAACCGAACCTGCGCCATCAACAACTGATGAGCAGTTGGCGCGGCTTCCGCCATCGACAGCATCGACAAACCAAGGGATAGTGTGAGCAAATTTAGGGTGAATTTGTACATGCCTGGCCTCAATCAGGTGTTAACTCACTTTTTATTAGAAACAGAATGAGTGCAGCTCCCCGCCCTGCCTGTTTAAGGCCAGGACAGGATTGAGCTGCAAAATAAAAATGACGATGAATTACTGTTGATGAGGATTCAGACGACGGCTGCTAATAATGCGTAGCAGACGCCAGGCCACCCATGCCAATAGCACCACACTGAGTGTTGCCAACACCGCCAACAGAACGGGATGTCTCGCTAACACGTATTGGATACGCTCAAACCAGGGAAGATCCCCCACATAATAAGTATCTCCAGCCCGTAAACTATCGACACCAGATTCACGAATAACCGCGACTGAGCCAAAGATATTGCCGCGCTTTACACTATCAACCAACGCATTGTTGAGTAACCCATCGCCGCGTGCTCCTTCGGTCATCAATGCAATTACGCTACGTTGGGTATGATACGGGGACTGAAAACCAACCACCGCAGCCATTGGCGATGGGGAAACTATGGTTGATTGTGTTTCCGAATTTTGATCGTTTTTATCTGCCTCAATTTGGACATATTTAGCGTGCCGCATTGGACTTTTTACCCAACGTGTCGTTGCCTCAATAAGCAGATTTATTTGCTGTTTGTCTTCTAATTCTTGTGGAAGTGTCCCTATCAACAGAATGTCTGCATCCCTGCTCCGAACGGAGCTTATATCATCAGTAATTGTCAGATTAATGGCTGGAAACCCGGTTTGAGCACCAATCAATCCCAGGGTATTTAGCAATATTTCAACCTGCGTTGCACCAGGCTTTTCAGGCATAACGACAACTGTTTCTGATAAATCAGCCATTCGACTAAAAGGAAAGCCTGCGCTGACAAAGGCGCGTAAATCAGGCATGGCGATAAAGTGATGATACTTTGAAAAATCGATAGTGGAATCATCTGCAATGACTGCATGATTTTTCAAAGGCCGGGAAATAATACAGCTATCAGCATCAGCGCGCGGTATCGTATTAACGTATTCAAAATTAAATCGCAATTGATTGAGCGCCCCCAGTGTCAACGCCGGAACGGTAATTTTATTATTGTCATCCAACAATTCTTGCAATAACGGTAAACGTAACAGCAGTCGATCCGTAGCAGATTGAGTATTTAGACGAAAAGATTCCAGGTACTGATTATTAAGGCTGACATCCACGCGCGAACCACTCACCATTGGTGTGGTATAGCGATAGTTAATCTTCATATCAACACCGCGGTTACGTAGCAGAAAGAGATCTGGTGGCAAATTAAATGAAATATTAATTGCCGCAGACTCCAGGGCGCTTGCCTGTAATTGCCCTTCATATGTCTTAAGCTCTGCGAAAGTTACAGGACGGTCAGTGCGTACCCAATTTGGCGCATCATAAGGTTTGCGCGGCAAAAGCGGCTCCACATCATTGACGACCACACTATCGCCGCGAAACAGTATATTTCCCTGCGCAAGGCCTTTTGCCGCCTGTAATAAATCGTTGTCATCGCGACCAAAAAGTACCAACAATTTGACGAAAGGATTTTGCGGATGGTTGATCATTTCAATAACAGGTGCATTCACCAACGGATGATCACGTAGAAAGTCTGGTCGTCTATTATTAGTGGCAAATACCACTGCATTACTTTCTGGTAACTGGTCATAGAAAACAGGGAATCGATGACCACGCCATCCCGATTGTGCACCAAACCACGAAGCGACAATTGCTGATGCCTGCTGCAACCCTTTGTCAGGAGTACCGGCAAATACCATCGGCAATGTATTGGTACGGTTATCTCGTGGATCAAAGAATGGCACCGGAAAATATGAAAGATCATTTTTCAGATTGAGTCTCTGAAACGTCAGTTCCAGTTCGCTGTTGCGCCCAATATCAAGCCACAGGCTGCTGCTGGTCAAATTTTCACATGCACTCTGGTAGTGACTAATTAATTCGAAACGCAAGCGGTTAAAATCGGAGAAATACAATGGATTGAGAGATATTTCCGTCAACGTTTTTTTCCCCAGTTGTTCTTTGAAAATCGGTAATACCTCCATCAACTCATCATTAAGATAAACCTTAAGTTGTGACTGGACAGGGAGTAACGACGGCGATGGGGTATACTCAAGTTTTAGTTTCGCTTCTGAAACCATTTCATCACTGCGCATACCAAACTCAATATGACCCTGAGGGTTGACTCCACTCAGAACAATATTACCTGGCACTGCTGCTATTTGCGTAAATGGGAGCTTTAACTGGCGGGATGGCACTTTCTCATAAATAGAAACGTTCTCCTTCTGCACAGAAGGTAATATTATCCCGGTGGTAGGTTTATTAATCGTTGTATGTGTAGTCGATGCTGCATTTGCCTGATAAATGCATAACAACCCCAAGAAAATTATTGCAAAACCAGCCTTAAAAAACTTTCTTCCCATTTTAAAAACTCAAGAACCAAAAACAAATACACACAATAAATATTTAGTTAGCAACCAGAAACAAAACTAACCCTTAGAACGTCCTTTAATATTCTGGAGAATATAAAAATCATATTACAGTAACCTTTCAGAGAGATGAAAGATATTTCAAAAAAGCTCTTTAGAATATTATCCCGGGATATTTTATCATTCCATTCTTGCCATATTGAATCACGAGAAAATGTCGCTCTAACATAATTAATACTTTGTTCATGACTCATTGGCATAATCTTCAGGCCAATTTTATTATTGTAAGCATGAACTATTTGTACTGGAATATCGCATTTTCCGTAACCATCATCCAGATGAAGAGACAACTGCTGTGTTTTATCAAAATCTTTTAGGTCGGAAATATTATCAATGATAACCCCTAGTCCTCCTTCGGAGAAATCAAGAACAGAACAAGGGTAGTTTCGCCCATCAGTCAGTTGGATCACACCTTTGAAAGACACGTCGATACGCGGAGAAAAACGCACCTGTTTTTGTTCAATAGAGACAGCCAAAGTTGCGCCAATAATAATTGTATTATAAAGCAACCAAACTAAACAAAAGAGATTCAGGATCGCAATATGCCCTTGCAAATTATAAAAATTAACAATACCCATTATCAATCCAAGTAAGTTTAAAATAGCAAAAATGAGGTAGGGATATGATATTCGCCAGTCAACAAACTTATTTTTTATTAATCCCCCTTTAGCTGTAACATTAAAGCGCCCTTTTGCCGGAGCAAGTAATGCAACAAGCGTCGGTAGCGTAATGTACCAGGCCAGCACCATTTCGTAAATCTCATTCCAGAAAGAATGCCTGTATTTTCCTTGTATTCTTGAGTTAGTTAAAACGATAACAAATAGATAAGGCAAAACATAAGACATAATATCCGCTATCGATGCATCTATCAGATTAACTGAAAAGAAAATGGGGCATAATGGTGCACACAAGAAAATCAGTCGTGGCACACCTGATAAAAAGTGCATCATGCTGCTGAGATAGCAAAGGCGCTGTGATAATGTCAGGCCTTTGCCTAATAATGGATTGTCAATACGCAAGATTTGGATCATTCCCCTGGCCCACCGAATCCGTTGCCCAATATGGGCTGATAATGTTTCGGTGGCAAGTCCGGCAGCCAGAGGATAGCGAAGGTACGCAGAGCTGTAACCTGCACGATGCAAACGTAACGACGTATGCGCATCTTCCGTTACTGTTTCGACTGCAATGCCACCCACCTCATCCAAAGCAGATCTACGGATAATTGCGCACGAACCACAAAAAAATGAAGCATTCCAGGTATCCGTTCCATTCTGGATTAATCCATAAAAGAGATGCCCTTCATTTGGCTTTTGCCGAAACTGTCCCAGATTTCGCTCAAAAGGATCAGGGGAGAAAAAATGATGTGGTGTTTGCAACATCGATAGTTTTTCATCAGCAATAAACCAACCCATTGTTTTCGTTAAAAAAGAAACAGAAGGTATATGATCGCAATCAAAAATAGCAACAAATTCTCCGTTAGCTATTTTAAGCGCATTATTTATGTTTCCGGCCTTAGCATGTTCATGTGTTTCTCTTGCGACATAATGAATGCCTGATTCATCTGCGAATCTTCTAAACTCTTGCCTGGCGCCATCATCAAGGATCCAGACGTGTAATTTATCTTTTGGCCAGTCTAATGCCAGTGCACCATAAACTGTATTCTTCACAACCGTCAGAGGTTCATTATAAGTGGGTATTAATATATCAACATTAGGCCATTCTTCTTTATTGTCTGGTAAGGGTATACACTCTCTGTTCAATGGAAAGCAAACCTGAAAGTAACCCAGTAATAAGACAAGCCAGGCATACGTCTCAGCAACTAATAGCGTTACTGAAAAGAAGCTGTCTGGAACCTCATCCAGAATAACTGAAGAAGAGTAACGCCACCATAGATATCTGGAAGATATGAGTACGCCAATCCCCATCAAAATAAGGGTAATTATCCTTCCCTTAAAAAAATTGATGAGAAAAACAGAGATGCAAATGATAATAGAGAATAATATTTGTTGATAAAGTCCAAGAGGCTGTTCGACAATCGATATAAAAACAAAACATAGCAATATAGCAACAACCAGAAGGATTTTGTTGTATGCTTCTTTATTTTTAAAGATCATGGCATCTAGTCATTCATTAATACTATTATTCAAACTGTGTGTTTTTTTGAAACATAAGGAACCAATTCAATGAAATTTAACACATTAACACCATGTTATCTGAGCTCTACCATTTTGCTTACTTTTGTATAATCGTTCATCTGCCAACAATTTCAACCGTTCAATATTATTGATGCTCTCGTCAGTATTAGCTACGCCAATGCTGCAACTACAATTCAACCCACCCATCGAGAAATGAACAATTCGGTGCAAAATTCTTGTTAGTTGACTTACATCTTTATCATGATAAATGATAGCGAACTCATCGCCACCAAACCGATAAATTTCACCTTTACTGCGAGGCAATTCATCTTTAATAAGATTAACTATTTTTATGAGTACCTCATCACCAAACAAATGGCCAAACTTATCATTAATGGTTTTAAATTTATC
Organism: Escherichia sp. MOD1-EC6098; assembly: GCF_002965865.1. Lineage (NCBI taxonomy): Bacteria > Pseudomonadati > Pseudomonadota > Gammaproteobacteria > Enterobacterales > Enterobacteriaceae > Escherichia > Escherichia sp. MOD1-EC6098. Next base: position 6,306 of record NZ_PTSN01000004.1, read on the forward strand.
TATGTCAAACAGACATAAGTATCCAAATTTTTCGCTCAATATTTTGATATCTTTATCAAAACTCCGGCGACCAGAAGCCCGTGTAAGCGCATCATAAGTGCCAAAATCATATATTTCTCTAATTGCATTGATCTCTTCAGTATTAAAGAATAGATTTTCTCCACGTAAACCATAATGATGATCCGACAATATAGATTCTTTTTCCAACCTACCCTTATATATAATGTTTTGCAGCAAATTAATATAATAATAATATATTATGACTGCAGATACCGCCGAAGCAAAAACAAATAGCAAACACATATAAATATACTTGCTTTTTTTGTAAGCCACGATAAATATCATTTCAGGGATGTAAGAATATGTCAGGGTGATGGCTGAGATCTCAAATACAGCATCATTTATCAAAAAATCATCACCCGCAATTTTCTTTTCATTATCATTAATATCATAAAATGAGACATAGATATCTTCTCGTTCCCCTGACTGATTTCTTATCAAAGATAAATAACGTTCTGGATCCACTACTGATATTAAACTAGTTCTTTTTGCTATGGGATGTGCATAATAAACATAGTATTTATCTTTTAAACTAATAACACCTCTTTCAAATTCGTTAATTACCCGAACAGAGGAAACTATGTCGTCACAAAAATCATCTCCTTTTGACGTAATTTTGATACATTTATCATCACTAATCATATAAGGACCCAGATCATATAAATATCCAGGATGTTGGAAATTTGAAAAGCTATCGCGTATTTTATTTAACAGTTCATCTGGTGATATCTCTAGTTCATAAAATACATTATTAGATACTGAACGACGATACTCAGACACATTAGCAATAGCAAGCCCACTATCAATAATAGATACCTTTACCGAATTAACTCGGTCTTTAACATACATAGTGTATAAATAACAAGTAACTACAGAGACGCACAAAAAATACAAAAAACAGATTCCTGCGGCCTTTTTTTTATATTTGAACATTGCGTTATTTTCTTTTTTTCGGTTTATTGTCTATATGCCACTCTGAAAATGGTAACGGTTTCTGGTATAAGTATCCCTGGACATGAGAGAATCCTAACTTTTGTAATTCTCTGGCCTGGCTTTCGGTTTCAACACCTTCAGCTATAACCGGCATATTTTCTTCACGGGCAAGGCTGGATATGAAATAGACAATTCTGTTTGTTTCATCGAAAATTCCTGAGGTAAACTCCGAATCAATTTTAATGCTATCAGGCCTTACTTTATAAAGTTTTTTCAAATCAGCTAAACCGCTGCCGAAATCATCAAGTGAAATCTTAATACCGTTTTCTTTTAAAATATTTATATTATTGTAAAAGCTATCATTTATGTCTTTTACTGCCGATTCGGTGATCTCCAGGCAGATTTGATCAGCATTTATACTAAACGTATTAATTAATGACAAAACCCGGAAGTGGAAATCAAATTCATTTAATTGCCACGGAGATACATTAATATGCAGGAGAAAATCATTCGTAATTTCATATTCACGGCTAAATGCCCCAAATTCTCCAATAGCCGTTTCCAGTACAAAATCACCCAATTCTTTAATTAAGCCAATTTCTTCAGCAACAGGTACGAAAATTGATGGTGGTATTATGCCATTTTCAACTGACAACCAACGGCATAACGCCTCCGCACCTACAACCTTATTATTCGCCATATCAATAATAGGTTGATAGACTAAATAAAACTCACTACTCGCAATCCCCTTTTTTATATTTCCAGCGACCCAGACTTTTTGATCAAGTTCATGAGCCTTGATGTCATCATAAAACATAAATTCAGATTCTTTATTTTCTCGCATAGCCGTTAATGCCAGTTTCAGCTTGCCTTCATAGTTTGATACATTTTCCCCCACAAAAGTTTCGCAAATAGCAATTTTATGAACATAAATATTTCTTAGACAAATAATATGATCAGGGAGATTTAAAATTGATAATTGCTCGATGAACTCTTCACAATGAGTATGACATAGCAACAAATATGTTTCAGTTGAGACTTTCAGTATGTCACAGTATCGAGAATATTTTTCTGATATTTTTGATTTTATATCATTTATAATCTCGTCATATTTTTTACTTCTCATGTATCGCCTCAACAAACTCTAATCCATAGATACAAAGTATGCCAACTGCTAAGTAGGTTTTATTGTTGGTTTCAATAACAGATTTATTGATATAGAAGCAACTTCCTTGCTCACAAGAAACAAGATTAAGTAACCGCTCCATTCGTTCTTTGTATTTATCACTTATGTTATTAATGATTTTTTTCAGCTCAATAATCTCACTGCTGTCATTTTGCACAATTTCAATTTTGTCGTTGCGGTATACTGAATTCGCTAATTTTTTCAAATGCTCTATCAGTTTATTGGACTCTTTTTTAATTTTCTTTGTTATCTTTTCAACAACATACCATAATAAACAGAAGCAAACCAAACCACATAAAAACATCAATGTAAAATATTTATTGATGTTTGCATCCTCTGATTTCTGATAGTGAAAATAATGGAATCTGACATCAGGAAGTCTGGGGAGTGATATGACATTATCGGTATAGTTGCCACTGTCATTACTTATGTTATAACTACCTGATGAGTTACGAACAATAAGATGCAGCATTGATTTTTCATTACCTACCATAATTTTTTTATTCTGCTCCATGAATAAAATATCAGCTTCACCAGCCAATTTATTAAGATAATTACTAAAATATCTTTCATCAAGATCTAAATGCATTAACTTCAGAGCAAACGAATTTTTTTCTCCTTCGGATGGACGTAATGAAAACGAGAAACATTTTTTCCCTGCAATGCCATAGCAGTTATACCACGGTGACCATTTTGAATAAGTCCCTTTCGGCAATTTATTCCAGGGGCGAGATTCAGGATCAAAGTATTTATCGCTAATTTCACCATCAACCCCAGTAAAAGGTTTACCGGGTTCTGATTGGCCAAAAAACTTAATCACACCACCATCAGTTCGAATAAAGCTAAGATACTTCCCGTTATTCAACATTATCCCAACTAGATTAACGGAATCTATTTTTTTCATCCGATGGATGACCGCTTGTTTGATTTCATTTTCATCATGTAACAGATAAATAGCATCTTTTAACGCATCAGCTTCTTTTTCAATTTTAGAAAAAAATTATTTAAATTATTGTTAATAAGTATAAGATTAATACGCGAAGAATTTTCTTCTATTTTTTTATGAAAATCAATCGCTGTAATAAATGACAAAATAATATAGACTGTAACGGCTAATATAAGCGCAGTGTTAAATCTTGAATTTAATTTTTCAGTAATGCTATACATATTGGAGTTCTGACTAAAGTGTTATCAATAGTTCCGATATTACATCGTATAAAATTACTTATAATTGATGGTGTTAATATCCCTCATTATGATTTTATTACTTGAAACATTTCCTCCCAACGAATATACCATGATGAGAAGATTCATTTTTCCTTAATTTACAAAAGTGATTATCATAGTTTTTACTTTAACTGAACCAACATTGTTATACTTAATATTCGTGCTTTTGTCTCTTTTGCCCACGCTACCGCCTTTCGTTAATTTTCAACGAAATAATTAAGATATGAAAATATTTATAAATGTCGACATAACTGTCACATACCGCACAGTTGCGCCATCGCCACTTTTACCACCCAAAAGAGGCATTAATATGTAATCTCAGCAATCCATTCCGTTTATTTATCTGTTCTTCAGATATGAGCAATGTGACTCTTTTAACCCAAATAAATTAATCAATAACCTTAGAGAAAGTGGTCATTATTAGTTGATTGCTAAGGCTGTAGAGCGCCCATCAACCTGAACAGATAAATACGTTGAGGAATACACGATCGATAAAACAATAAGGTGCAGTGGCAGACGACTATTTTATTTTTAAAACAATAGTCTGTGAACCATGCCTGGTATGAGTAGATTCTAGTGAGAGAAGGTTTTTGTAAGTTTAAAATCCTATAAAACATCAAATTAGCAGAATTTTAAACCAGATTAGAAATGTATTTTCTACATAACGAAACAATAGTTGCAACTATTTTCAGCAAATTTAACCAAAAGTGATAACATGCAACATTGTTGATGCAGATCAAAAAAAACGATTTTATAGTGCTGGGCGTTGTTTAAACTTTGTCCTCAAAAATCAAACTGTTACCATAAGAAATAGTTCACTGCGGAACTCAGAATAATAACGCGCAAAATAGCCAACAATTTAAATTATCACCATATCTAAAAATAAAGCTTTCCGATAACTTAAATTCGTATTATCACGACAACATTTATCACCATTCATCTCTTAAGAAAAACTTAACTTTAGCGTTATCAGATCGACTCGTTCTTTTAATCTATTTCCTGCCCAAACCCCAATCGGTGATAAATGACATCAGCACAATGTTGTACCAGCGCAACTGTTTTTCCTGAACGCTCTCAGCATAGACCGATCTTTCGCTAATATTTAATAGATATCTCTAAACAGGGGGATTGTGTGGAAAATAAGAAATGCGAAAATGGTGGAATAAAAATTACAATCTGCTGTACATTTTATTTTTACAAATAAATTTTGCTGAAAGCTCGTGTAAAGAGGGAATAAGAAAACAGAGTGCGGACAACAAGTTCACACTCTGCACTAATTCATTTAGACGTGAGCAACGGGTTTTGGCGTGTGTCCGGCATTGCGTAGCAGCATCAGTAAGTAGATAAACGACACACTGGCGATCATGATAAACAGCAGATTATCAGAAAAATTCTGCATTAGCATGGCAGTAAAAGACGGCCCAAACAAACTACCCACGGTATAACTCAACAACAATGCTTGATTCATTGCGACCAGTTGATGATGTTCAACTTTCTCACAAGCCCAGGCCATCGCCACCGGATAGAGCGTAAAACCGGCTGCACCGAGGATGAACAATGCTGGAGCCATTGCCGCCTGACTTAACATCGCGATACTACCGAGAATGACGACAAATACCTGAACACGCAGTACCAGCAGACGACCAAATTTATCCGCCAGACGGCCAATTGGCCATTGCCCGAGGATACCGGCACTAACCAGTACCGCCATCCAGAATCCGATGCTGGCATTGCTAATCCCTTTATGATTGAGGTACAGAGGCATCAGACCATACAAAGAACCCAGAACGATTCCCGAGATAATGCAGCCATTCACGCCAAGTCGTGCCTGGCGAAGTTTTAGCATTGACGTCATGGGCGTCGAAGCATGATTTTCAGCCTGTTGATTCAGGATACGAGTAAACAGCAGCGGCAAGATCCCCGCCAGGGTCAACCCCGTAGCCCACGGCAATACGCTCATCAATTCGGTTGAAACTTTACTGAGCAGTAACTGGCCTAAAAACGTCCCCACATAATAAACCATCATATAGGCAGCAAGTAACCGCCCACGGTTACGTGACGTTCCGCTGCACATCAGCGCGCTTTCCACCACAACCCAAATCATGGCGCAACCGACGCCTGCGACGAAACGCCAGGCTAACCAGCTCCAGAATCCAATCATCAAACCAAGCCCGACACAGCCTGCCGCAAAAATGAAGGAAGCAAGGTAATAACTGCAATTAAACCCAAAGCGTTTAATGACATACCCTGTCAGTAAAGTACCGACCAGGTTGCCGGTAAAATAAGATGAACTGACGACACCGACCTGCCATGTGGGCAAATGCGCCTGGGCGAGCCATAGCGGCACCAGTGTATTTAACACCGCGATCGCCAGAGTCAACAAAAGTAAGCCAGACAGCAAAAGCATGACAGGCCGGGTATACGTGGACATGAATTAAAACCGTGAGGAAGCTCAAATTTCATGCGCATCATGCCACCACCAAAAACATTGTCAATGGGTGAAAATACGTACATAACGTAGCGGCTGTATTATCGATTTATATTACTCATTCATAACACTAATGACGAAAAGATAATCAGTCTCATCTACTTGTTTTTATTGAACTAACATAAAGTTCATGCATTTCGTTCAGTCGAAAAATTTCATGGTCACAGCAAACCTGGATTTCCCGTCTATGCTTTCAGGGCAACGCATCGCGTCTGAACGATTTCAGGCGTACCACTGACTCTCGAAAGGAGAAGAGAATGACCAAACCGTATGTTCGTCTCGATAAAAATGATGCTGCTGTTTTGTTAGTTGATCACCAGGCTGGTTTACTTTCCCTTGTGCGGGATATTGAACCTGACAAATTTAAAAATAACGTGCTGGCGCTGGGTGACTTAGCTAAATATTTCAATTTGCCTACCATTCTTACCACCAGCTTTGAAACTGGTCCTAACGGCCCACTGGTCCCTGAACTGAAAGCACAATTTCCGGATGCACCTTATATTGCGCGTCCTGGAAATATTAACGCCTGGGATAACGAAGATTTTGTCAAAGCAGTTAAAGCGACAGGTAAAAAACAACTGATTATTGCAGGGGTGGTAACCGAGGTTTGCGTAGCATTTCCGGCACTTTCCGCAATTGAAGAAGGGTTTGATGTCTTTGTGGTGACTGATGCGTCAGGAACCTTTAACGAAATTACCCGGCATTCGGCATGGGATCGCATGTCACAAGCGGGGGCGCAATTGATGACGTGGTTTGGTGTCGCCTGCGAACTGCACCGTGACTGGCGTAACGATATCGAAGGCCTGGCGACGCTGTTCTCTAACCACATTCCTGATTATCGTAATTTGATGACCAGTTACGACACCTTAACGAAACAGAAATAAAAGAGAACCGGGGCCGAAACCCCGGTTATAACGCTTTAGCTGGCAACAGCCATACCCACGGTCATATGCAAACCGTAGAATACGCCGCGACCGATTAATTCCCCTGCAAGAAGCAGGATGAATGACACGGAAAGCAGCGGCACCGCAGGCTGAAAACCTTTTAACTGCGGAGCAATCCACAAGCACAGTGCCACAGCGATAAGCACAATCCGCCAGGCCATCAGTGCACCGTAATCCGGCACCAGCGCCGCAGCCTGTTGTACAGAAGAGTGAATCGTAGCGAGTTCAGCCCCCTGCATTACAGACATTACACCGCTCACCACCAACGCCAGCACTGAAATTGCCGGAAGTAAACGCATCACCCAGCCATTAACCCCCGCCAAACGCAGTAACAGATATCCCAGCAGCGGGCCACCCATAAACATGGTCAGGAAGAAGCCCATCGGTGTCCAGATGCTGTACCAGGTCGGTACGGTATCGATGCTGTTATACACACGTACCATCATCCAGACAAATACCACACCGAGAACCATCGTCACCACCAGCCACAGCGCGCGTAATACCGGTGACAGCTTTTTCAGCATTGCCAGCAACCAGCCGATGCCACCAACGGCAAAAAAGATCGAACCGCTGGCGATTTCGTTACTCAACGCCGAAGCGCCAACCCGATTGAGTGAGTTAAAGGCGCGCATCGGTGAACCAAGGTGAAGCATTGAGGCAATAAAGCCAATGCCCATCAGTCCCCACAAGCCAAACATACAGGCAATAACCCGCTGTTGGGTATCGGCCCGAAGTTCACCTTTCAACAAGGCAAATGCCAGAACGATAAAACCGCCCACTACACACTGCCCGAAGACCGTGAAGATCATCAACGGCCATTCATGCCATCCACTTCCCATCTCACACCTCCTTCGGATTTGCCAGGTAGCCAGTGGTATCCCCGGTTGGGCGGCTGTTGGCGTTAGGTTTGATCACAATATTTGGTTTGGTAAAGTGCGCTCTTGGCAACGGCGCAACGGCGGCCAGATCGCCATGTTTTTTACGCAACTCGTCGATAGGGCCGAAATCCAGCGCCCGCAGCGGGCAAGACTCGACACAGATCGGTTTTTTACCTTCCGCGACACGATCATAACAACCATCACATTTGGTCATATGTCCTTTGGTTTCGTTGTACTGTGGCGCACCATACGGGCAAGCCATATGGCAGTAACGACAGCCAATACACACATCTTCATCGACAACGACAAAACCATCTTCACGTTTATGCATCGCGCCGCTCGGGCAGACTTTGGTACACGCCGGATCTTCGCAGTGATTACATGAAATCGAGAGATAGTAGGCAAATACGTTCTGATGCCAGACGCCGTTATCTTCCTGCCAGTCGCCGCCCGCATATTCATAAATTCGGCGGAAGCTGACTTCTGGTGTCAAATCTTTGTAGTCTTTACAAGCCAGTTCGCAGGTTTTGCAACCGGTGCAACGACTGGAATCAATAAAAAATCCATACTGGGTTGTCATCGGTTACTCCTTACACCTTTTCAACCTGAACGAGGTTTGTATGTGACGGATTCCCCTTGGCGAGAGGAGATGGGCGTTGAGTGGTCAGTACGTTGATACAACCGCCCTGATCAACACGTTTCGCATCGGGGTCATACCAGGCACCTTCACCCAATGCGACCACGCCCGGCATCATTCGTGGCGTTACTTTCGCCTCAATATGAACCTCACCGCGATCGTTAAAGATCCGCACCTTATCGCCATTGTTGATACCGCGTTTTTGCGCATCAATTGGGTTGATCCACATTTCCTGGCGACAAGCCGCTTTCAGCACATCAACGTTACCGTAGGTGGAGTGCACACGAGATTTGTAGTGGAAACCAGTAAGTTGCAGCGGATACTGTTTATTCAGCGGATCCTGATAACTTTCAAAGCCCGGCGTGTAGATCGGCAGTGGATCGATCACATCGCCTTCTGGCAATTCCCAGGTAGCTGCAATATCAGCCAGTGCCTGTGAATAGATCTCAATTTTGCCCGATGGCGTGGTCAATGGATTTGCCTGCGGATCTTCCCGGAAGGCTTTATAAGCAACGTGATGCCCTTGTGGATCACGCTTTTTAAAGATCCCCTGCTTACGAAACTCTTCAAAGGTCGGCAATTCAGGAATCGCTTCTCGCGACTGGGCATACAGGTGGCGCATCCACTCTTCCTGGGTACGCCCTTCAGTAAACTGTTGCTCGACGCCAAGGCGTTTTGCCAGTTCGCTGGTCATCTCATAGATGGTCTTACATTCAAAGCGCGGTTTAATCACCTGGTCATTGAAAATTACGTAGGACATATTTCCGCAGGAAGCATCCAGCGCAAAGTCCATCTGCTCAGAGGCGGTGCAATCCGGCAACAGGATGTCAGCATATTTTGCTGATGAGGTCATGTGGCAGTCGATAACTACAATCAATTCGCACTTCTTATCATCCTGAAGGATTTCATGGGTGCGGTTGATTTCCGAGTGCTGGTTAATCAGGCAGTTACCGGCATAGTTCCAGATCATCTTAATCGGAACATCCAGCTTATCTTTACCGCGCACACCATCACGCAGCGCTGTCATTTCCGGACCGCGTTCAATCGCATCGGTCCACATAAACATGGAAATGCTGGTTTGGATCGGGTTTTCGAGGGTCGGCATACGGACAAACGGTAAGCTGTATGAGCCTTCGCGCGCCCCGGTGTTGCCACCGTTAATACCGACGTTACCGGTGAGGATCGCCAGCATTGAGATAGCACGAGTGGCGATTTCACCGTTAGCGTGGCGTTGTGGTCCCCAACCCTGGCTGATAAACGCCGGTTTAGTGCTGCCAATTTCCCGCGCCAGTTTGATGATTTTGTCCGCCGGAATACCCGTAATTTGCGAAGCCCATTCCGGCGTTTTAGCAACGCCGTCCGGCCCTTCACCCAGAATGTAGGCTTTATAGTGACCGTTTTTCGGCGCACTGGCAGGCAACGTTTTTTCGTCGTAACCGACACAATATTTATCGAGAAACTCTTGATCAACCAGGTTTTCAGTGATCATGACATATGCCAGACCATTAACCAGTGCGGCATCTGTTCCCGGACGGATCGGGATCCATTCATCTTCGCGCCCGGCACCGGTGTCTGTATAGCGCGGATCGATAATGATCATGCGAGCATTTGATTTCTGACGCGCCTGTTCGAGGTAATAAGTCACCCCGCCGCCGCTCATTCGCGTTTCGCCCGGGTTATTACCAAACAGTACCACCAGCTTACTGTTTTCAATATCTGACGGGCTGTTGCCATCAGCCCAGCCGCCGTAGGTATAGTTCAGACCTTCCGCAATTTGCGCGGAGGAGTAGTCACCATAATGGTTCAGGTAACCGCCACAGCAGTTCATTAAACGCGCCACCAGGGTATTTCCCGGTGGCCAGGAGCGGGTCATGGTGCCGCCCAGCGTACCTGTACCATAGTTCAGATAGATGGATTCGTTGCCATATTCTTTAATCAGACGCTGCATATTAGTAGCGATAATGTCGTAGGCTTCTTCCCAGCTAATGCGCTCAAATTTGCCTTCACCACGCGCCCCTACCCGTTTCATCGGATATTTCAGACGATCAGGATTATAAACGCGACGACGCATGGAACGCCCACGCAGACAGGCGCGCACCTGATGCAGGCCGTCGTAATTGTCATCACCGGTATTATCCGTTTCGACGTATTTGATCTCACCGTCCACGACATGCATACGTAGCGGGCAGCGGCTGCCACAGTTAACTGTACAGGCGCTCCAGACAACCTTCTCGTCAGAATTTGCCGCAATGGCGTTATCGACAGCGTGCGCTATTCGACTAAAAGGTAATGTTAATGCGCTGCTGGCCATCGCCAGGCCGCCGATCGCTGTCGTTTTTACCAAACCACGGCGACTCACCTCAGCAGCCAATACCGCATCAGGGATTTTCGTTTTCATAATGGCTCACTCAAGCTTGCTTACGATTGATTCCAGTAACAAACCGTATTGTGTAATTATTTTTATAGCGGTGCGCTATATAGGCTTGTATACATCGAATGATTTGAAAATCAACGAGATAGATAGATTTTCACTCGAAAGTAGTATTACGCGTAAGTGAAATGTAATTATTGTTTGGTATCAAAAAGAGACAAAAAAAGCGCCCGTAGGCGCTTTTTAGATTCGGCATATTTAGATATTAGCCAATATATTCCAGTCCGTTCATGTACGGACGCAGAACTTCTGGTACTTCAATACGGCCATCAGCCTGCTGATAGTTTTCCATTACCGCAACCAACGTACGACCAACAGCCAGACCAGAACCGTTCAGGGTATGAACCAGACGGGTTTTCTTGTCTGACTTGCTGCGGCAACGTGCCTGCATACGACGTGCCTGGAAATCCCAGACGTTAGAGCAGGAAGAGATCTCGCGGTAGGTGTTCTGTGCCGGGATCCATACTTCCAGGTCGTAAGTTTTGCAAGCGCCAAAGCCCATGTCGCCAGTGCAAAGAATGATTTTACGGTACGGCAGACCCAGCAGTTGCAGGACTTTTTCTGCATGACCGGTCATCTCTTCCAGTGCCGCCATAGAGTCTTCCGGACGCACGATCTGAACCATTTCAACTTTGTCGAACTGGTGCATACGGATCAGGCCGCGAGTGTCACGACCATAAGAACCAGCTTCAGAACGGAAGCACGGTGTATGGGCGGTCATCTTAATTGGCAGATCATCTTCATCGATGATTTCACCGCGCACCAAGTTGGTCAGCGGAACTTCCGCCGTCGGGATCAGCGCGTAGTTACTGGTGTCAGCTTCTTCTTCCAGCGGACGAGTATGGAACAGGTCACCAGCAAATTTCGGCAACTGACCAGTACCGTACAGCGTGTCCTGGTTAACCAGATACGGGACATAGTTTTCGCTATAGCCATGCTGCTCGGTGTGCAGATCCAGCATAAACTGCGACAGCGCACGGTGCATGCGAGCGATTTGCCCTTTCATCACCACAAAGCGCGAACCGGTCAGCTTAACTGCTGCTGCAAAGTCAAGACCCGAGTGCATTTCACCCAGCGTCACGTGGTCACGAACTTCAAAGTCAAACTCGCGCGGGGTGCCCCAGCGGCTAACTTCAACGTTGTCATTTTCGTCTTTACCTACCGGCACTTCATCTGCAGGCAGGTTAGGGATTGTCAGCGCGATATCGCGAATTTCAGCCTGTAAAGCATCCAGCTCGGCTTTTGCTGCATCCAGCTCTTCGCCCAGTTTGTTCACTTCCAGACGTAAAGGCTCAATATCTTCCCCGCGCGCTTTCGCCTGGCCAATGGATTTCGATCGGGAGTTACGCTCCGCTTGCAGGTTTTCCGTTTTGACCTGCAATACTTTACGACGCTCTTCAAGAGCGCCCAGCTTATCTACATCCAGCTTAAAGCCCCGGCGTGCCAGTTTTTCAGCGACTGCGTCTGGCTCATTACGCAGCAGATTGGGATCGAGCATGCTTATCCTGTGCTTATCGAATTAAATGGGAGATGTGGCCACAGCCTGCGACCACAGGGATACAGTAACAACATTACCGCAACGATAACATTAACGGTAGCGTTTTATGGGGCTATTTTGATCCTGTTCAGCCAGCCAGGCGAGCTTTTCGCCAATCTTGCCTTCAAGGCCTCTGTTGGTCGGGAAATAATAGCGTGTTTGTGCTATTTCCGGCGGGAAGTAAACCTCACCGGCGGCATAAGCGTTTGCTTCATCATGAGCGTAACGATATTCCTGCCCGTAGCCCATTTCCTTCATCAGTTTGGTCGGCGCATTGCGCAAGTGAACTGGCACGTCATAATCAGGACGTTCGCGAGCATCGGCCAGCGCGGCTTTAAACGCAGTATACACAGCGTTACTTTTTGGTGCGCAAGCCAGATAAACAATCGCTTGGGCAATGGCGCGCTCGCCCTCTGCCGGACCCACGCGGGTAAAGCAATCCCAGGCAGCTATTGCCACCTGCATCGCACGCGGATCAGCATTGCCGACATCTTCCGACGCTATTGCAAGGCAGCGACGTGCGACATATAACGGATCGCCACCGGCAGTAATAATTCGCGCATACCAGTAAAGCGCCGCATCGGGGGCGCTACCGCGCACAGATTTATGCAGCGCGGAAATCAGATCGTAAAAGCGATCGCCTTTGTTATCGAAGCGGGCACTGCGCTCACCGGCGATTTCCGTCAATAATTCTGTCTTCAGAACACGTTTACCGCTGTTATCGACTTCGGCCATATCCGCCATCATTTCCAGCGTATTTAACGCCCGGCGCGCATCGCCATTCACCAGTTCAGCAATCGCCCGACGCGTCTCATCTGGCAGAACAATATCTTGCCCACCGTAACCGCGGGTTTTGTCTTCCATCGCCTGAGTCAGTACTTGCTCAATATCCTCTGTGCTAAGGGATTTCAGCAGATAAACTCGGGCACGGGAAAGCAATGCCGAGTTAAGTTCAAACGACGGGTTTTCAGTCGTCGCGCCAATGAAAGTGATGGTGCCATCTTCAATATGCGGTAGAAAAGCATCCTGCTGACTTTTGTTGAAGCGGTGAACTTCATCAACAAACAGAATGGTGCGCCGACCGGCATTGCGGTTCTGCCGCGCTCGCTCGATTGCCTCGCGAATCTCTTTAACGCCAGAGGTGACGGCTGAAATACGTTCCACATCAGCATTCGCATAGCGGGCAATGACTTCTGCGAGGGTCGTTTTACCAGTACCGGGTGGCCCCCAGAGGATCATGGAATGCAAGTGCCCCGCTTCGATAGCACGCGGCAACGGTTTCCCCGCAGCCAGCAAATGCTGCTGGCCGATATACTGTGCTAAATTTTCTGGCCGCATACGCGCGGCCAGAGGTTGAAAAGTATTATCCGAAAAATCGAGCGACAGATTGCTCACTCAGGGCCTCTACTTACGTTGGTCATCTACCGTTACGCCTTGCGGCGGGGTGAAGGTAAATTTCGCTGCATCCACAGCACCGTTTTGCTGGGATTTCAGTTGATAACTACTGCGCTGATCGTCCTGCTCTACCGCACTAAACTGATGGATCGTACCATCGCGCCCCACATTAATGGTGAATTGCTTCAGATTGCCATTGCTGGCTTTCGGCGTCAGGATAAAGTCATCGCCATTCTGTTTGATGTTGTATTGCTGCCAGTCACTGGACTGGTTACGGGCAATCAGCATAAACGGCGTATTGCCGGTGGCATCTTTCAGCCAGGTTGCCGTGGCTTGTTCAACAAAGGGATTATAGAACCACAGTGTTTTACCGTCAGAAACCAGAACACTTTCATCCGGCTGAGTCATATGCCAGTTAAACAGATTAGGGCGTTTCACCCATAAATCCCCCTGACCTTCCTGTACAGCAGCGCCGCTACCGTCAGTGACCTTTTGCGTAAAGCTGGCATGGAAACTGCTGACTTTATCCAGGCGGCTTTTCAGATCGCTTGCGGCGTCAGCCCAAACGCTGCTCGCCACGAAGCTTGAGAGTAATGCACAGGTGATGGCAATTTTTTTCATCATTGTTCCTCAAATTACGTCACTCCCAAACGGGAGTTCCCTCTACTCTCTATTCCAGGCTAATAATCAGCTTGAGGAAAGAAGAAAATACTGAATTTTCAGTTGATGGAGTGCCGGATGCAACGTTATCACGTCTTATCCGGCCTACGATTCACCAATTAGTCAAATGGCGGTGGGGCCAGCACTTCACGATTACCGTTGTGACCCTGTTCGCTGACGATCCCCTGCGCTTCCATCTGTTCTACGATGCGTGCGGCACGGTTGTAACCGATGCGGAACTGACGCTGAACACCGGAAATAGACGCTTTGCGTTTTTCAGTGACAAACGCCACCGCCTGATCGAACAACGGATCCAGCTCTTCAGCACCGTCAAAACCACCCGCACCACCTTCACTTTCGCTGTCGGAAGTGATGCCGTCAACATACTGCGGACGACCACGGGCTTTCCAGTCCTGCACCACCGCATGTACTTCCTGATCGCGAACAAAGGCACCGTGAACACGTACTGGCATGGTGGAGTTAGGCCCGGAGTAGAGCATATCCCCCATTCCCAGTAGCGATTCTGCGCCAGCCTGATCAAGAATGGTACGTGAGTCGATCTTGCTGGATACCGTGAAGGCGATACGGGTCGGAATGTTCGCTTTAATCAGACCAGTAATAACATCAACCGAAGGACGTTGCGTTGCCAGTACGAGGTGGATACCCGCGGCACGGGCTTTTTGCGCCAGACGTGCAATCAGCTCTTCCACTTTTTTACCCACCGTCATCATCAGGTCTGCAAATTCGTCCACCAGCACCACGATATACGGCTCTTTTTTCAGCACCGGATGCTGTGCATCCATACTATCGCCCGGCTTCCAGTACGGATCTGGAATTGGCCGCATCATACGATCAGCTTCAGCAATTTTTTCGTTATAACCTGCCAGGTTACGCACACCCAGTGCCGACATCAGCTTATAACGACGTTCCATCTCGTTGACACACCAGCGCAGAGCATTCGCTGCATCTTTCATGTCGGTAACGACTTCCGTTAACAGATGCGGGATACCTTCATAAACCGAAAGCTCCAGCATTTTCGGGTCGATCATGATGAAACGCACATCTTCCGGCTGCGCTTTATAGAGCATACTCAGGATCATAGCGTTCACACCGACAGACTTACCGGAACCGGTAGTCCCCGCAACCAATAAGTGCGGCATTTTCGCCAGATCGGCAACCACCGGCTCACCGGCAATATCTTTACCCAATACAATCGTCAACGGTGATGGATTATCACGGAACCTGGCGTTATCCAGCACTTCGCGCAAATAAACGGTCTGGCGTTTTTTATTCGGTAATTCCAGACCTACATAAGGTTTACCTGGGATTACTTCAACTACACGGACTGCCACTGTTGATAACGAACGGGCAAGGTCACGTGACAAGTTAGAAATACGCGCGGCTTTTACACCCGGTGCCAGGTTCAGTTCAAAGCGAGTGATAACTGGCCCTGGTGAGTAGTTAACAACATCGGCTTTAATGCGGAAATCAGCCAGGCGCGCCTCCACCAGACGTGCCATTTGTTCGAGCGCAAAGGTATCTACTGGCTCCACTTCGCTCGGCGGCGGCGTCAACAAATCCAGCGATGGCAACGGCGTTGTCGGCTTGTGCAACGGACGACTGTCGCCATTGCGCATTAACAGCGGATGAAGCAGGGTATCCTGCGGCTGCGGCACGACTGGTTGCTGCGGCTGTTGATACTGCGGCTGCGGCGCGACCGGTTGTTGCGGCTGCTGATATTGCGGCTGCGGCGCGACCGGTTGTTGCGGCTGTTGATACTGCGGCTGCGGCGCGACCGGTTGTTGCGGCTGTTGATACTGCGGCTGCGGCGCGACCGGTTGTTGCGGCTGCTGATATTGCGGCTGCGGCGCGACCGGTTGTTGCGGCTGCTGAACAGGTTCAACAATTGGCGTAAACAGCGGCTCGTGTGGACCATCATCCACTAATGCTTTCATCGGTGAAAATTCAAAATCATCCAGCGAGAACGGATTCGCCCCCGCAGGTTGTTCACCGGAATAACGTTGCTGCTGTGTCTGGACGAACTGACGAGCCAGTTCTGCCTCTGCAGCGGCATCTATTTCATCTTCCGGGTTAACTGGCACATCATGCTGATACTGTTCACCATAGCGTTGCTGCTGCGTCTGGGCGAACTGACGAGCCAGTTCATCCTGCTGCATTGCATCTATTTCATCATCGTTATACTGCCCGGCAGAATCGTACTGGTTGCGCTGCGCTTCACGTGCCTTCTCTTCCGCTGCACGCTGTGAGGGCAGCTTAATACCGTATGACGCCAGTTCACGACGCGTCGGAACACGAATACGCTTCGGCCTTGGCAACTGAGGGCCAATACCCTCTTTCACTTGCGGGCGCGGTCCACCGCTATTTGACAGGCTGAAGACAGGTGCAGCCACCGTCGCTGCGGCTCCCGTTGCCAGGGTCGCTTTCTTCACGCCAGATGCCAGCGGTGAGACTGCGGCTGCGGATTCTACCGGCGGCACTGCTGCAACACCTGGTCGTGCCAAAACAGGCTTGACCGGTTCTGGTTCTTTAACCGGTTCAGGAATCGGTTGATACCAGGCCGCAAGTTGCTCACGTTCACGCGCACGCTTCTCTTCCACTTCTTCAAAATAGTAAAGTGGCGGACGTGCAGGCTTTGTCTCTTCAACAACAGGTTCCGGTTCAACGACAGGCTGCTGTTCAACAGGTTGTGGCTGTTGATACAACGGCTCTTGAACGGTCGGCTGCTGATAAGTTTGCCCCGGCTGGTAAGTAGGTTGTGGAGCAAAAGTGGATTGCGATTCTTCAGCTTGCCAGGTGTTACCAACCACCGGTTGTTCCGGCGCAGGCGCATAATATGGCTGCTGAGGCTGCGCCGGTTGTTGCAGCGATTCGTTATATTGCACCGCAGGCTGCACATATTGCGGTTGCTGCGGGTAACCTTCGGATACAGGTGCAATTATCGGTTCACCCGCTTGCGGTCCAGGAACAGGTTGCCAGGCCACTGTGGGCTGTGTTGGTGAAATATCAACAGGTGCAGATGGTGGTGTCTGGGTTACCGGTTCAACCGGCGCAACCCAGCTTTGTGTCACAGTGGTCGCAGCCGCTGCAGCAGCTACAGGTTCGGTAATCGGCGCACCATTTAATAACGGATCGTATTCGTCATATTCTGGCTGCGTTGCACGATTGCCCGAAAAGAGGACGTCATCAGGATCGGCGGCGACACCGCGCGCCGTGTAGGTAATTTCTTCTTCATCATCCATCCGCTTGCCGGAGAACAACGCAGCGTCAGTTTTCCGCCCCATCGGATTAATGAATTTTTCGGCCAGACGTTTACGACGCGCTAATGCGCCACGAAGGATCCGGGCACGGCGCGACTCATGTTGTTTGCCGTGACTCTCATCTTCATACTCTTCGTCGTCTTCATACTCATCTTCATCAACCCAGGTATCGTCGCGACGAGTACGGTTACTGGCAAATGTGAGAATGTTTAAAATCCAGCCGCCCAGTTTTTCGGCAATAGTCACCCAGGACCAACCGGTAAACAGCGTCAGGCCTGCCGCCCAGACGCAAAGCAGCGCAATCGTTCCCCCACTACTGTGTAACAGTGGCTGCAGCGTAGTGCTTAATAAACTCCCGATTACGCCACCGGAGGCAAAATACCAGATATCGTCAGCATTGATCGCCGCCAGACCACAGGAAGTAAGAATGATCGCCAGCACACCAATAATGCGCAGCGAGACGGCAAAATAATCAATGTATTCGTCGCTGGCCTGCTGACGCCAGGCAAACCAACAGCCACCGATGATAATGACGGGGATGGTGTAAGCCATGACGCCGAAAATGAAGAACAGGGTATCGGCCAGCCATGCGCCAGGTGCCCCACCTAAATTATGGATAGGCTCATGCCAGGCCGTTTGTGACCAACTGGGATCCGAAGGATTAAAGCTTAATAAAGCTGCCATCAACCAGACGGCAAACAGAACAATAAGAATCAGCAACGCCTCCAGAAGTCGGCGCCCGCTGCTTAACTTTGTCAATGTGACTTCTTTGTCTTCAGTGTATTCCTGGCTCAAGAAAGGCTCTCCAGGTTACAGGCTTTTCCTGCCCGATGCTAAAACGGACAACAGTACCAGGTTACCCCAGTACTGTTGCTGTATGGATTAACAGGAGTGTAATCAAAATACGCCGATTTTGCACCTGTTCCGTGTTAGCGCGTCTTAATAACCAGACGATTACTCTGCTTGACTTCTTCCATAACAACGTATGTCCGTGTGTCATTGACGCCAGGCAGACGCAGCAGAGTTTCCCCCAACAGCTTACGATAAGCTGACATATCCGGCACGCGTGTTTTCAACAGGTAGTCGAAATCACCAGATACTAAATGACACTCCTGAATTTCTTCAAGTTTTTGTACAGCGGTATTGAATTGTTCAAACACATCCGGAGCGCCACGATTCAGAGTAATCTCAACGAATACCAGAAGTGATGCATCCAGATAATGCGGGTTCAACAGCGCCGTATAGCCCTGAATAAACCCTTGTCTTTCCAGCCGACGCACACGCTCAAGGCACGGCGTTGGGGAAAGTCCCACACGTTTAGAAAGCTCGACGTTAGAAATACGCCCATCCTTTTGCAACTCATTAAGAATGTTACGATCGATACGGTCGAGATCTTTGCCAGGGCGCTTCTTGCTATCTACCATTATTATTGTCTCTCTGTATTCCTTCCCTACTCCTGTCTGACCCTGAAAACATCACTGTCCAGAGTCGCTACCCGTCACGATAGACCGAAATCATTAAGATTCACGGCGCGCAATGCCTGGGTCTACGGTGAGAAGACCGTTGCCTTGTGGCAGCTATCGACATCACGAATGGCGTCTGTCCACGCCATGCGTAGATTTCACTAGCACGGTAAACATGGTATTTACATGCATGATTATGCGCATATAAGAATACTGTTTTTTTCTTCCTCGAATGTTTTCGCAAAACGCCAGGTGATTGTCAAAGCAAAACATCGTTTTTTAGTACAACATGCCAGATATTCATTAACAGTCGCGTTTAATCATCATTTAATCGGCTTATAAACCGGAAAAATTAAGTAGCAGAGGTGATAATGACAGAAGAATTTGACACGCTTATCGCTTTTGACGATTGCACAAATCGTTAACAAAATCGTCATACTCTTTTTTTACGCCTGTAAATTCCCTACAATCCTGCCTATTGTCTGCCAACAACTATGGGGATCTCATGGGCACGACCAAACACAGTAAACTGCTTATCCTGGGTTCAGGCCCGGCGGGCTATACCGCTGCTGTCTACGCGGCACGCGCCAACCTGCAACCGGTGCTGATCACCGGCATGGAAAAAGGCGGCCAACTGACCACCACCACGGAAGTGGAAAACTGGCCAGGCGATGCAAACGATCTGACCGGACCGTTGTTAATGGAGCGCATGCATGAACATGCCACCAAATTTGAAACTGAAATCATCTTTGATCACATCAACAAAGTGGATTTGCAGAATCGTCCGTTTCGCCTGACTGGCGACAGCGGCGAATACACTTGCGATGCGCTGATTATTGCCACCGGGGCTTCTGCACGCTATCTCGGCCTGCCCTCTGAAGAGGCTTTTAAAGGTCGTGGTGTCTCTGCCTGTGCGACTTGCGATGGATTCTTCTATCGTAACCAAAAAGTAGCGGTTATCGGCGGCGGCAATACTGCGGTTGAAGAGGCGCTGTATCTGTCTAACATCGCTTCCGAAGTACATTTGATCCACCGCCGCGATAGTTTCCGCGCAGAAAAAATCCTCATTAAGCGTCTGATGGATAAAGTGGAGAACGGCAACATCATTCTGCACACCAACCGCACGCTGGAAGAAGTGACTGGCGATCAGATGGGCGTCACAGGCGTTCGTCTGCGCGATACGCAAAACAGCGATAACATCGAATCACTCGACGTTGCTGGCCTGTTTGTTGCTATCGGCCACAGTCCGAACACCGCCATTTTTGAAGGGCAACTGGAACTGGAAAACGGCTACATCAAAGTACAGTCGGGTATTCATGGCAATGCCACCCAGACCAGTATCCCGGGCGTGTTTGCCGCAGGTGATGTAATGGATCACATTTATCGCCAGGCCATTACTTCTGCTGGTACAGGTTGCATGGCGGCACTTGATGCTGAACGCTACCTCGACGGTTTATACGGCGAAAAATAATTTTACATATCAGTAACAAAAGTAAAAAAGGCGACTCCATGCGACTATGGGTCGCCTTTATTATTTCCCCGTTGTAACATTGCCCTGCAAAAAATTCTGATAACTCACCTGCTAAGCGTGCAATGAATAAATCCCGTCAAAAAGAGTTAACCCGCTGGTTAAAACAGCAAAGCGTCATCTCCCAACGTTGGCTGAATATTTCTCGTCTGCTGGGCTTTGTGAGCGGCATATTAATAATTGCCCAGGCCTGGTGCATGGCGCGTATTCTGCAACATGTGATTATGGAGAATATTCCCCGCGAAGCCCTGCTGCTTCCCTTTACTTTACTGGTACTGACCTTTGTGCTGCGCGCATGGGTGGTCTGGTTACGCGAACGGGTGGGTTATCACGCCGGGCAGCATATCCGTTTTGCCATTCGCCGCCAGGTTCTCGACCGCCTGCAACAAGCAGGGCCTGCATGGATTCAGGGCAAGCCAGCCGGGAGTTGGGCGACGCTGGTACTTGAGCAAATTGACGATATGCATGATTACTATGCTCGCTACCTGCCGCAAATGGCGCTGGCGGTATCAGTGCCGCTACTGATTGTGGTCGCGATCTTCCCTTCTAACTGGGCTGCGGCGCTCATTCTGCTGGGCACCGCTCCATTAATCCCGTTATTTATGGCTTTGGTTGGGATGGGCGCAGCCGATGCGAACCGACGTAACTTTCTCGCGCTTGCTCGCTTAAGTGGACATTTCCTCGATCGCCTGCGCGGCATGGAAACACTGCGTATTTTTGGTCGTGGTGAAGCCGAAATTGAAAGCATTCGTTCTGCTTCGGAAGATTTCCGTCAACGGACGATGGAGGTGCTGCGACTGGCATTTTTATCCTCCGGCATTCTGGAATTCTTCACCTCGCTGTCAATTGCTCTGGTAGCGGTCTACTTTGGTTTCTCCTACCTCGGTGAGCTGGATTTTGGTCACTACGATACTGGGGTGACGCTGGCTGCGGGTTTTCTCGCACTCATCCTTGCGCCAGAGTTTTTCCAGCCATTACGCGATCTCGGTACGTTTTATCATGCTAAAGCCCAGGCGGTTGGCGCAGCCGACAGCCTGAAAACGTTTATGGAAACCCCACTCGCTCATCCACAACGCGGTGAGGCGGAGTTAGCGTCTAACGATCCGGTGACCATTGAAGCCGAGGATCTGTTTATCACTTCACCAGAAGGTAAAACGCTGGTCGGCCCGCTGAATTTTACTCTGCCAGCAGGCCAACGTGCGGTGTTAGTTGGTCGTAGCGGTTCAGGTAAAAGCTCACTATTGAATGCGCTTTCCGGTTTTCTTTCCTATCAGGGATCGCTACGAGTCAACGGCATAGAATTGAGCAATTTATCACCGGAATCGTGGCGCAAACATCTCTCCTGGGTTGGGCAGAATCCGCAATTACCGGCGGCAACACTACGGGATAACGTACTGCTAGCGCGACCTGATGCCAGCGAACAAGAGTTACAAACAGCACTGGATAACGCGTGGGTCAGTGAGTTTCTACCGCTCCTGCCACAAGGTGTTGATACGCCTGTTGGCGACCAGGCAGCCCGCCTTTCCGTGGGTCAGGCGCAACGCGTGGCGGTGGCTCGTGCGTTACTAAATCCCTGCTCGCTATTACTGTTGGATGAACCCGCTGCCAGCCTTGATGCTCACAGCGAGCAGCGCGTGATGGAAGCACTGAATGCCGCCTCACTGCGCCAGACTACGTTAATGGTCACCCACCAGTTAGAAGATCTTGCTGACTGGGATGCCATTTGGGTAATGCAGGATGGTCAGATTGTCGAGCAAGGACGTTATGCGGAGTTAAGCGTGGCTAACGGTCCTTTCGCCACATTACTGGCCCATCGTCAGGAGGAGATTTAAATGCGCGCTTTGCTACCCTATCTGGCACTGTATAAACGCCATAAGTGGATGTTAAGCCTCGGTATTGTGCTGGCGATTATTACTCTGCTCGCCAGTATCGGTCTGTTAACACTTTCCGGCTGGTTCCTCTCCGCATCGGCTGTAGCCGGTGTCGCAGGCCTGTATAGTTTTAACTATATGCTGCCCGCCGCAGGTGTGCGTGGCGCGGCAATCACCCGTACCGCCGGTCGCTATTTTGAACGACTGGTGAGTCATGACGCGACTTTCCGCGTATTGCAGCATCTGCGCATTTACACCTTCAGCAAACTATTGCCACTCTCCCCTGCCGGGCTGGCCCGCTATCGCCAGGGTGAATTACTCAACCGTGTCGTGGCGGATGTTGATACGCTCGACCATCTTTATCTGCGCGTTATTTCGCCGCTGGTAGGCGCTTTTGTGGTGATTATGGTGGTGACCGTCGGGTTAAGCTTCCTTGATTTCACCCTCGCCTTTACGCTGGGCGGCATTATGTTGCTGACGTTGTTCCTGATGCCTCCGCTGTTTTATCGCGCCGGAAAGAGCACTGGGCAAAATCTGACTCACCTTCGCGGTCAGTATCGCCAACAATTAACCGCATGGCTGCAAGGGCAAGCCGAGCTGACCATTTTTGGCGCCAGCGATCGTTATCGCACGCAGTTAGAGAATACCGAAATTCAGTGGCTGGAAGCGCAACGCCGCCAGTCCGAACTGACCGCGTTATCACAAGCGATTATGCTGCTGATTGGCGCGCTGGCGGTGATCCTGATGCTATGGATGGCCTCCGGTGGCGTTGGTAGTAATAATCAGCCTGGCGCGTTAATTGCGCTGTTTGTCTTCTGCGCGTTAGCTGCATTTGAAGCGCTGACTCCGGTGACTGGCGCATTTCAGCATCTGGGGCAAGTGATTGCCTCTGCCGTGCGAATCACTGACTTAACGGACCAAAAGCCGGAAGTTACCTTTCCTGATACCCAATCCAGTGTTGCCGATCAGGTATCCCTGACATTACGTGATGTTCAGTTCACTTATCCGGAACAATCACAACAAGCGCTTAAAGGGATTTCCCTTCAGGCAAACGCCGGAGAACATATTGCGATTCTCGGGCGAACCGGATGCGGCAAATCAACTCTGTTACAACTGCTGACTCGCGCATGGGATCCACAACAAGGCGAGATTCTGCTTAACGGTAGCCCCATTGCCAGCCTGAACGAAGCGACTCTGCGCCAGACCATCAGCGTTGTGCCGCAGCGTGTGCATCTGTTTAGCGCCACGCTGCGAGATAATCTATTACTCGCTTCGCCTGGCAGTAGTGATGAGGCTCTGGCGGAGATCTTGCGCCGCGTCGGTCTGGAGAAATTGCTCGAAGATGCAGGACTCAACAGTTGGTTAGGTGAAGGCGGACGTCAACTCTCTGGTGGTGAACTGCGCCGTCTGGCTATCGCCCGCGCACTATTGCACAATGCGCCGCTGGTATTGCTGGACGAACCTACCGAAGGTTTAGATGCCACAACAGAAAGTCAGATCCTTGAATTACTTGCAGAAATGATGCGTGAGAAAACGGTGTTAATGGTCACTCACCGACTTCGCGGACTCTCTCATTTCCAGCAAATAATAGTGATGGACAACGGGCAAATTATTGAGCAAGGTACTCACGCAGAACTGCTTGCCAGACAGGGGCGTTATTACCAGTTTAAGCAGGGTTTGTAAGCTATTATTGAACGATCCGACTTGCGTAGTGGAGTTTTGCGGTCATGCGCCTGGTTCAGCTTTCTCGCCATTCAATAGCCTTCCCTTCTCCGGAAGGCGCATTACGTGAGCCTAACGGCCTGCTGGCGCTGGGGGGCGATCTTAGCCCCGCGCGCCTGTTAATGGCTTATCAGCGTGGTATTTTCCCATGGTTTTCTCCTGGCGACCCCATTCTCTGGTGGTCGCCGGATCCACGCGCAGTATTATGGCCGGAATCACTGCACATCAGTCGCAGTATGAAACGATTTCATAAACGCTCGCTTTACCGTGTCACGATGAATCATGCCTTTGGTCAGGTCATTGAAGGCTGTGCCAGCGATCGCGAAGAAGGAACCTGGATTACGCGCGATGTGATTGAAGCCTACCACCGCTTACACGAGCTGGGTCATGCCCACTCCATTGAAGTCTGGCATGAAGACGAGCTTGTCGGCGGCATATATGGCGTAGCGCAGGGAACGCTATTTTGTGGCGAATCGATGTTCAGCCGGATGGAAAATGCGTCCAAAACGGCGCTCATGATCTTCTGCGAAGAATTTATCCGTCATGGCGGCAAAATGATCGACTGCCAGGTGCTTAATGATCACACGGCTTCGCTTGGAGCCTGCGAAATTCCCCGGCGGGATTACCTCAATTACCTCAATCAAATGCGCCCGGAACGATTACCGAATAATTTCTGGGTGCCGCGGCAATTGTTTTCGCCACAGAAATGAATGTTTTCGGCACATTTCTCTCCAGAGTGTTATAATTGCGCTCGCAGAGTTGGTTACGCTCATTACTCCGCTGCCGATAAGGAATTTTTCGCGTCAGGTAACGCCCATCGTTTATCTCACCGTTCCCTTATACGTTGCGCTTTTGGTGCGGCTTAGCCGTGTGTTTTCGGAGTTATGTGCCAAACCTGTTTGTTGCGATTTAGCGCGCAAATCTTTACTTATTTACAGAACTTCGGCATTATCTTGCCGGTTCAAATTACGGTAGTGATACCCCAGAGGATTAGATGGCCAAAGAAGACAATATTGAAATGCAAGGTACTGTTCTTGAAACGTTACCTAACACCATGTTCCGCGTAGAGTTAGAAAACGGTCACGTGGTTACTGCACACATCTCCGGTAAAATGCGCAAAAACTACATCCGCATCCTGACGGGCGACAAAGTGACTGTTGAACTGACCCCGTACGACCTGAGCAAAGGCCGCATTGTCTTCCGTAGTCGCTGATTGTTTTGCCGCCTGACGGGCGAAGAGAAAGAACGAGTAAAAGGTCGGTTTAACCGGCCTTTTTTGCGCCCGGGATTAAGGAAGAAAATAAATATTGGGGTATGGATTTTAAAAACTGCCTGTACGGCAGTGAACATTACGGACAACCAGGCGAAAATGTTCTCCGTTTTCTAAGCTGCCTGTGCGGCAGTGAACAGTGTGTTTTATTGATCCCGCTGAAACTACTTTTTCTAAGCTGCCTGTGCGGCAGTGAACGTAATACCTGCGGCGGCGCGTTCCCACGGATCTTTCTAAGCTGCCTGTGCGGCAGTGAACTTAACTTTATATACAGACTTATCACTGCCAGCTTTCTAAGCTGCCTGTGCGGCAGTGAACTAGCGCCGCTATGCTGAACGCTGGGCAAAATTTTTCTAAGCTGCCTGTGCGGCAGTGAACTGAAATAATAGCAGACTATCCGATTGATTTACTGTTAAAAATCACAAAATCACAGGTTCATACCCTTTTTCGAGACGTCAAAATAGTAATAAACAAAATCAATGAGTTACATGTCACTCTAAAAAATGGGTCGATTGGTATTTCTTCACTCTCATATTTCCCTCGTAGCTTTTGATAAACAATTGATCAGAACGCATACGACCATAATCTCGGGCGAATGAATCGTGTGTTCATTGCGTAACCAAACAAATCAATCTAAATAAATTCTTCTTGACCGTTTTGCTCCAACTCCCTATAGTAGCGCCCCGTTGCCCCCCATGTGGTAAGGCAGCAAAAATTTGGTGAGGTGTCCGAGTGGCTGAAGGAGCACGCCTGGAAAGTGTGTATACGGCAACGTATCCGGGGTTCGAATCCCCGCCTCACCGCCATATTTTAAGAAGAGCTCGTACGAAAGTACGGGCTTTTTTTTCGCATTAATGCGCCTTAAATAAAAAACACGTACTTCCTCTTCGAAAGTACGTGAAAATCAGTGGCTGATTACTATACCCACTAGTCGTAGGATACGGCAAATATGGCTTTGCTTTGGACTTCTCCTGGCTGTAGTGCTTCCTCATTCACGCGGACATATTTCGCGGTAATCGGGAAGGTGTACTGATTCTCAATGGCCGCCATTTTAGTTAATTTGTTCATCAGGGTATCACCCAACTTTAACGGTGTCGTTGCGTTACCATTATAAATCTGGAACCCAACCCCCTTAGCACCATTAAGCGATGTGTTTTTCAGAATGGTTCCACTATCATCCCATTCACCGCGCGCAACTTTAAAAGTCACTGGATTAGTCGTGACGTTATAAACACTGTCACAATTTAAAACCAGATCTATAGAACCTGATTTTGTGTTATTGGCAGATTGCATCTCACTTATCGTTGTTTCTGGCATTCTTATTTCGTAAGTCGGTTGCGAGAAACTACAGGTTGTAGGTTTGTGTTTTGTTATATTAACATTTAAATTCTGTTGATAAGCAGCATCTGTTGGTAACCTATTGCTCACATAACATATAAAATAAAAGATAATGTTTTGATAGCAAAAATTAGTTGCTGAACCATTTTCAAATGGAAAGACAACCGCAGGAGCATTCAAGATGAATGAATTAGAATATACTGTTTGAACATTCGCATTACTGTCAGGCGATTTTATATATGAAGCTGTTAATGCTATGCTTTTATTATTAATAGTATCGTTAACTGAATAAGTCTTCCTGCCTCCCGTATCAACAGGAAATCCATCTCCGACATCAAGATTAAACTTAATATAAATTGATTGATTGTTGTTTTGATTTTCTTTTATCTCTACAACATAATTATCCAATGTCTTAAGCACATTTACCTTATCTTGAGTCGAATTACATGTGAATTCCCCCGTCAGATTAGGAGAAAATGTAACCGTCCCATTTCCCGTTGTTAGGTCTAAATTTACGCCCTGTATGGCAGTAGAATTTCCGTTGATAGTACATTTAGCCTGCCCCCAAAATGGCAAAGCCAGTAGAAACAAAAACCAATATTTCTTCATAAACAAATCCTTTAACGACAAATATAAACTTTATTCTCATCAATAACGTTATCAAAGGTAATAGTGCAGAATTGTTCCTGCTGTTTATTAACCGAGACGCGAATCGACGCGGGAACATCATTGGTGCGAATAAATATCCGGCTTCCCTGTCCTACTAAGCCCACATTATTGCCGCTTTCATCTTCAACCTCATAACCAAACGGCAACGGAGAGCCATCAGGGCGTTGGGAGATGAAATACCAGGGCTTGCGTTTATCAGTCTCAAACTGCGTCATCACTACCGCACCACGATAAGGAACGGTGTTTTTACGGTTACCCAGTAGCGCCACATCGCTTTTACTGTCGGCAATATCCAACATCAACGTATTTTCACGATACGGCGTCAGGTTGTCATAAATAGCGTAGCCTCTGCTATCCGTGGTCAGGTAACGATATCCCTGCACCGCCGCTCCCTCCAGTCCCGGCGCTTTGACGATGGCGAACGTATCGGAAAGTCTGGGAGCCTGTGCCACCCCGTCCGACCACGCGACTAAACCGCCTTGAATATTACCGCTAACTTGTTGATATCTTTTCGACTGGCTATAGCTGCCACCAATAGTCGCCAATGGCGCACGCCAGGTCAGGTTTGCACCTGCTGTTGTTTCGCTGCCCTGGTGTTGATGGCTTAAGTTAGCCCCGTAGCTGAACTGATCGCGACTCCCCGCTACACCGCTGAGGCTGGTATTATTCGACCGATAGCCGTCTTTATCAAAAGTGGTCGAGTTAGAAACAAATAAATCTCGTCGTTTTTCAGTGATTCCATCGCCCCACGAGAAGGGAATTGAGAAATATAAGTTAATGCGTCTATCTTCGCGGTTATCTTCATCGTAGGTCTGGCTAACAGACAAGGTATAACTAAGGCGTTCCCAGGAGTTCGAATAGCTGAGTTGATAATCTTTCCCTGTCCCGCTGCGTTCCCAATAATCCCGCCATTGACCACTGACCGACAGATATCCCCAATTTTCCGGTAATGACTGGTTTATATTTACAGAAAAGCTGTTCTTACGACCAAAATCGTACTGATAATAGTCGGCGATATCATAAACTGAGTCATCTTCTCGATTATAACTTTTCCTGTTATTTGCCCACACGTGATCGTTAAAAGTACGATAATCCCGAGAAGAATAACGCCAGGCCGCCAGCGAAAATTGCGTTCCACTTTGAGAGAGATATTTGTTCCAGGCAATCTGATAACTTTGACCATTAAACACATCACCGTTATCTTGTTCACTATGGGAATGGGTAAAATCAACCGATACAGCACCAATCGGTGTATTCCATCCCGTGCCGAGAACAAACGATGAGTAATTATCAGACAACTGCGTGCCAGCATAGAGAGTCAGCAAATTATTAAGGCCATACTGATAGCTTCCCTGAATAAAATCTGACTGATCGCTGGCTCCCTCGATACGACTACGTCCGGCAGCAAATTCATATTTCGAAACGCCCGGTTGCAACATATTTGGTACAGATGAATAAGGTACACGATAACGCGATACCGAACCGTCAGCTTCTTTAACGGTAACTTCCAGATCTGCACCACCACCAGCAAGTTGCAAATCATCAATGGCGAATGGACCTGGCGGAACCTCTTTCTGGTAAACCACAAAGCCATTTTGTTCGATAGTGACAAGTGCGTTACTTTGGGCAACACCACGCACCACTGGAGTAAAATTCTGTTTAGAGTTCGGCAACATCTGCATATCGCGCCATAGGCGTACACCGCGAAAACGCACGGAGTCAAAAACATCAGAACCGGTATACATTTCACCAGCACGCAATGTGCCAAGAATTTGTGGAATTCCGCGCTCCAGATATAACGTGTTACTCTTCCATTTACCGCTGCTCTCGTCACTTTTCGTATAATTGGCATTTGAATGCAACTGCCAGCCCAGAAGATTCAAACCACTATTCAGATTTAAATAGCTACTTTTATTATCTCCTCCGTGCTTATAATTACTGTAATACTGACTGGCATAATAAGACGTATATAATGCGTTAATCCCGCGATCCCATGCCTCAGGCGGGACATATCCGCGTTCATACTCAACGACATAGGCTTGGGGTACACTTAACTTCAGGTTAAAATGCCCAATATCATAGTCAACGCTGCCGCCCTGTACCGCTTCCCGAAGTGGTACACATTCCACGCTTTTATCGATATTAATGCCTTCAGTGAGGATACCTATTTGCTTTAACTGCTCCCAGGATAAACATGTTGCATCTGGATCGTCTTTAATATCGACATTATAATGTCCGCGCCACTGATTATTCAGGTATACATCCATATCATAGATACCGGGCATCGGCTTATTACTATCGATATGATAGTCAGAAATTTTTTCCCCATTTAATCCGCCAATCATAAAATGGGTGTCAAATGTTTCATCTTCCGCCCATGCAGGCGAAGTAGCCAACACCGACAGGATCGCCAGCGTAATAGAATTAAGTTTAGACATAATCAATCCCTGATCTATTTGACGGTTTTCACTTTTTCACTCAAATAGTTTCCATGATCATCAATCAACGTAACATTGTACTGGCTAACAACGGAAGATGTGGTGACGGTCTGTTCTGACCAGGGTGCTAGTACCAGCGTTTCTTTATTTAATTTGGTATTACCTTTCAGTTCAGGAATAGTTATCCAGTTCGCTGAATTATTTTTTATATTAATACCATTACTGACAGTTCTTATATTCAGTCGAGAAAAACTTCCTTTATCGACACCAGCTATACCTTCCGGACGATAAATAAATTTGATGCGGTTTTGCATCGCGAATTTAATCTGGTTTTTACCTTCATTTTTCTCACTATTAGGTGGAATGTCCAGAACATTGAGAAAGAACAAGCTTTCGCGATCTTTAGGTAGGGTATTCGCCAATTTTTTGATCTTGAGTTGTTGTCCCTCGCCACCTTTTACGTGAGTTACCGGTGGCGTCAACACGAACGGGACGTGAATTTTTTCTGGAGGCTGGCTGGTATCGCCATCATCAATCCATGACTGAACCAGGGCGCTACGATTACCTTCATTCATTAACTGAACGGTAATCTCTTTTTTCTGTTCTGGATAAATAACACGAGTGCCGTAGATATAGACACCACCCCACGCAGGCGTGACCATGCCGGCCAGCAAGAAGGCTATTAATTTTTTCATGATAACAATCCTTGTTATTGAAAATCGGCGACCGAAGCCGCCGATAAACACGGTATCAATCTGTCACGACAGTCATTGTCAGTGCAGAGTTAACCGGGCCAGCCTTCACTTCAGTATCTACTGCCGCGTATTTCGCCCTGAAATTCAACTCATATGTATTATTTTCGTTTTTTACTAGATGAATATAGTCATCACCTTTAATCTGTTGAGATTGACCGTCCGCCCCCTCATAATAGACAGCAAAACCAGCACCATTTTCTTCTGCGGTGTTACGAGTAATACCACTATTGCCCACGTCAAATTGGTCCCTGGAGAAAGTAATTTTAGGTGCATTGTCTCCCGTGCATATAACTTTCAGCGGTAAAATTGTTGTATTTGAATAAGCGTCGTGAATATAGCCTGCATCCTTACCTTGAAATTGATCAGCCCCAATCTCGTTCATCGTAATTGTTGCAGTAGTTGAACCATCGAATTGACAAGTAGTTCCTGCGATATTACCGGTAATAATCAACTCGCCCTGTTGATTCCCTTCCGCAGCATTCCCTGCACTCATAAAAAGAGAAGATAATACTGCAACTGCAATAATTGAACGTTTCATAGTCTATTCCTTAACTAATTTATTCCAGGTGGTTAAGAGTCTTTGTCCTCTCGGAAATGAATTTCGCAAATTACATTTTTTATCGCAATGTAAACAAGTTGTTTTTGTGATTTAAATCAAACTGTCAAAAATACGTAACAAATAAAAAATACCCATGGAAACATTTACCTTGTTTACTATTCGGCATTATTTGATGTCATTACAAGGTAGATTAATACGTATAATTAATTGCAGATTGCTTGTTTTAAATAAATATCCATATACTGATGAAAGTGTAGGGCATTGAATTCTTTATTCTATTTCCAGCCAGAAATCGGCTTTTCAATAGACAAAAAGACCTGACGGTAAGGCCAGGTCTTTTATACATTACAACTAACCAATCAAAACCAGGGAATAGTAGCGGTTGCGCTTAATCCATAACTACTGAATACCCCTTTAACCGGTTCTGTACGCAATTCCCCGTGTCGGATAAACAGCTTGAACTGTTGCTGACTCGATAAACTCTTCATATTGAGAAAGGGTAAATCGGTCCGCCGTTCAGTTTGCGTCGCCAGTCGCTCAATTGCCTGTTCTTTAGTGAGCCAGCCCTTTTTTACTGAACGCCTTAACAGACGCAGGGGGTTACTTTTAACCTGCACACGGCTTACCACTCGCCAGCCTTTTATTTCAGGAATAGGAGTGACAGGTGAACATTGGCAATAGTCCGTAAGTCCTTTACGCCACGTTGAGGCTTCAAGCGCCTGCAATGCCGGGGCGCTGCCGTGTAAGCGTAAACGCGCTCCCGGCGTAACATTCACGTCCGGGAAACTCACGCCGATATCACCTTGCCCTCTTGCGCCTAATGCCCGGTGCAATTTGGCAAATAACGCTGCCATCAACATTTCACTCGAAAATTCAGGATCTGGCAGAACGCGGATCTCAAGGTAGTGCTCCATTGGCAGCTCCTTATTCCGCTTTCTCACCAAAAACACCGCCACGGATCAGCACTGCCATCACGTAGTGCTGCTGATCAACGTCTGGTTTCACTCCTTTAGTCACCCAATTGTCCAGTAAAGTGTAAAAATCGAGTTTTTCTTTCGGTTGGCGGCAAGCAACGCCTCGGCTGGTTACAGAGCCATAAGGCTCCACGGCGATAGCCCCCAACTCATCAACCTTCGGATGCCAGGTGTCAATAGTACGTAAAGCGTTGCCAATTTTTTGGGAGTGAATACCAGCAATGCCTGCAACCTGGTACAACACGCGACTTTTGCTACTGTTGCTGTCGAGCACCAGTTCCTGTGATGGGAAGACTTCTTGCCCGGCACCGAGGCGAACCTGCGCTTCAACGGTAAGCATCACCCACTCTTTTCCGCTCAATCCTTGTTCAATCGTTGACGCCAGTTTTGTGACGCTACTCTGGCCCTGATCAAATTGACGTAAAGAGAAGTCATGGCTGTTAAAAGTCCATGATTTGTCGTTAGCGGTGACTTTCACCTGAATTTGCTCGGCACCGATACGGTTACGCCACAGAAAACGACCATTTGCCAGATTCAGGGCATAGCGAAGCGCCAGCTCTTTAAAGCCATGTTCGCTGATATAACCTTCAATAACGTCGGAAAGCGCCTCCTGATAGGCCATATCATTACATACTGAAGGTGAGGATAAATTACCCAGCACGCGCAGCGTAAACATCACTTTTAGTGTATCCGCATCAACCGGAAGTGCTGCCACATCTACCCGCTGCAAGTTGGCTTTTTGGATTTCTGCATTCAACTTTAACTCATTACTGGAAATTGCATCTTTCAGGCGATTGGAGATGGTTCCGCGAACGGCTTTCTCCTGAATCTCAATAGGTTGCCATTCATTTCCTTGCCAGTTACCTGCGTACATCACCGCGTCAGAGGTTGCCAGTTTGCGCTCAAATGCCAGTACTGACGCCGTTTTTACTGCTACAGGGGCCTTTGCCATAATTATGTCCTTATTCTGTATCGTCATCTTCATTAGTAGTAGGGTCGTCAACGACTGGTATTGCCGAGCAATAGTAGCCAGTGTCCGTTGCACGGTAACGCCACATCAGTGGTTGCAAGCCAGTAATACGATGTAATCCGCGCCATTCGCCAATGCCATAAACCGCTTCGGCAAAGGCAAATGGCATCACGGTATCGCGCGCATTTTCAACTTCACCGGGAGCGTAAACAGGAGATATGCGTTGGTAACCGCACATTAACGGTACCAGGAAACCAGGCATTGGCTTCGGCTGGTATACCCATTGTGCGCTGTTGTCTTCTGCCGGAGATTCGGCCTGATATTTAACGGCAGCAAAATCAAGCCAGGCATCAAGCAACGATATATCGGGATGTTGTTGGTGATGTTCAGCCAGCCATTCACTGCGATCGTAAAGTGCATAGCCAGGCATTAAACGCCAGATGATTTTACGCAGTTGCTTTTCATCTTCAGGGGCATGAAAAAGCTGCGGTTCGCGCATGTCAACAATGCTTCCGCCCGCCAGTTTGTGGCTCTGGCAGAGCATTTTCAGATAGTCGCAAAGGGCTTTTCTGCCATATTCACCATTGGTAATTTCGCCATTACATTCAATCAGCAGAGAAACCGTCAGGTGCATACGGCCCTCTTCATTGAACGACGCGGTTTTACCTTCTCTGGTTAATGGGTTACGGGTGAGAGCGAATTGAAAATCGCGCCCGGAGCTGTACGCCTGAATATGCTGTTCATGGCTTACTACC
This sequence comes from Escherichia sp. MOD1-EC6098, assembly GCF_002965865.1. NCBI lineage: Bacteria > Pseudomonadati > Pseudomonadota > Gammaproteobacteria > Enterobacterales > Enterobacteriaceae > Escherichia > Escherichia sp. MOD1-EC6098. Next base: position 40,272 of record NZ_PTSN01000004.1, read on the forward strand.
GCACAACCGTCAAAACTTACGCCAAATTCATCCACGACTTTGCGAGAAAGCGCATGAACATAACCGAGAAAATGGGTCATCGACGGGAATCCCCAGGTCAACCCGGAGACGGCGTTAGCGTTTTCGATGCGTACATGGGGTAACAAGAGCAGATAACTCATTTCAGCGCCTCCTGCAGAACAGCTTCCATTTCACGCATCCGTTGAGTAAACAGGGACTGACTGCGCCACTCCCTTTGCTCGACAGCACCGACATCGAAACGGGCTTTTTTCAGGCGATAGTTCAGCCAGCGTGCGAAATCATCGGCTATCGTCTCTTGCCAGTCGTTTTTCTCACGCTCCTGTTTGAAAGCCTCATCTGAGAGGCTTCGCCACGGGTCCAGCCAAAGTTGTTGGTGGCGAGGTAAGTCTGGTGATTGTACTGACCATCCCTGCCATTTTTCTTGCTGAAAAGAGGATGCCTGCATGAACAGCAAATCTATCAACTCATCAATATATTTCGCGCGCGCAGTACGAATATGAACATTATTTATGTCAACCTTCAGCAGGTAAGTCATCCGGGCTATGATGCCTGAAGCCGCCCGATTGAAATCGCCGCGTAGGGAAAAAATACTGCGCATGTTTTGTGGCGCGCGATCCAGCGTCGCCCAGGTGGGCGGCATTGATGGCAACAGCCAGACACGGCCAACTCTGGCACTGTTTAGCAGGGAGATATTCTGTTGATTTCCACCTCCATAATGCATCTCTGCAAGATTCGGGAAACGAATATCTGGCTGTGAGTGCCATTTACCTGCTTTGTGCGCATCGCGAATGGCTTTCGATTCCTCACTAAAGCGCACGGCAGTTAGCTTTTCATACATCGCCTGTGCCAGCGAACTGGAAAACAGCGGGCATAACAGGTGATAGCCATCATCGACAGGGAAATAGATTTGTTTTGCCAGTTTATGCGCTTTTATCCACTCCGAAGTGGATGCTTCACTAAAGCATTCAACCCATTGTTTTAATTGTTCATCATCCAACGCAAAGGCATTTAATGATTGATAATCACCACGTTTTAAGCTGGCGAGTAATGAATCACCGTTGACTTCCGTTAGCAGTAGTTTTGCAACATCAAAAACGGCTGCATTGCCTTCAGCATCCTCTTTAATAATTGCCAGTGATGCTGTATTTAAATATCCCTCACTGACGAATTTCTCCAAATAACGCCCATATGCTTTGGAGTCACCATTACTATATTTTGCCCCGTGGGAGATTATCCTTATAGAACGAACACGCTTTGCCGCATCCGTTAACCAGTTACGTGGCAGGTAGCGTGCTTCGAGTTCCTGTCGCTCCAGAGCGATAACGCTGGCGTCGTCGCCCTGCTCCAGTCGCTTTGCTGCTTCTTTTTCAAAGGCATCGATTTTGGGTTGCCTTCGCGAAGCAATGTAGTCAGTGATAAATTGTATTAGCGCCGTTTTTTCCATTTCGGCTCCTTTTCGTTAATCCATCAAATTGAAGTTGCTCCCTGACTTCACTGAAAAATCTCCATAGCCCAACCAGGCTTCAGTACAACGACACATACAGTAAAAGGGACAACACCCGCGGTGATAATCATGGATAGTTCACCTAGAGGTATCTACGCTTTAATCTAGCCAAATCCATGCAATAACCAATGGTGATATTACCATGCATAAAATATTTGCCACACAATGGTTTGATAACTAACATTCACGCACTGCCATCGGCAGCTAAGAAATAGAGGTATCTCCGGATACGGACTTGTAAACTGCCGTACAGGCAGCGCGCCCCCTATCACAGGTTGCGGAACACTCCCAACCAGGGGTGATAACGCCAGTCATCGACCGCATCTTCTTCACTGGCCGGTACTCTCACTTCAGCAAACATTTCTCCAACACGCTGTATTTCACAACCGTGCTTATCAGCTAAATTCAACAAAACGTGTTGGTAATCCATCACGCCCCAGCAAGCGACGCCGCTGGCGCATCTCACCTCTTCTCGCCTGAAATTCCCCTGCGCTTTACGCTCGTTGTCACCGGTGCGGGAATAGAAACGCGCTTCGCTTTCTTCATCATCCATATGTAGAAAAAATACCGCCTCCGGCAACGGCGAATAACGAAATGGCGTCTGGCGCTGCATCCAGCCGTTCCAGCTTAGCGGTGCGCGCCACCATTGTGCCGCCACCACATGTTTGCTTTTACTGCTCATCAATTCAGTGGATAAACGACTATGCTCAAGTTCCGCCAGTTTGTTGTCATTATTGGCAGACAGAATCCGCGGCAAGGCGTTAATCGTCCGGTAGTCCGCGATCGGAATCAGTTCGCAAATATCATGGCTATCCAGCAAGTGTTCTTTTGTTTCGAAACCAGGCTTACAAAATGCGGGGGCTTTTTTCTGCAATGCTTTGATATTAAAACGCAAAATAACCAGATTCTCACTGGTCGGCACATTTCTACGGTGGCGCTGAATACGTCCGGCAAATTGAATTATCGAACGCATGGAGCTTGGTTCGATAATTCCCCAGTCCGCATCCCAGTCACGCCCCACTTCTATAACCGATGTCCCCAACACCACAAACAGATGGTGCGATTCCGGACTTTTATGTAAGGCATCTGCGATATCTTCGTTGTTCCAGAAATCGAGTTCGTTATGGCGGGTAAAAGCGCGATCCAGTCGCTTCTCAATATCTGAACGTACTGCCAGTGGATGTCGGGAGTGGTAAACACAGTAATGAATGCAGACATCTTCTGGTGAAGGAATGGCAATCAGGGCTTTGGTCACCGCAACCAGTGGATTGATATTCGCGAAGCGCACCAGGCCCAGCGAAACGGTTTTACCGCTTTCGTGTAGCTGGCGATGTGCCTGATGCAACTTCAGCATTTGCGCATGTACCGTCTGAGCCACGCTTTCGGTAACATCCTGAATTGCGTTTGATGCAGATGAAATAGAAGCAATACGTCCGAAATGCAGTCGTTCTTTTTCGGCCAACATTAACGCTCGTCGCGCAACAAACTTTTTGTGCGTCTCACGAAAAGTAGCGCCATCGCCAATTTGTATGGCGTCGGCATCTTTTTCATCAAACCAGGCACAGCAAATATTGACGGGTCTGCCGTTCGTACCGCATGACGACTGCCACATTTTACGCCCGGCAAGATAAGCCGCGAACAGCGCCTGAATCAGCCCTGGCGGCAACGTCGCGGAAGAAAGTAATACCCGCGTTCCCAACATTCCGGCCCAATTCATCAGACGACATACTGCATGAAGATCGGCAATATCAAAGTCGTCAGGTTCATCGAGCACTAAATCGCTGGTTAACAAACGCAACATCGAAGGAAGCTGTTTTCCGCCTCGCACACCTTCGGTCGCAGAAATAAGATGATCAATGGTTGCTACCAGAATCGGTGCGCTTACTAACGCCTTAAGTTTGCTGTCATCCTTCAACCATTTTTCCAGCGCCCCGGTATGCAGACTACCTTCATATTTAACAAACTGTTGCTCCTCTGCCAGCGATTCTTGCGAAGCACTTCCGCAATCATTGTCTGTTTTTTCCTGCAGCCACAGTTGCTTAACTGCCGCCGAACCAATCAGTACCGCCAGCTCATCCTCGCCCAGTCCAAGCCGACTGCGCAGAGCATCGCCGGTTTGCAAAGTCAGCGTGCGCAATCCCAGCGCGACGGTAAAACGACACCCTTCCCGCTCATCGGTAAGCGCATACATAATGCGGGCGTTAGCAAAGGTTTTACCGCACCCCGTCGAGGCCATATTGACACCGAAAAAACCGTCTTCCCGGCTTCGCTCACGTAACGCACGTGCCACATCCCAGGCTTTATCCTGCCAACGGTATTTCGCGTCTGTGGCCCGTTGTCTAAAACCTTTATGTCGGGCAATTGCCGGAAGCGATGCACGTGTGTGCATCAGTTGCCGCCCAAGTAGATACGCATGATGCGCGACGCCGACCAGATGCTCATCTACCCGTTGTTTGAGCGTGCCGCTCTGCCGATCGCTATTTGCCCAGACGATATAATTCGGGTCTTGCCATTTTTGCTGCGCGTCGTTAGATGAATAGTAGTGATCGGCAAGCATCAGGCAAAAACGCGCCATATGTAACGGAAACAGTTGCTCCATCTGCCCCCATTCCTTTAGGCCGATCGCGTTACACGCCCTACGGGCAATCTGACGCGCTTTTTCTCGCCAGCTCGCGCTTTGAAGCGGCGTTCCTGACGGAAATTGCCAGACTTGCTCGAAATCCTGTTGTGACCAGTCATTCTTACGGTGGTTAACGGCATTCCAGTCAGCATTGAGTTGTTTCTCCAGCCAACTATCACAGCCTTTGCATGATTGTTCTGGTTGTGGCGAAAGATTCTCCGGCATTCGATGATGGGAAAGGATCAACCAGCCTACCGTTTTGGCGAGTGGTTGCAGCGAACTGAATGGACTATTTGAAAAATGAGGCGTGTCTTTTTGCAGGCACTCAAGGATCGCGGTTTCATCATCTGCCGTTAATTTCCCAAGTTTTTCCAGCCACACTTCGTCTGGCTGTTCACCGACAAAAGCCTGAAAAAGCCGCAGCGAAATCCACTCATGCCGATAAGGTTGATAACTGCGGGCATTCTTTTGGGTCAGGCTTTGCTGAAAGCTGCGTCCTGCTTTACCAAAATCATGAAATAACCCAGCGATAGCCGCCAGCAGCGCAATACTTTCCGCGCACTGCCAGCGATTTTCTTCTTTTTTCACCAGGCTGGTTTGCGTTGTTCGATTTGTGGGAACGCGTCCCTGAGCATTAAAACGACGAATATTGCCGACAATCCACATCAACTCCGTTTGCCCATTCTTCTTCAGCCAGTGACAAGCCACTGCGGTATTTCGCCGGGCAGTTTTGCGCAGTAAACGGCGAAGTGTATTAACCCCTTCCAGAGTAATCACCGTTTGCCATGCGGCGTCACCAGTGCGTTCGGCAAACTGATCAATAATACGGCAGCTCTCCACTCGAGCATTTTTTGTGCAGCGCGAGATAATCAGGACGTTCATTGGTCAGCCTTAGCCAGGGCCTGAGCCGTTTCCTGCAGAGAGGTGATCATGACATCCAGCGCATCCGCTTGTTGAAAGATATTGATGCAGCGTTGACGAAACTCCGGAGCATCTTCTCCCGCCATTGCAGCGATAAATGCTTGTGGCATAACAAGGGCATCTTTAATCAGATCGGCAAGGTCAAAAACGAGGCCGCCGCGACGTGTTTTACCGTGCATTACTGCTAAACCGTGCGGGATCCCGGTTACCCACGCCGCCGCTGCCGCCAGGCCATACGCCAGATAATTACCCTGATCGAGGAAGCGGTTGGCCATATCAACTCCGCCACCCCGTTTTGCACGAGTAAAGTCGCCGTAGCCCACGGTTTGACTCACCATTTTGTAGAGTGCTTTGGTCAATTTCGCCTCTACGAGCATAAGCTGCGTATGGCTTTCTGCCATGTCTATTTCTTCACGAGTGCGATTTAGCAGAGTCTGCAGCGCACTGGCATCAGGTTGAAAGGCGTGTTCACGCTGCATTTTCGCGCTGGTCCAGTACTTATCAATATGTGTCAGACGAATTAACTGAAAACGTTTCGCGGCGGCAAGGCGTTTGTCTTCAACAAACCAAAAAGAAACCCACTGCTGAAGATATTCAGTAGGACGATATTCGCTTTGCGGACTGAGCCAGGAGACATCAACATCAACTTCATTTGCCGAATACAGCGGCGTGCCATCCGTACCACAAAAACCCACCATCACTCCAGCATGGGCAAATTCACGCATCGCCGCCTGGGTAACGGACGTTCCCATCCCCAACATCAACGCCGTGGTATTCGCAATGGGGATATTCCAGTAATACGACTCCTTGCCTTCACTGGTGACATACTCCACTCGCCCACCATTCACCTGCACCCGGCATTTTTCCAGATAATAAATATTGGCACGCCTGGAGTGGAGAATGGTTTTGAGATCAGAAGGAGTAAGGTAATTTGAAGACATAAACACATCCTGTGATTATTTTTATTTGAAGGAGTTAGGATTAGTACAGCATTGATTTCTATGTGAGAAATTGATTCTCGTCGCAATTATCACAATTGTTATTGTGTGTCACAGCTAATGGTTCGGAGTTGAGAGCGCCATAACGCAGCTAAATTTCTGCCATCATCGTATTTGTGAAACTGCCTGTACGGCAGTGGACCTTGTTAAGACCACGGGCACCATGCAGATGCTTTTCTAAGCTGCCTGTACGGCAGTGAACCAGGAAGACAAACCGTTCGGCGGTGGCGATGTTTTCTAAGCTGCCTGTACGGCAGTGAACGCCTTACCGAAATCGCGAACATCATACAAACATTTCTAAGCTGCCTGTACGGCAGTGAACCTACGAACTCTGGAATGGGGGAAAATACCAGGTTTCTAAGCTGCCTGTACGGCAGTGAACGGAAGATCCGACAAATCCCACTTCCCACAGGATTTCTAAGCTGCCTGTACGGCAGTGAACTCAAATACTACACGTTTAGCCCGTTGTTAATAAAGCAAAACCATCTCATTTTCCTGCTGCCACCCTTTTTTATCCTTACCGTCCAGCAGCACTAATTATCAACAACTTACCATCATCATCAAAAAAAGGGGCTGAACCTCCCCCACCCCATAAACAAAAAGTCCGTAACCCCTGACGAGATTACGGACTTCACCAACCTACTTAACAATCTGATTAATGCGCTGCTTCCGCTTTGTGCTTTTGTGCACTCTGGAACCCGTAGGTCAGCTCATTTTTCTCTTTATCCAGCGCAACAGTGACCTGACCGCCATCCACCAGCGAGCCAAACAGCAGTTCGTTAGCGAGCGGTTTCTTCAGGTTGTCCTGGATGACGCGAGCCATCGGACGTGCACCCATTGCCCGGTCGTAACCTTTCTCAGCCAGCCAGTTACGTGCTTCCTGGCTCACTTCCAGAGAAACACCTTTCTGATCCAGTTGAACCTGCAACTCGACAATGAATTTATCAACCACCTGATGGATCACGTCGGTTGAGAGATGATCGAACCAGATAATATTGTCGAGACGGTTACGAAACTCTGGCGTAAAGATCTTTTTGATCTCTTCCATCGCATCGGTGCTGTTATCCTGGTGGATAAGCCCAATCGATTTGCGCTCGGTTTCACGTACCCCGGCGTTGGTAGTCATCACCAGCACCACGTTACGGAAATCGGCCTTGCGTCCGTTGTTATCGGTCAGCGTGCCGTTGTCCATCACCTGCAACAGGATATTGAACACGTCCGGATGCGCTTTCTCGATTTCGTCCAGCAGCAGCACCGAGTGCGGATGCTTGATGACCGCATCGGTCAGCAGACCACCCTGATCAAAACCGACGTATCCCGGAGGCGCACCAATCAGGCGGCTGACAGTGTGACGTTCCATATACTCGGACATATCAAAGCGCAGAAGCTCAATGCCGAGGGCTTTGGAAAGCTGCACCGTGACCTCGGTTTTGCCGACCCCGGTTGGACCAGCAAACAGGAACGAACCGACCGGTTTATGTTCGTGGCCTAAACCCGCACGCGCCATCTTGATGGCTTCGGTAAGCGCCTCAATGGCTTTATCCTGACCGAAGACCAGCATTTTCAGGCGATCACTGAGGTTTTTCAGAGTATCGCGGTCACTCTGAGAAACACTCTTCTCTGGGATACGTGCGATACGCGCCACCACGGACTCAATATCCGCCACATTGACCGTTTTCTTGCGCTTGCTTACCGGCATCAGACGTGCGCGAGCGCCCGCTTCGTCGATAACGTCAATCGCTTTGTCCGGCAGATGACGATCGTTAATATATTTCACCGCCAGTTCTACCGCCGCACGCACCGCTTTCGCGGTATAGCGCACGTCGTGGTGCGCTTCATACTTCGGTTTCAGACCGTTGATGATTTGAACGGTTTCTTCGATCGACGGTTCAGTAATATCGATTTTCTGGAAGCGACGCGCCAGAGCACGATCTTTCTCGAAAATGTTGCTGAACTCCTGATACGTCGTCGAACCTATAACGCGAATTTTACCGCTGGAGAGCAGTGGTTTAATCAGGTTAGCCGCATCCACCTGACCGCCAGAAGCTGCGCCTGCGCCGATGATGGTGTGGATCTCATCGATAAACAGGATGCTGTTGGTATCCTGCTCCAACTGTTTGAGCAACGCTTTGAAACGTTTTTCAAAGTCGCCGCGATATTTAGTTCCCGCTAACAGGGAACCGATATCCAGAGAGTAAATCGTACAGTCAGCCATCACTTCCGGTACATCGCCCTGGACAATACGCCAGGCGAGACCTTCCGCAATCGCAGTTTTACCAACGCCAGACTCGCCAACCAGCAGTGGGTTGTTTTTACGGCGGCGACAGAGAACCTGAATGGCGCGCTCCAGCTCCTTCTCACGACCAATCAGCGGGTCGATTCCTCCCACGCGCGCAAGCTGGTTCAGGTTCGTCGTGAAATTCTCCATACGGTCCTCCCCACCAGCTTGTTCTTCACTGCCGGGCTGGTTTCCTGGTTCAGAAGACTGAGATGGCTCGTCTTTACGCGTGCCATGAGAAATAAAGTTCACCACATCAAGACGGCTGACTTCATGTTTGCGCAACAGATAGGCAGCCTGTGACTCCTGTTCGCTAAAGATAGCAACCAGAACATTCGCACCGGTAACCTCACTGCGACCGGAGGACTGAACATGGAAGACCGCACGTTGCAGTACACGCTGAAAACTCAGCGTCGGCTGCGTGTCACGCTCCTCTTCACTGGCAGGCAGAACGGGTGTGGTTTGTTCAATAAAGGCTTCCAGTTCCTGACGGAGCGCCACCAGATCCACGGAACATGCTTCCAGCGCCTCCCGAGCCGACGGGTTACTGAGCAATGCCAGTAACAAGTGCTCGACGGTCATAAACTCATGACGGTGCTCGCGCGCTCTGGCGAAAGCCATGTTTAAACTGAGTTCCAGTTCTTGATTGAGCATAGGCACCTCCCCCAATTTTTATGCCTGCATTCAGGCTTTTTCCAGCGTACACAGCAATGGATGCTCGTTCTCCCTTGCGTACTTGTTCACCATCGCCACTTTGGTTTCTGCAACCTCGGCGGTAAAGATTCCGCAAATGGCCTTCCCCTGGTAGTGAACAGCGAGCATCAATTGCGTTGCACGTTCTACATCATAAGAAAAGAATTTTTGTAACACGTCAATAACAAACTCCATCGGAGTGTAATCATCATTGACTAATATCACTTTATACATAGATGGCGGTTTTAGCGCGTCACGCACTTTTTCTTCCGCCAGTTGATCAAAGTCCAGCCAGTCGTTCGTTTTACCCATTGTCAGTTATCATCTTCGGTTACGGTTATCGGCAGAACGCTCTGCCGCTGACAAGAGCTTATTTGCCTGACCAATCTACTCCACATAATAGATAATTATCATCTATCGTTGGCATCAGCGACATCAGTCACATTACTGTCAATAGCGTTAACTGCTTCAAATTTTTGATGCATACCTACCCCCAGGCCCCTGTCAAACGCTTGACGACTCGCCCTATTTCTCTAAATTGTATTTCTAGAGTTGGCGAGGTTTTGAACAGCTCCCTCTCTGACCCCGGTTTATTCCATCTTACTTGTATAAGATTTGCGAAGGATGTCGAAGCATGGAAAAGGGTACTGTTAAGTGGTTCAACAATGCCAAAGGGTTTGGTTTCATCTGCCCTGAAGGCGGCGGCGAAGATATTTTCGCTCATTATTCCACCATCCAGATGGATGGTTACAGAACGCTAAAAGCTGGGCAATCCGTTCAGTTTGATGTCCACCAGGGGCCAAAAGGCAATCATGCCAGTGTCATTGTGCCCGTCGAAGTAGAAGCTGCAGTCGCATAGCTCTTCTGTCTCATTGTGTACATCCTACAGGCAAAATGCCAGCCCGATCGGCTGGCATTTTTATCTCAAATATTACTCCCGTGCCAGAGCATCCACTGGATCCAGTTTTGCCGCATTTCGCGCAGGCAGCCAGCCAAATAAAATCCCGGTAACGGTTGAACAAAGAAACGCCAGTAGCAGCGCCAGCGGAGAAAAACCAATTTCCCAACCGGGTAAAAAAAGCTGCAATGTGAAAGCGATTAACAGTGACAGCGTTATCCCCAGCGCACCACCCACCAGACAAACCAGCACGGCTTCAATCAGAAATTGTTGCAACACATCGCTGGCGCGTGCGCCCACGGCCATGCGGATACCAATTTCCCGCGTCCGCTCTGTCACCGATACCAGCATAATATTCATGACGCCAATGCCGCCCACCACCAGCGAAATCACCGCCACCAGTGTCAAAAACAGTTGTAAAGTACGTGTGGTCTTTTCGACCGTTTTCAAGACACCGTCCATGTTCCAGGTGAAGAAATCCTTTTTGCCGTGGCGCAGCGACAACAAACGGGTGAGTTGCTGTTCAGCTTCAGCGCTGTCAAAGCCTTCTTTCACTCTTACGGTAATGGAGTTAAGCCACGACTGCCCCATAACCCGCCCGGACATGGTGCTGTAAGGCAACCACACGCGCAGCACTTTACTACTGCCAAACATCGACTGTTTCTCTTCCGCCACGCCGATGACCCTCGCTGGCATATTACCGACAAGAATCACCTCGCCAACCACATCCGCTTTATGCGGAAAAAGCTGACGGCGGGTATTACTGTCGAGAACAACTACCTGCGCGCGACCATTCAGTTGCTCCTGATTAAAGGTGTTCCCTTCGCTGAAACTCATACCATAAACATTAAAATAGTCCCCGCTTACGCCGTTGGCGCTGGCAGCAACATCAACATTGTTATAACGCAGGCGCAGGTTTTGCGAGACGGCGGGTGTGGCAGAAGCGACCCACGGTTGTTTTTGAATGGCGATTAAATCGTCGTACTTCAGCGCCTGCTGATATTGCGGATCGTCATCGCCAAAATCTTTCCCGGGATAGACATCAATAGTATTAGTACCAATAGAACGAATATCCGCCAGTACCATTTGTTTAGCCGCGTCGCCCACCACGACAATAGATACCACCGACGCAATACCGATAATAATCCCCAGCATGGTCAGTAAAGTACGCATTTTATTGGCTGCCAACGCGCGCCACGCCATCGTCAGCGCCTCGTTAAAACCGCTGACGAACTGCCGCCAGCCAGACGCTGTTTTGACACCCGGTTCGCTGTTGGCTGCAGCAGTATTTTTTTCAATAGCAGGTGGATTACGCACGATTTCGCCGTCGTGAATTTCGATCACTCGCTCTGCCTGGGCGGCAACCTGCGGATCATGAGTGACGATAATCACCGTGTGCCCGCGATCGCGCAACTGATGCAGGACAGTCATCACCTCTTCACCGGAATGGCTGTCCAGCGCGCCTGTCGGTTCATCAGCGAGGATCACCTGCCCACCGTTCATCAACGCGCGGGCGATACTGACTCGCTGTTGTTGACCACCGGAAAGCTGAGCAGGGTAATACTCTGCGCGCTCTTCCAGCCCCAGTCGTTGCAGTAATTGCCGGGCGCGCAGCAGTCGCTGTTTACGCTCAAGACCAGCATAGACGGCGGGAACTTCAACGTTCTGCTCGGCGGTTAAATGCGAAAGCAGGTGGTAACGCTGGAAAATAAAGCCAAAATGCTCGCGACGGAGCTGCGCCAGCGCATCGGCGTCCAGCGTGGCAACATCCTGACCGGCGACGCGATAGGTGCCGCTTGTGGCTTTATCCAGGCAGCCGAGGATATTCATCAGGGTCGATTTACCGGAACCCGAAGCGCCGACAATCGCCACCATCTCTCCGGCATAAATATCCAGAGTGATCCCCTTCAGCACCTCAACCTGCTCATCTCCCGCGGGATAGCTACGGCGAATATCCTTCAATTCGAGCAAAGGCGTCATTGCGCAGCTCCTGGTTTGGCCTCACCAATCACCACTTCTTCGCCCACTTCCAGCCCTTTGACAATCTCAACATCGGTATCGTTACGTGCGCCAATCGTTACTTCACGCTCGCGCGTTTCTCCATTACGTAGCAGTTTGATCTTATAGCGGTTATCGCCAACCGGATCGCCTAACGCCGACAGTGGGATTGTCAGCACGTTTTTCACATCAGTGAGCTGAATGTGCACCTGTGCAGTCATATCCAGCCGCAACAGACCATCGGGGTTTGGTACTTCAAAACGGGCGTAATAGAAAATAGCGTCGTTGACCTTTTCCGGTGTTGGCAACACATCTTTAATCTGCCCTTCATAGCGCGTCAGCGGATCGCCAAGCACCGTAAACCAGGCTTTTTGCCCCGGCTTCAGGTGGATAACATCCGCTTCAGAAACCTGCGCTTTTACCAGCATGGTACTCATATCTGCCAGCGTCAAAATGTTCGGCGCTTGTTGTGCGGCAATCACCGTCTGCCCTTGCAGGGTAGTGATTTGCGTGACTTCCCCGGCCATCGGAGCAACGATGCGGGTGTAATCGAGATTGGTTTTAGCTGTGTCGAGAGAGGCCTGATTGCGTTTGATTTGCGCATCAATGGTGCCAATCTGCGCCTGTTTAACAGCCATTTCAGTCGCAGCAGTGTCGAGATCCTGCTGTGAAACGGCCTGCGTTTGCGCCAGTCGTTGCTGGCGAGAGTATGTCACCCGAGCCAGTTTCAGTTCTGCTTCCGCCTGCTGACGTTGTGCGCGCAGCTCCATCAGCGTCGCTTCCACTTCCTTGATCTGGTTTTCAGCCTGTTCTGGATCAATAACGCCTAAAAGCTGATCTTTTTTCACTTTATCGCCAATCGCCACCGACAGCGTTTTCAACTGACCGCTGACCTGCGCGCCAACATCAACTTTACGCAACGCGTCGAGCTTTCCGGTCGCCAGCACGCTTTGCTGCAAATCACCGGGGCGCACTATCAATGTCTGATAAGTTGGCACCGGCGCATTGAGAATTTTCCACAATGCAACCAACCCGGCAATGACTATCACCAGCGCAATAACGTAACGCTTCTTAATGTTTCTTCGCTTTTTCATAAATATATTGAGTACTCCATACGCGCATCCGGGCGTTGTTAACATCAACAAAATATCAACAAAACCCTAAAATTTCCGTTAGTAATCACATTATTGATGTTTGGTTAAGATTTCCGATGGTGAAATCGACGCTATGTATAATCATTGATTTTGTGAATATGTCACAACTTACTGAACGGGCTTTTACGCCATCTGAATCTCTTAGCAGCATGTCTCTTTTCCTTAGTCTGGCTGGTGGCCAGTGGCGACCAGGTAAATTCTGGCATCGCCGTAGCTTTCGCCAGAAATTTTTGCTGCGCTCTTTGATTATGCCGCGTTTAAGCGTTGAGTGGATGAACGAACTATCCCACTGGCCGAACCTCAATACGCTGTTAACACGCCAGCCGCGACTGCCTGTTCGTCTGCATCGCCCTTACCTTGCCGCCAATCTTAACCGCAAACAATTACTGGAGGCGTTACGTTACCATTATGCATTGCTGCGTGCCTGCATGTCGGCGGAAGAATTCAGCTTATATTTGAATACCCCCGGGCTGCAACTGGCGAAGCTGGAAGGAAAAAACGGCGAGCAGTTCACGCTTGAACTGACCATGATGATCTCAATGGATAAAGAAGGTGACAGCACGATCCTGTTCCGTAACAGCGAGGGCATCCCTCTGGCAGAGATCACCTTCACTCTGTGTGAGTACCTGGGAAAAAGAACGCTGTTTATTGGTGGACTGCAAGGCGCGAAATGGGAAATTCCGCACCAGGAAATCCAGAATGCGACGAAAGCCTGCCACGGTCTGTTTCCAAAACGTCTGGTGATGGAAGCGGTCTGTCTCTTTGCCCAACGCTTACAGGTTGAGCAGATTATTGCCGTCAGCAATGAAACGCATATTTATCGCAGCCTGCGCTATCGCGATAAAGAAGGAAAAATCCATGCGGACTATAACGCGTTCTGGGAGTCGGTTGGCGGCGAATGCGATGCCGAACGGCATTACCGACTTCCTGGTCAGATAGTACGAAAAGAAGTTGCTGAAATAGCCAGTAAAAAACGAGCTGAATACCGTCGCCGCTATGAGATGCTCGACGCTATTCAGCCACAGATGGCAACGATGTTTCGCGGTTAATCTGCCCGACCGCGCGCCAGCCACAGCACGCGCGAGAACATTTTTTTCAGCAATGCCGGTACGGACTCCACACCACGGCGTCCGGCCTCCATTGCAACCTCAATGGCGAGATCAGGTTTGGAAGAGCGATGGATCGCCTTCGAGATGATTTTGCGCAGATTCATCGGTACATTTTCCGGGATTTGCGCCACGCGATGGAATACATCGGAAAATCCCTGGCGATACATAAAATGCTCCATATCCAGCGCCGGTAATGCCGTTAAATGCTCTCGTTCAGCTTCCCGATCGTTATTCAACAGGCTGCGCACCGTAGCGGCATACTTCTTCCCGGCTTCATCGCCATCGACCAGCACATGCCACTCAATCCCCATCCGGCGGGCAAATTTAACCAGCGGTTTTAATCCTGACTGGGCAAATTCAATGACCTTGATCCCTTCAGCATCAAAATGATGCCCACACTGGCGCGCCAGTTCGTTAATAACCCAGGTTTCTGTTTCCCCTTCCACCAGCAACCAACAACGGGCAAACAGCGATGACGGACGGTTAAAACGAATGTGAAAGGATATGCGTCGGCTATCTTCGGTACTCAAGCCACTCGGCCCCAGACGCCATGCGGCAACGCGAGAAGATTCACGCACCAGACGGCAAACATGCTCTACCGGCGTTAACGAAAGCAGCTCGCCAGAGTTGGTGGTAGCAATACGCTGCAATGGCAGAAGGTTCAACAGATGCCAGGCGACTGAAAGCATAATCGGATGCAGGCGCGTTTCCGGATCTTCTATCAACAATAACGGACGCGCGTCTTTATCCAGCCGCAATGTGCCTTTTGCCTGTAGCAAAGTCGCAAATAGCCCAAGCAAAATAACCCGATACGAACGACCTCCAGGCCGGTCAATCATCCGGTTGATGATATCCAGATAACGCCAGCTCCGTTGCTCATTGCTGGCCCGCCGCCGCATTAAGCGGTATCTCGCCTGCCCGGCTCCCTGCTCCGAAAAATAATGCTCAAGCAGTTGCACCATTGCCGAAAGCCCCTGACGAATCTGTCCGTCAGTAAGATTTTGTGGATGTGAGGATAATTCACGGGCAAGAAAATCCAACTGGCGCGCGGTAACTTCCACATTGGGCACATTTGGTACAGTTCCGTTGCGAATACGGCGCATAAAGCGGGCATCACGCAAGCGCAGAACAGGCATCAACCGCACCAGATGACGCGCCTGATCGTTAATATCATCAACCTCAATCGGATGCCCGTCTTTATCAAGAAAACTGCGCAGCGTCATCACGCTGCCATCTTCCGCACACTCCCCTTCCAGACGATAAAAAATGCGGTGATAACCATCGACGCACGGCGTCCAGCATGTTTCAAGTGGGCGATAACGGCGAACACGATGCCGCCCTGGCAGCGATTCACGAAAGGTCAGAATGATATGCAGATGGTGTTCCCGGCCATTGATATCGCCCGGCGGAAACCAGAAATCGTCGCGTTCAAAATGGTAGAGATCTGATTCTGGCGATAGCAGTAGGGTTAGCGCATCCAGCAAACTGGATTTACCCCACGCGTTCTCCCCAATCAGGACGTTGTTTTGTTCCAGCATCAACGATAGTCGGTTGATACCACGAAAGCCCACAATTTCAACGCGCTCAAGAATCATATCCCCTCCAGAAATATGTTACTTATCCTTTACTCCGGCAGTATAACGGGAAAGCCCCCAGGAATACGTGATGACATCACACTTAAGCATGGCAAATGTCTGAAAAATGAGCGAATAATTGTGTCAGACGCCCTCTCACTGATTTCCCCCAAAAAACAATAAAATCAAATGATTAATCTTGTGTATTATTTTTATTACCCCCAAAGGTTTAATTTCGTGGTTTGCACTACACTGTCAATCAGGCAAATGACTATATGGGGGAACCCTCATTTGTTCTAAATCAAAATTACTGGATTTATTTATCTGGCGAATGACTCAGCTTCGTTTTTAAAATACCCACGCATTATTTCTGTCGTCACTTTTTTACGACGACCCTATAAAACGACCATATTTTTCACAGGGTCAATTTTTAATTGAGGTGGATATGTTCAGAAAATTAGCAGCAGAATGTTTTGGTACTTTCTGGCTTGTATTTGGTGGCTGCGGTAGCGCTGTGCTGGCGGCGACATTTCCGGAATTAGGTATTGGCTTTGCTGGTGTCGCGCTGGCGTTTGGTCTGACAGTACTGACCATGGCCTTCGCTGTTGGTCATATTTCTGGTGGTCATTTTAACCCGGCAGTCACTATTGGTTTATGGGCTGGCGGTCGTTTCCCGGCAAAAGAAGTCGTTGGCTACGTCATTGCCCAGGTTGTTGGCGGTATTGTTGCGGCGGCACTGCTGTATTTAATCGCCAGCGGTAAAGCCGGATTTGACGCGGCGGCCAGCGGTTTTGCGTCTAACGGTTATGGTGAGCATTCACCTGGCGGCTATTCCATGCTTTCTGCATTGGTTGTTGAACTGGTATTGAGCGCTGGTTTCTTGTTGGTGATCCACGGTGCGACCGACAAATTCGCGCCGGCGGGTTTTGCGCCGATTGCCATTGGTCTGGCATTAACGCTGATTCACTTAATCAGTATTCCGGTCACTAACACCTCCGTTAACCCGGCGCGCAGCACTGCGGTTGCTATCTTCCAGGGTGGCTGGGCGTTAGAACAACTGTGGTTCTTCTGGGTAGTGCCCATTGTCGGCGGTATTATTGGTGGTCTGATTTACCGGACACTGCTGGAAAAACGCGATTAATTAACACAGAAGGCCTGACGCAATGTCAGGCCTTCTCATTTGCATAACGTTTCCTTTTAATTGCAACTTTACTCATCCTTCCGCTTTCAGTAGTGTGTCATCGCGCATTTCGATTTCTTCTTTGCAAGGGCTGAGTTTTCATGTTTTCTGGGCTGTTAATCATTCTGGTGCCACTCATTGTGGGTTACCTCATTCCGCTTCGCCAAAAAGCTGCGTTAAAACGCATTAATCAGTTATTAAGCTGGATGGTCTATCTCATTCTCTTTTTTATGGGTATTAGCCTGGCGTTCCTTGATAATCTTGCCAGTAATTTGCTGGCGATCCTGCATTATTCCGCCGTCAGTATTACCGTTATTTTGCTATGCAATATTGTCGCCTTGCTGTGGCTGGAGCGTGGTTTGCCATGGCGTAATCACCACCAGCAAGAGAAATTACCGTCACGTATTACGATGGCACTGGAGTCGCTAAAACTGTGCGGCGTAGTAGTGATTGGTTTTGCCATTGGCCTTAGCGGATTAGGTTTCTTACAACACGCCACTGAAGCCAGCGAATACACGTTAATTCTGTTACTTTTCCTCGTCGGTATTCAGCTACGCAATAATGGCATGACCTTAAAGCAGATTGTCCTTAATCGCCGGGGAATGATTGTCGCTGTGGTAGTGGTTGCCAGTTCATTAATTGGCGGTTTAATTAACGCCTTTATTCTTGATCTCCCTATCAACACCGCGCTGGCAATAGCCTCCGGTTTCGGCTGGTATTCTCTTTCCGGTATATTGTTGACCGAATCTTTTGGCCCGGTAATCGGTAGCGCAGCGTTTTTTAATGATCTGGCACGAGAGCTGATCGCCATCATGCTAATCCCCGGCCTTATCCGTCGCAGTCGCTCAACGGCGCTGGGTTTGTGCGGTGCCACATCGATGGATTTCACCCTGCCCGTTCTTCAGCGTACAGGTGGTCTGGAGATGGTCCCGGCGGCGATTGTTCACGGTTTTATTCTTAGCCTGCTGGTGCCCATTCTGATCGCCCTTTTCTCCGCGTAATACCTCTCTGGCGGTAGAACCCTGCCGCCAAAATTGCGCTAAATCAATCTCCCTTAAAGTTGCAACAAAAATCCCTTTTATCCCCGCGTTAAGCGTCTTAACCTTAAACATGTATATTAAATATAACTTTAAAGGTGTGATCATGTTTTGTGTGCAATGTGAACAAACTATCCGTACTCCGGCAGGAAACGGCTGCTCATACGCGCAGGGGATGTGTGGTAAAACGGCGGAAACCTCTGACCTTCAGGACTTACTGATTGCGGCGCTGCAAGGGCTTTCTGCCTGGGCGGTAAAAGCACGTGAATACGGCATCATCAACCACGACGTAGACAGCTTCGCGCCGCGTGCATTTTTCTCAACGCTGACTAACGTTAACTTCGATTCTCCTCGTATTGTCGGCTACGCCCGTGAAGCGATTGCCCTGCGTGAGGCGCTGAAAGCACAATGCCTGGCAGTAGATGCAAACGCCCGCGTCGATAACCCGATGGCTGACTTGCAACTGGTGAGCGATGATCTCGGTGAACTGCAACGTCAGGCGGCGGAATTTACGCCAAATAAAGATAAAGCAACGATTGGCGAAAATATTCTCGGCCTGCGTCTGCTCTGCCTGTATGGTCTGAAAGGTGCGGCGGCCTATATGGAACACGCTCACGTTCTCGGTCAGTACGACAACGATATTTACGCCCAGTACCATAAAATCATGGCATGGCTGGGAACCTGGCCTTCCGATATGAACGCACTTCTCGAGTGTTCCATGGAAATCGGCCAGATGAATTTCAAAGTGATGAGCATTCTGGATGCAGGCGAAACCGGTAAATACGGTCATCCGACACCGACTCAGGTCAACGTCAAAGCTACAGCGGGTAAATGCATTCTGATTTCCGGTCACGATCTCAAAGATCTCT
Organism: Escherichia sp. MOD1-EC6098; assembly: GCF_002965865.1. Lineage (NCBI taxonomy): Bacteria > Pseudomonadati > Pseudomonadota > Gammaproteobacteria > Enterobacterales > Enterobacteriaceae > Escherichia > Escherichia sp. MOD1-EC6098. Next base: position 59,126 of record NZ_PTSN01000004.1, read on the forward strand.
ATAACCTGCTGGAACAGACCGAAGGCACGGGCGTTAACGTCTACACCCACGGCGAAATGTTGCCTGCTCACGGCTACCCGGAGCTGCGTAAATTCAAGCATCTGGTCGGTAACTACGGCAGTGGCTGGCAGAATCAACAAGTTGAGTTCGCTCGCTTCCCTGGCCCTATCGTGATGACCTCTAACTGCATCATCGACCCAACCGTCGGCGCTTATGACGATCGTATCTGGACCCGCAGCATTGTTGGCTGGCCGGGCGTGCGTCATCTGGATGGTGAGGATTTCTCTGCGGTCATCGCCCAGGCGCAACAAATGGCGGGCTTCCCGTACAGCGAAATTCCGCATCTGATCACCGTAGGTTTTGGTCGTCAGACGCTGCTTGGCGCAGCCGATACGCTGATTGATCTGGTGAGCCGTGAAAAACTGCGTCATATCTTCCTGCTTGGCGGCTGTGACGGTGCCCGTGGTGAACGTCACTATTTCACCGATTTCGCTACCAGCGTGCCGGATGACTGCCTGATCCTGACGCTCGCCTGCGGTAAATATCGCTTTAACAAACTTGAGTTTGGCAATATCGAAGGTCTGCCGCGTCTGGTGGATGCCGGCCAGTGTAACGATGCATACTCAGCGATTATTCTGGCTGTCACCCTGGCAGAAAAACTGGGTTGCGGTGTCAACGATCTGCCACTCTCGCTGGTACTCTCCTGGTTTGAACAGAAGGCAATTGTTATTCTGCTGACGCTGCTTTCTCTGGGCGTGAAAAATATCGTCACCGGCCCGACTGCACCAGGCTTCCTGACCCCAGACCTGCTGGCGGTGCTGAATGAGAAATTCGGCCTGCGTTCTATCACCACTGTTGAAGAAGACATGAAGCAACTGTTGAGCGCGTAAGGAGTTTATCGATGACGATGCCAACGAATCAATGCCCGTGGCGGATGCAGGTTCATCACATTAAGCAAGAAACACCGGATGTGTGGACGCTTTCCCTGATTTGCCACGATTACTATCCGTATCGCGCCGGGCAATATGCGCTGGTCAGCGTGCGTAACTCAGCAGAAACGCTGCGTGCGTATACCATTTCCTCCACGCCAGGCGTGAGTGAATACATCACCCTGACCGTGCGGCGGATTGATGACGGTGTCGGCTCCCAGTGGCTGACTCGCGAGGTGAAACGCGGTGACTATCTCTGGCTTTCGGATGCGATGGGGGAATTTACCTGCGACGATAAAACAGAAGAGAAATTCCTGTTACTGGCAGCAGGCTGCGGTGTCACACCAATTATGTCGATGCGTCGCTGGCTGGCGAAAAATCGTCCGCAGGCCGATGTACAGGTGATCTACAACGTGCGCACACCGCAGGATGTCATTTTTGCCGACGAATGGCGCAACTATCCGGTGACGCTGGTGGCAGAAAATAACGTCAGCGAGGGCTTTATCGCTGGTCGCCTGACTCGCGAACTGCTGGAAAGCGTTCCTGACCTGGCTTCGCGTACCGTGATGACCTGTGGCCCGGCTCCGTATATGGATTGGGTGGAACAGGAAGTGAAAGCACTTGGCGTAACACGCTTCTTTAAAGAGAAGTTCTTCACGCCGGTGGCGGACGCTGCGACCAGTGGTCTGAAATTCACCAAATTACAACCGGCACAAGAATTTTATGCCCCGGTTGGCACCACGCTGCTGGAGGCGCTGGAAAGCAATAAAGTTCCGGTCGTCGCCGCCTGTCGTGCGGGTGTTTGCGGCTGCTGTAAAACAAAAGTAATTTCTGGCGAATACACGGTGAGCAGCACCATGACGCTGACTGACGCCGAAATCGCTGAGGGTTACGTGCTGGCCTGTTCCTGCCATCCGCAGGGAGATATGGTTCTCGCGTAATCGCATTATGCCCGATGATATTCCTGTCATCGGGCAATTTAACTGTTAGTGTCTCCTTTTTCTCCCATCCCTTCCCTCTCCGTCAGATGAACTAAACTTGTAACCGTTATCACATTCAGGAGACGGAAAACCATGAAACAAACGGTTGCAACTTATATCGCTAAAACGCTCGAATCGGCTGGGGTGAAACGTATCTGGGGAGTGACGGGCGACTCGCTTAACGGCCTCAGCGACAGCCTTAATCGTATGGGCACTATCGAGTGGATGTCCACCCGCCATGAAGAAGTCGCGGCCTTTGCCGCTGGCGCTGAAGCCCAGCTTTCAGGAGAACTGGCGGTCTGCGCCGGATCGTGTGGGCCAGGCAACCTGCACTTAATCAACGGCCTGTTCGACTGTCATCGTAATCACGTTCCGGTACTGGCGATTGCCGCCCATATTCCTTCCAGCGAAATTGGTAGCGGTTATTTTCAGGAGACCCACCCGCAAGAGTTATTCCGCGAATGTAGTCACTATTGCGAGCTGGTTTCCAGCCCGGAGCAGATCCCGCAAGTACTGGCGATCGCCATGCGCAAAGCGGTGCTTAACCGTGGCGTTTCGGTGGTCGTTTTACCGGGCGATGTGGCGTTAAAACCTGCGCCAGAAGGGGCAACCACCCACTGGTATCACGCGCCACTGCCAATAGTGACGCTGGAAGAAGAAGAGTTACGCAAGCTGGCGCAACTACTGCGTTACTCCAGAAATATTGCACTGATGTGCGGCAGCGGCTGCGCGGGCGCGCATAAAGAGTTAGTAGAGTTTGCCGGGAAAATTAAAGCGCCAATCATCCATGCTCTGCGTGGTAAAGAACATGTCGAATACGATAATCCGTATGATGTCGGAATGACCGGCTTAATCGGTTTCTCATCGGGCTTTCATACCATGATGAATGCCGACACTTTAGTGCTGCTCGGCACCCAATTCCCCTACCGCGCGTTCTACCCGACCGATGCCAAAATTATTCAGATCGATGTCAATCCTGCCAGCATTGGCGCACACAGCAAGGTGGATATGGCGCTGGTGGGCGATATCAAATCAACCCTGCGAGCACTTCTGCCATTGCTGGAAGAAAAAACCGATCGCAAGTTCCTGGATAAAGCGCTGGAAGATTACCGCGATGCCCGTAAAGGGCTGGACGATTTAGCCAAACCGAGCGAGAAAGCGATTCACCCGCAATATCTGGCTCAGCAAATTAGCCATTTTGCTGCCGATGATGCCATCTTTACCTGTGACGTCGGCACACCAACGGTATGGGCTGCGCGTTATCTGAAAATGAACGGTAAGCGTCGCTTGTTAGGTTCGTTTAACCACGGTTCGATGGCTAACGCCATGCCACAGGCGCTGGGCGCGCAGGCAACCGAGCCAGAACGTCAGGTAGTCGCCATGTGCGGTGATGGCGGTTTTAGTATGTTAATGGGCGATTTCCTCTCGGTGGTACAGATGAAACTACCGGTGAAAATCATCGTCTTTAACAACAGCGTGCTGGGCTTTGTGGCGATGGAGATGAAAGCTGGTGGTTACCTGACAGATGGCACTGAACTGCACGACACCAACTTTGCCCGCATTGCCGAAGCGTGCGGTATTACGGGCATCCGCGTAGAGAAAGCCGCTGAAATCGACGAAGCCCTGCAACGCGCCTTCTCCATCGACGGTCCTGTACTGGTGGATGTGGTCGTCGCGAAAGAAGAGTTAGCTATCCCACCGCAGATTAAACTCGAACAGGCCAAAGGTTTTAGCCTGTATATGTTGCGGGCGATCATTAGCGGACGCGGTGATGAAGTGATCGAACTGGCGAAAACAAACTGGCTAAGGTAAAAAGGGTGGCATTTCCCGTCATAATAAGGACATGCCATGATTGATTTACGCAGTGATACCGTTACCCGACCGAGCCGCACCATGCTAGAAGCGATGATGGCCGCCCCGGTTGGGGACGACGTTTATGGAGACGACCCTACCGTTAATGCTCTGCAGGACTACGCGGCAGAGCTTTCCGGTAAAGAAGCCGCCATTTTTCTGCCTACCGGCACCCAGGCCAACCTGGTCGCTCTGCTCAGTCACTGCGAACGCGGCGAAGAGTATATTGTCGGTCAGGCAGCACATAACTATTTGTTTGAAGCCGGTGGTGCTGCGGTGCTGGGCAGCATTCAGCCGCAACCCATCGATGCGGCTACCGACGGCACGCTGCCATTGGATAAAGTGGCGATGAAAATCAAACCTGACGATATCCACTTCGCCCGCACAAAATTGCTTAGTCTGGAAAACACCCACAACGGCAAAGTACTACCGCGTGAATACCTGAAACAGGCATGGGAATTTACCCGCGAGCGCAATCTGGCGCTGCACGTTGACGGCGCTCGCATCTTTAACGCCGTGGTGGCTTATGGCTGCGAACTGAAAGCGATCACGCAATATTGTGATTCGTTCACCATATGTCTGTCGAAAGGTCTTGGTACGCCGGTAGGTTCGCTACTGGTAGGCAATCGTGATTACATTAAACGAGCCATCCGCTGGCGGAAAATGACCGGTGGCGGGATGCGTCAGTCCGGGATCCTGGCGGCCGCCGGGATGTATGCGCTGAAAAATAACGTCGCGCGTTTACAGGAAGACCACGACAATGCCGCCTGGATGGCAGAGCAACTGCGTGAAGCGGGCGCTGATGTGATGCGCCAGGACACCAATATGCTGTTTGTTCACGTCGGGGAAGAAAATGCTGCTGCGTTGGGTGAATACATGAAAGCGAGAAACGTGCTGATTAACGCCTCACCGATTGTTCGCCTGGTAACACATCTCGACGTCTCGCGTGAACAACTGGCTGAAGTCGCCGCCCACTGGCGCGCTTTCCTGACGCGTTAAGGAGCGAGACGTGCCGCAACGCATTTTAGTTCTCGGTGCCAGTGGCTACATTGGTCAGCATCTGGTGCGCACACTCAACCAGCAAGGGCATCAGATCCTGGCGGCGGCACGTCATGTCGACAGGCTTACAAAGCTACAACTGGCTAATGTCAGTTGCCATAAAGTCGATCTTAGCTGGCCGGACAACCTTACAGCCTTGTTAAAAGATGTTGATACCGTCTATTTTCTGGTGCACAGCATGGGCGAAGGCGGTGATTTTATCGCTCAGGAACGCCAGGTTGCTCTCAACGTCCGTGATGCGCTGCGTGAAGTGCCGGTTAAGCAAGTCATCTTTCTTAGTTCATTGCAGGCTCCGCCCCATGAGCAATCGGATCATCTGCGCGCCCGTCAGGCCACGGCGGATATTTTGCGTGAAGCCGATGTGCCTGTTACTGAATTGCGTGCCGGAATTATCGTCGGAGCCGGGTCAGCGGCGTTCGAAGTCATGCGCGATATGGTTTACAACCTGCCAGTGCTAACACCACCGCGCTGGGTTCGTTCACGTACCACACCCATCGCGCTGGAAAACCTGCTGCACTATCTGGTGGCGCTGTTAGACCATCCGGCCTGCGAACATCGGGTATTCGAAGCCGCCGGACCACAGGTGCTCAGCTATCAACAGCAGTTTGAACATTTTATGAGCGTGAGCGGCAAACACCGCGGGTTAATCCCCATCCCTTTCCCCACCCGCTGGATTTCGGTGTGGTTTCTCAATGTGATTACCTCCGTACCGTCCACCACCGCAAGTGCGTTGATTCAGGGACTGAAACACGATCTGCTGGCGGATGACACCACCTTACGCGCGCTCATTCCACAACCGCTGATCGCTTTTGATGACGCTGTGCGTCGCACGTTGAGAGAGGAAGAAAAGCTCGCCAACTCCAGCGACTGGGGATATGACACTCAGGCCTTTGCCCGCTGGCGACCAGAATACGGTTATTTCGCCAAACAGGCGGGTTATACCGTTAAAACCTCCGCCAGCCTTCAGGCTTTATGGCGGGTAGTGAATCAAATCGGCGGTAAAGAACGTTACTTCTTTGGCAATATTTTGTGGCAGACCCGGGCGTTGATGGACCGCGCAATAGGTCACAAACTGGCGAAAGGTCGCCCCGAGCGAGAATATTTGCAAACCGGCGATGCGGTGGATAGCTGGAAAGTGATTGTCGTCGAGCCTGAAAAACAGCTTACCTTATTGTTTGGTATGAAAGCGCCAGGACTTGGGCGACTTTGTTTTACTCTCGAAGATAAAGGCGACTATCGCACTATTGATGTCCGCGCTTTCTGGCACCCGCACGGGATGCCAGGGCTGTTTTACTGGCTGTTCATGATCCCCGCACATCTGTTTATTTTTCGCGGGATGGCAAAACGAATCGCCAGACTGGCAGAACAAAGCACAGATTAATCGAAAAAAACCTGCGTTATTCTTTCATGTTTCCCATTGCATCAAGGATGAAATCACGGAAGAATGCGCACGTCGTTTTTATCAACAACAGTGGAATGATATGAAGGTACTGGTTACCGGCGCCACCAGCGGCTTAGGTCGAAACGCGGTTGAATTTTTATGCCGAAAAGGCATCAGCGTAAGAGCGACCGGTCGCAATGAAGCGATGGGTAAATTGCTGGAGAAAATAGGCGCAGAGTTTGTCCAGGCGGATCTGACTGAACTGGTCTCATCGCAGGCAAAAGTAATGCTCGCAGGCATTGATACGCTGTGGCACTGTTCCAGCTTTACCTCGCCGTGGGGAACGCAGCAGGCTTTCGATCTGGCAAACGTTCGCGCCACTCGCCGCCTGGGCGAATGGGCCGTCGCCTGGGGCGTACGTAATTTTATTCATATCTCTTCACCGTCACTGTACTTCGACTACCACCACCACCGCGACATCAAAGAAGATTTTCGTCCGCACCGCTTCGCCAACGAATTTGCCCGCAGCAAAGCCGCCAGTGAAGAGGTCATCAATATGCTTTCGCAGACAAATCCACAAACGCGCTTTACCATTCTGCGCCCACAAAGCCTGTTTGGGCCGCACGATAAAGTCTTTATTCCCCGTCTGGCGCATATGATGCACCACTACGGCAGCATCCTGTTACCCCACGGCGGCAGCGCACTGGTCGATATGACTTACTATGAAAATGCGGTGCACGCTATGTGGCTGGCGAGCCAGGAAGCGTGCGATAAACTGCCTTCTGGTCGTGCGTATAACATTACCAACGGCGAACATCGCACTCTGCGCAGTATCGTGCAGAAATTGATCGACGAACTGAATATTGATTGCCGTATCCGTTCGGTGCCTTACCCGATGCTGGATATGATTGCCCGCAGTATGGAGCGTTTAGGACGCAAGTCAGCAAAAGAGCCGCCGCTAACCCATTACGGCGTCTCCAAGTTGAATTTTGACTTTACGCTGGATATTACGCGAGCACAGGAGGAGCTGGGGTATCAGCCGGTCATCTCGCTGGATGAAGGTATCGAGCAAACTGCTGCCTGGCTGCGCGACCACGGAAAACTGCCGCGCTAGTCCTGGCCGTATTTCTCCAGTAGGGCTTCGGCAATCGCCTGAGTTTCTGCATCCGCTTCGCCGTTATATAACGTCGGGCGGAAGTGCATCTGAAACGCCATAATGACTCGCTGCTGCTCGCGCGGCGTCATTTCAGGTTTTACGTCATAGCCGTAGCGCGCCAAAAGCTCCAGTAACGATGCTGTTTCTACCGGCGTGTGTGGTGCGCGTCCGGCCAGATAAAAGCTAACGCGCGATGCATCCGGCCAGGCACCAATCCCCTGCTGCGCCAGTTGCTGCCACGGAAATAACGGGCCAGGATCGTCCTTGCGCTGTGGGGCTATATCCGCATGTGCCACCACATTCTCTGGTTTGATGTGATAGCGGGCGATAATCTCTTTCGCCAGTGGAATGAGCGCCTGAATCTGCGCCGGTTCAAACGGCGCAAAATATTTCACCCCCGCCGATTTTTGCCAGCCACGATTTTCCAACTCAATACCAATAGAGGTGTCGTTAATTCGTGTTGCTCCGCGCCAGGCGCTGATCCCCGCATGCCAGGCCAGTTCCTGTTCCGGCACCAGTTGCCAGATACGTGGTTTGCCGTTGTAACGCGGCGGCACGGCAGGCACCAGATAATGCGAGCTGACCTGCTTATCGGTCAGTGTCGCCAGCGAAGAATCGAAGTCATCTGCAGTGTAATGGATCACCAACACTTTGATACGAGGATACGCTGCCTGTGCCTGACGTCGGGTATCGAGCTGGTATCCCTCCTTCTCAACAATTCCTTTTTCTCCTGCGCACCCTGCCAGTAACAGAACCGCAGCAACCAGCCAGAAGATTCTTCTCATCGACGCGTTTTCACCGCTGTTCCGCTGACGCTGACCATCAGCATACTGCCGTTTTGCCCGACCGTTTCATAGTCGATATCAATGCCGACCACTGCGTCAGCACCCAGCGCCCGTGCCTGATCGCCTAACTCTTCAAACGCAATCTCCCGTGCTTTACGCAGTTCTTTTTCGTAAGCCCCGGAGCGTCCGCCGACGATATCGCGGATGCCCGCAAAGAAATCGCGAAAAATATTGGCACCTAAAATCGCTTCGCCCGTCACCACACCGCAATATTCAACGATGGTCTGACCTTCAAGTGTTGGGGTTGTGGAAAATTGCATGACCGATCTCCTTGTTTGCTAAGCCTTCGATCTCAAAAGCATTATCGGACTGATACGCTATTATTGAAAGGATATCATTATTATCGTAGAACGCTTTCAAGGTGTTCGCTTATAAGGAAATCATTATGCGCTACAGCAAATTGACCATGCTTATCCCTTGCGCACTGTTACTCAGTGCTTGTACCACCGTTACGCCAGCCTATAAAGACAATGGCACTCGCACAGGTTCTTGCGTCCAGGGCGGCCCTGACAGCGTGGCTCAGCAATTCTATGACTACCGTATTCAGCATCGCAGTAACGACATTACCGCTCTGCGCCCGTATTTGAGCGATAAACTGGCGGCACTGCTCAGCGATGCCAACCGCGATAACAACCATCGCGAATTGTTAAGCAGCGATCCGTTCTCCAGCCGTACTACCTTGCCTGATAGCGCCCGAGTCGCCAGCGCGTCGACCATCCCGAATCGCGATGCGCGCAATATTCCGCTGCGCGTAGATCTGAAACAAGGCGATCAGAGCTGGCAGGATGAAGTATTGATGATTCAGGAGGGGCAATGTTGGGTTATCGATGATGTGCGCTATTTAGGTGGCAGCGTTCACGCCAAAGCGGGAACATTACGTCAGTCCGTTGAGAACCGTTAATCCCTTGATCAGATTATAACCCCCATAAATTGTCCGGCATTCTGCGAGGAATGCCGACATTTATGCTCGCCGCCCATCACCCTCGTTATTTTGTGCTATGTTTAGTGAATAATGTGCTTTGCTTTTAACTTTTAAAGCAGAAATATTGCATAATTATTCTGTCAAAGGTACTATCTTCGACCTCAATAGCTATCAGACTGCCAGTATACGAGTGTCAATGAGTATTCAATTAAACGGCATTAATTGCTTCTACGGCGCACATCAGGCGCTGTTCGATATCACGCTGGATTGCCCGCAGGGCGAAACGCTGGTGTTACTTGGCCCCAGCGGCGCGGGGAAAAGCTCGCTGCTGCGTGTACTCAATCTGCTTGAGATGCCGCGCTCCGGTACGCTCAACATTGCAGGCAATCATTTCGATTTCACCAAAACACCGTCTGACAAAGCGATTCGCGACCTGCGTCGTAACGTTGGCATGGTGTTTCAGCAATACAATCTGTGGCCGCATCTCACCGTGCAGCAAAACTTGATCGAAGCACCCTGCCGCGTACTCGGCTTGAGTAAAGATCAGGCGCTGGCTCGTGCAGAAAAACTGCTGGAACGTCTGCGTCTCAAACCTTATAGCGATCGTTATCCACTGCACCTTTCTGGTGGCCAGCAACAACGTGTTGCTATCGCCCGAGCGCTGATGATGGAACCGCAGGTGTTGCTGTTTGATGAGCCGACCGCCGCACTGGACCCGGAAATTACAGCGCAAATCGTCAGTATCATTCGTGAACTGGCGGAAACCAACATTACCCAGGTGATCGTCACCCACGAAGTTGAAGTCGCGCGTAAAACCGCCAGCCGTGTGGTGTATATGGAAAACGGTCACATCGTAGAGCAAGGCGACGCGAGCTGTTTTACCGAGCCGCAAACCGAAGCATTTAAAAACTATCTCTCTCACTAAGATTCGGGATAACGACAATGAAAAAAGTTCTGATTGCCGCGTTAATTGCAGGTTTTAGTCTTTCCGCCACAGCCGCTGAAACCATTCGTTTTGCTACCGAAGCATCCTATCCTCCGTTTGAATCGATGGATGCGAATAACCAGATCGTCGGGTTTGACGTTGACCTGGCGCAGGCGTTGTGCAAAGAGATCGATGCGACTTGTACTTTCTCTAACCAGGCGTTTGACAGCCTGATCCCGAGTCTGAAATTCCGTCGTGTGGACGCCGTTATGGCGGGTATGGATATCACTCCTGAGCGTGAAAAACAGGTACTGTTCACCACCCCGTACTATGACAACTCTGCACTGTTTGTTGGTCAGCAAGGCAAATACACCAGCGTTGATCAACTGAAAGGCAAAAAAGTCGGCGTGCAGAACGGGACGACGCACCAGAAATTCATTATGGATAAACATCCGGAAATCACCACTGTTCCATATGACAGCTACCAGAACGCGAAACTGGATCTACAAAATGGCCGTATTGACGGCGTATTCGGTGACACCGCAGTGGTAACCGAATGGCTGAACAATAATCCCAAACTGGCACCAGTTGGCGACAAAGTGACCGATAAAGATTACTTCGGTACTGGCCTCGGTATTGCGGTACGTCAGGGCAACACTGAACTGCAGCAGAAATTCAACGCTGCGCTGGAAAAAGTGAAGAAAGATGGCACTTACGAAACCATCTACAACAAATGGTTCCAGAAGTAATTCCTGATGAATGAATTTTTTCCTTTAGCAAGCGCCGCCGGGATGACCGTCGGCCTTGCCGTTTGTGCATTGATTGTCGGTCTGGCGCTGGCGATGTTCTTCGCGGTGTGGGAGTCAGCAAAATGGCGTCCTGTCGCGTGGGCAGGTTCGGCGCTGGTAACGATTCTGCGCGGCCTGCCAGAAATTCTGGTAGTGCTGTTTATCTATTTTGGTTCTTCGCAGCTACTACTGACACTTTCGGATGGCTTCACCATCAACCTTGGGTTCGTACAGATCCCGGTGCAGATGGACATAGAGAACTTCGACGTTAGCCCGTTCCTCTGCGGGGTGATCGCCCTGTCCCTGCTGTATGCTGCCTATGCCTCGCAAACCCTGCGCGGTGCACTGAAAGCGGTGCCGGTGGGTCAGTGGGAGTCTGGTCAGGCGCTGGGGCTGTCGAAATCGGCTATATTTTTCCGTCTGGTGATGCCGCAGATGTGGCGTCATGCGCTGCCTGGTCTCGGCAACCAGTGGTTGGTACTGCTGAAAGATACCGCGCTGGTCAGTTTGATTAGTGTGAATGATTTAATGCTGCAAACCAAAAGCATAGCCACCCGTACCCAGGAACCATTTACCTGGTACATTGTGGCGGCGGCGATTTACCTGGTGATTACCCTGTTGAGCCAGTACATTCTCAAACGCATTGATCTGCGCGCGACACGTTTTGAGCGGAGACCTGGCTGATGCTTGAGTATTTACCTGAACTGATGAAAGGGCTGCATACCAGCCTGACGCTGACGGTCGCCTCGCTGATTGTGGCGCTGATTCTGGCGTTAATTTTTACCATCGTCCTGACGCTGAAAACACCGGTGCTGGTGTGGCTGGTGCGGGGTTACATCACGCTGTTTACCGGTACGCCGCTGCTGGTGCAGATCTTCCTGATTTACTACGGACCGGGCCAGTTCCCGACGTTGCAGGAGTATCCGGCGCTGTGGCATTTGCTGTCGGAACCGTGGTTGTGTGCACTGATTGCGTTGTCGCTGAATAGTGCCGCGTATACCACGCAACTGTTTTACGGAGCAATTCGTGCGATCCCGGAAGGTCAGTGGCAATCCTGTAGCGCCCTGGGGATGAGTAAAAAAGATACGCTGGCGATCCTGCTGCCGTATGCATTTAAACGCTCGCTCTCTTCTTATTCCAACGAAGTGGTGCTGGTGTTTAAAAGTACCTCGCTGGCTTACACCATTACGCTGATGGAAGTGATGGGATACAGCCAGTTGCTGTACGGACGCACCTACGATGTGATGGTGTTTGGCGCGGCGGGAATTATTTACCTGATCGTTAACGGCCTGCTGACGTTGATGATGCGCCTGATCGAGCGTAAAGCGCTGGCGTTCGAGCGTCGGAATTAATGTGACTGCATTGATAACGTGCTAATGCCGGATGCGGCGTGAACGCCTTATCCGGCCTACATTCGCAGGATAATTTGTAGGTCTGATAAGACGCGCAAGCATCGCATCAGACACCAGCACAGAACCCACATATTGCATAAATCCTTATAATGAAGACGGACAACCCACTAAGTTGTCCGTCTTTTTTTATCTATTCTGAATTATTTAATCATATTTATTGCATATAAATTCACTTAATGGCATTGTTAACCCATGCCGCAGACACGGCCAATAAACATAAGATTGACAGACGGGAGTTCCATCATGAAAAAGTTAGTTCTTGCCGCATTACTTGCTTCCTTTACTTTCGGCGCTTCTGCCGCAGAGAAAATCAATTTTGGCGTATCAGCTACCTATCCCCCCTTTGAATCTATAGGTGCTAATAATGAGATCGTCGGCTTTGATATCGATCTGGCAAAAGCGTTATGCAAACAAATGCAGGCAGAATGTACTTTTACTAATCACGCTTTCGACAGCCTGATCCCGTCACTAAAATTCAGGAAATATGACGCCGTGATTTCCGGGATGGACATTACACCAGAGCGCAGCAAACAGGTGGCCTTTACCACGCCATACTACGAAAACTCTGCCGTCGTGATTGCCAAAAAAGATACCTATAAGACTTTTGCCGATTTGAAAGGTAAACGTATTGGTATGGAAAACGGCACCACCCACCAGAAATATATTCAGGATCAGCATCCGGAAGTGAAAACCGTCTCTTATGACAGCTATCAGAATGCATTTATCGACCTGAAAAATGGCCGTATCGATGGTGTATTTGGTGACACAGCGGTAGTTAATGAATGGCTGAAAACCAATCCACAACTGGGCGTTGCGACTGAGAAAGTGACCGATCCGCAGTACTTCGGCACCGGCCTGGGCATCGCTGTTCGTCCGGATAACAAAGCTCTGCTGGAGAAACTGAATAACGCACTGGCAGCCGTTAAAGCCGACGGTACGTATCAGAAAATCAGTGATCAATGGTTCCCGCAGTAATTGAGACTGATGACAAAAGTAAGATGGCCTGATGCGCTACGTTTATCTGGCCTACATTGACTCTACAATATATTGATTTCGCAAGATTTTGTAGGTTGCATAAGGTGTTCACCCCGCATCCGGCATGAACAAAGCGCATCTGGTCAACAATCTGAAGCCGCAGCCGCGGCTTTTTTATTGCTTCACCAACAGCGTCAGCACTTCATAATGCGCGGTGTGCGGGAACATATCGAAAAGCTGTACCCGCTCAATGCGATAACCAGGCAGTTCGCGAATATCTTTCGCCATCGTTTGAGCGTTACAACTGGAGTAAATAATAAAACGCGGTGCCATCGTTGAGAGATAGTCACACAGTGGCTTTCCAATGCCGCGACGCGGTGGATTAACCAGCACCAGTTCCGGCACTTCGCCTTGCGCGGTGGCAAACTGAGTGGAGTCCAGCGCCTGAAATTGCAAACGCGTTAAGCCCAGCTCAGCAGCAGACTGTTTCGCACAAGCAATCGCTTCTGGTGCAATTTCAATCCCCGTTAACTGCATTTCTGGCGTCGCACAATGCAAACCAAAACCGCCAACACCGCAAAACAGATCCCACATATGGTTTACCGGTAGTTGCTGCACCCAATCGCGCGCGGTGGCATAAAGCTGGCTGGCAACTGCCGGATTGGTCTGGAAGAAACTTTGCGGACGGATCCACAACGGTACGTTATTAAAACGCTCTGCCAGCGCCTGTTGTTCGGTCAGGTAGATCTCCGTCTCCCCTTCCATAATCGCCATATGTACTGGCTGAATATTGACGGTAATGACGTTGAGCTGCGGCAGTTGTGCCTGTAGCCACGGTAGCGCCTTACGCAGTTGCGCCAGCTTGGTTTCCGAGCGCAGCACAAAACGCAGCATCATGCCGCCATCAGTCTGGCTTTCAGTCAGCAGAATGTATTTCAGTTCGCCACGCTTACGCGCCACGTTGTACGGCGTCAGCCCGGCGCGGGCAATAAACGGTTTTAGCGCCGCAAAAACGGGCGCAAATGAGGCAGGATAAAGCGGACAGTCGCAAAGATCTTCCGGCGTGCCGTCGCGGTGTAGCATTCCGAGCAGTGGCTTTTCAACGCTGCCACTCACCACCATTTTGGCTTTATTACGAAACCCTTGTTCGGGGCCAGACACCGGCGCGCACCACTCCGCAACCGGAAAATCGGTCAGCAGATTTTTAAGATCGGCGGTTTTAGCGGAGAGTTGCTCTGGAATCGGCTGCGTTATCCACTGACAGGAACGACAGCGACCCGCGTCGTAAAGTGCGCACTGCATACATTGACCTTCACATCATCAGGGGCGACGATTATACACATTATTGCAACTGGAAGAACCGCCGACTGGTAGCGGGAACGAATAGCAACAACAGGATGAGCATATCCGGCAGCTTCTGCAGCATCAGGCTATGGAGGATTTCGCGTTTTGATTCACCGGGAATGCTGAACAGCTCAGGATAACCATAACCGAGTGAAGCCGCCCACAGATAACTGGCAGCCGTAATTTGTGTCAGCAGATACAGCCAGCGCGCCCAGCTACAGCCTTTCACCAGCGAAAACGCACACCAGATTTCAATAAAAACCAGCGCCAGGCTGCTTAAAAAGACCAGCGTTAAACTCCAGGTTTGTACGCTACGATGAATGAATTCGCCAATACCGTGAACGCCCAGCGTATTGAAAATCATCAGCACGTCGAGACCACGGATCATAATAATGGCGAGCGCCGCCACCTGCACCAGCGCAGGCACATTCAGGCGAGCATGTGATGAAGATGTTTTCTTAAAAAATCCCAACGTTTCGTCTTCCATGAAAACAATGCCGCGACATGCGCGGCATTATGTAGCCAGGTTGGCAAATTTTAGTGTCTTCAGCCACGTCTTGCACGCTGGATATCGCGTATCCGCTGCTTTTCTGCACGCGCCATTAAATACCAGGCGATAAATCCGATAATTCCTACCGCCCCGAGGATCAACGTCGCCAGGGCGTTAATCTCCGGATTCACCCCCATCCGCACGCTGGAAAAAACCAACATCGGCAATGTGGTGGCACCGGGTCCGGAAACAAAACTGGCAATCACCAGGTCATCGAGCGACAGAGTAAAAGCAAGCAACCAACCAGAAATGATTGCCGGCATGATCATCGGCAGCGTAATCACGAAAAATACTTTCAGCGGCATCGCACCGAGATCCATCGCCGCTTCTTCTATCGAGCGATCCAGTTCCCGCAAACGTGAAGAAATAACGACCGCCACATACGCCGTACAGAAAGTTACGTGCGCCAGCCAGATAGTCAACATGCCGCGATCGGCTGGCCAGCCAATGGCATGAGCAAGGGCAACGAACAATAACAACAACGACAGACCAGTTATCACATCCGGCATGACAAGCGGCGCGGTGATCATAAAGGCAAAGCCATTTGAGCCACGAAACCGTCCAAACCGTACCAGCACGACCGCCGCAATAGTCCCGAGGATCGCCGCCGCGGTCGCCGCACAGGCGGCAATAGTCAGACTTAACCCGACCGCACTCATCATCGCATCGTCACGCAATAATTCGCCGTACCAGCGCGTTGACCAACCGGCCCACACCGTCACCAGTTTCGAACTGTTAAACGAATAGATAACCAGCATCAGCATCGGCGCATAGAGAAAGGTGAAACCCAGCAGCAAAATCACAATCCGCCAGGGAGAACGAACGACCGGTAAATTATTCATCCGTGCTCCCCCACGCTTTTTTGCTGATATTTGTGGAACCACATAATTGGCACAATCAGCAGCAATAACATGATGATCGCCACCGCTGAGGCCACCGGCCAGTCGCGGTTATTGAAGAACTCCTGCCACAGGACGCGTCCGATCATAATACTGTCCGGGCCGCCGAGCAGTTCCGGGATCACAAACTCACCAACCGCCGGAATGAAAACCAACATCGATCCGGCGATAATCCCGCCTTTGGTCAGTGGCACAATGACGGTGAAGAACGTTTTCAGCGGTCGCGCGCCGAGATCCAGTGCCGCCTCTACCAGCGAATAATCGATGCGGGTTAACGCGGTGTAGATCGGCAACACCATAAACGGCACATAGGCGTAAACAATGCCGATATAAACTGCCAGATTGGTATGCAGAATGGTCAGCGGTTGATCGATAACGCCCAGCCACAGCAGGAAATTATTCAATACACCGTTGTTTTTCAGGATCCCCATCCAGGCGTAAACGCGGATCAAAAACGAAGTCCACGACGGCAGGATCACCAGCAGCAATAAGATATTACGGGTTGAAGGCTTACTGTGCGCCACCGCCCACGCCAGCGGGTAGCCGAGCAATAAGCAACAAACGGTCGAAATCGCCGCTACCTGTAACGACTGGAGATAAGCATCGAAATAGAGCGGATCGTCGGTTAGCTGCAGGAAATTACCAAGGTTGAGGGTGATCGACAGTTGCCCATCCGCCCATTCCATCAGTTCGGTGTAAGGGGGAATGGCGCGCGCCATCTCTGCCAGACTTATTTTAAAGACGATAAGAAATGGCAGCAGAAACAGCAAAATCAACCAGATATACGGCAGCGCAATCACCAGTTTACGCCCGTGCTTCATCTGCCACTGCGTAAGCCACAGTTTCAACCCGCCCGGCTGGACAGGAGGTTCAAGTGTACTCATCTTTGCTCCTTAAACCGTCAGCACCACACAACTGTCCACTTCCCAACATAAACGGACTTCATCGCCCCAGGTCGGCAGCCCTTTACGATGACGATGGGCGTTTTGTAACTGAGCGCTGATCATCTGCCCGCTTTTCAGGCGAACATGATAAACAGACAAATCACCGAGATAGGCAATATGTGTCACCTCTCCCACCGCAAAATTGCAGCCATCAGTAGGCGGTTCGTCACAGAGCATGATTTTTTCCGGACGCAGCGCCACATGCACCGGCACGTTATCGACCACTGACGCCTGCGGATCGACTTTCAACGGATGCACCAGCCCCGGCGAATAGAGCAATAGTCCGTCTTCCTGGCGCTCTTTTAGCAGCCCTTCAAAGACGTTAACTGAACCAATAAACTCGGCGCTGTAGCGGGTGGTCGGGTGCTCATAAATTTCTTCCGGCTCGCCAATCTGGACAAATTTACCGCGATTCATAATGGCAATACGCCCCGCCATGGTCATCGCCTCTTCCTGATCGTGGGTGACCATCACACAGGTCACGCCGACACGCTCGAGAATATCCACCACTTCAAGCTGCATCCGGTCACGTAGTTTTTTATCCAGCGCGCCCATCGGTTCATCAAGCAGCAGAAGTTTTGGGCGCTTGGCAAGGCTTCGGGCCAGCGCCACACGCTGGCGTTGACCGCCGGAAAGTTGATGCGGTTTGCGTTTGGCGAACTCCTGCATATGCACCAACCCGAGCATCTCGTTGACCCGGCTGGCAATTTCCGCTTTTGGTAACTTGTCCTGTTTCAGGCCAAAGGCGATGTTCTGTTCCACGGACATATGCGGAAACAGCGCATAGGACTGGAACATCATATTGATGGGGCGCAGATAAGGCGGCACCTGTGACAAATCAACGCCATCAAGCATAATCTGCCCGGCAGAAGGCTGTTCGAAACCTGCCAGCATACGCAGCAGTGTGGACTTACCACAGCCAGATGCGCCCAGCAGTGCAAAGATTTCGCCTTTATAAATGGTCAGACTGACATCATCGACCGCATGTTGACCATCGTAAGATTTGGTCAAATTGCGGATTTCTAATAGTGGTGTCAGCGACTTCCGACTTTTCGCCTGTGGGCGAGGGATAGCGTCATTCACGGCTGCTCTCCGGCATTTAAGGTGTGCAAGCGCACCATGATGGTGCAAATTGCCGGAGGGACTGGCGCGCCCGTCCGGCATCTACGGCTGCGGATTATTTTCCGCTCTTCACTTTAGTCCAGGCGCGGGTGCGCACTCGGTCAATTTTCGGGTCCTGCACTTGCAGTGTGAACATTTTGCCGCGAACGTCTGCCGGAGGATAAATCCCCGGGTTATCACGCACTTCCGCGCTTACCAGCGGCGTCGCTTCTTTGTTGGCGTTGGCATAGAACACATGGTCGGAGATATGCGCTACTACATCCGGGCGTAGCAGGTAATTCAGGAACTGATACGCTTCGTCTTTATTTTTGGCGTCGGCAGGCATGGCGAATACATCAAAGAATGCCATCGCCCCTTCTTTCGGAATCGAGAAAGAGACATTTACGCCATTCTTCGCTTCCTTCGCACGGTTTGACGCCTGCCAGACATCACCCGCCCAGCCGATAGCGACGCAGATATCACCGTTTGCCAGATCGTTTATGTACTGAGAGGAGTGGAAATAGCGAATATTCGGGCGCAGTTTCAACAGTAAGTCGGTAGCCGGTCCGGTGTAATCATCTGCTTTGGTACTGTTCGGATCTTTGCCGAGATAATTCAGCACGGTAGCAAAAACTTCTTCCGGCGCATCGAGGAAAGAGACGCCGCAGCTTTTCAGTTTTTCCAGATTTTCAGGTTTGAGGATCAAGTCCCAGCTATCGACAGGCGCATTTTCACCCAGTACCGCTTTAACTTTATCGACGTTATAGCCAATGCCAGTCGTCGCCCACATATATGGCATGGCAAATTTATTGCCGGGATCGTGTTTTGCCACCAGTTTCAACAGTTCTGGATCGAGATTCTTCCATTCTGGCAATTTGCTTTTATCCAGCGGCTGGAACACACCGGCAGTCAACTGGCGTTCAAGAAAGCTGGCTGATGGAACGACAAGATCAAAGCCGGTGCTCCCCGCCATTAATTTGCCTTCCAGCACTTCGTTGGAATCAAAAACATCGTAGACGACTTTGATACCGGTCTCTTTTTCAAAATTTGCCACCGTATCCGGGGCGATATAATCAGACCAGTTATAAATGTGGAGTGTTTTTTGTTCAGCCGCGAGCGTGCCGACAGAGACAGCCATCAGAGCACCCGCAACCAGACCCGATAGCCATTTTTTATTTAAGCCGGTCATATCTCTTTCCTTCTGAAAGTTCGTTAACAAACGAACAAAAGTTGTCACACTGAAAGATATGCAATAAATGTGCATATTTTTTATCGGCGCGGTGTAAGAAAAGAGGACTCTCTCCCGGCCAGCATTGCTCGCTATATAAAAGCATTGCAAGAATAACTTTAGCCAGGGTTTGAAACTATAGCTGTAATAAAAAAACGGCATTTAACAAATTTTTATGCGTATTTGCTCTATGTGATAAAGCAAATCCGGCACAACGAAAGTGAAACAATCTTTAATGAAAGGTTAAAATCAGCAGAAAATATTACAACGCGCAGCCACTGCGGCAGCGACTGCGTGCTCAAAAGGAATTATCAGTGAAGGAAATAGTTTTCGCTAACGTTGTTTTGCCCTTCATCATCAGTCGGTAACAGCAGTTGATGGGCATTGGCTTCAAGGATAACCATCGAAATCTGCTCTTCGCTCTGACGTACAAACCATGCAAACTGTTCATAGGTTACGCCCTGCATAACGGATAAAGACTGGCAAACCACCAGCTTTGGCAGATTATCATCCTGCATATCAAGAAATGCTTTCACGGTCAGCGAACTGGCATTGATGGCTGATAAATCCGCCGCCAGCGGTAACACGGCTGAAGGTCTGACTTCCGCCATAGCAGAAAACAGGATTGTGTTATCTATCAGATCGATTTTGGCATCAAAGACACCGTCGAAATTCTGCATATGTGGCAGATGCAGAGCCTGACAGTTATCACATTCAAAAAAACTCATCCCCAGGTCATCGAGCCATTGACGCAACGTATCCAGACCAGGAACGACCAGCGATGTCATAATTTTGTACAACCTCTTCCGATAAAAAGACCGGCACAGCTTACGCAAAAAGCGCAGGCAAAACCATGATCAGTCACGTTATTGCGACTAACCACCGGTTTTTAAGCAATATTCCGCCGTAGCATGGCGTTCAATCCAGCGGATCATTTTACCCGCGATGTCTATACCGGTGGTTTTTTCTATCCCTTCCAGACCTGGCGATGCATTTACCTCCATCACCAACGGTCCGCGATTTGCACGCAGAATATCCACACCGGCAACATCCAGCGCCATCGTTCGCGCGGCTTTAATGGCGATTTCGCGCTCCTGCGGCGTGATACTTGCGACGCTTGCCGCGCCACCACGATGCAAATTGGAACGAAAATCGCCTTCTTTCGCCCGCCGTTCAATCGCCGCAACCACTTCATCACCGACGACCAGACAGCGAATATCGCGCCCTTGCGCCTCTTTGATATATTCCTGCACCAGAATATGGGCATTCAGGCCGCGAAATGCATCAATCACGCTTTCTGCCGCCTGACGCGTCTCCGCCAGCACCACACCAATTCCCTGCGTACCTTCAACCAGCTTGACCACCAGCGGCGCACCACCGACCATCTCGATTAAGTCGCTGGTATCGTCCGGCGAATGCGCTATCCCTGTGACAGGCAGGTCAATACCCTGACGTGCCAGCAATTGCATTGAACGCAATTTGTCACGCGCACGGGCAATAGCAACCGATTCATTTAGCGGATAACTGCCCAGCATTTCAAACTGGCGCAGCGCCGCCGTTCCATAAAAGGTAATGGCGGTGCCAATGCGCGGGATCACCGCATCAAAATGGGGAAGCTTGCGACCTTTATAATGAATGGACGACGCCGCAGGATTAATGTTCATGTAACAAGAAAGCGGATCGAGAATTTCAACCAGGTGACCGCGCTGCAACGCCGCTTCACGCAGTCGCTTACACGAATAGAGCGTTCCATCCCGGGACAATATGGCAATTTTCACCCTGCACCTCTCTGTCAGACCTGGTCAAAAGCCCGCGTATAATACATCGGCGTTACGGTTTTAGCGCGTCGCCCAACCTTGTTTATGTAAATAATCGAGAATAAAAGGACGACTTTCTTTGATAATCGTCCGGCGAATATGATCGCTCCAGGTATCACGGCGATTATTGCTACCACGGGTGAGATAATATTCCGCCAGTTGCTCGTCATACTGCGCCAGAATGTCTTTATCCAGCGGTTGGTAGCTGTTTTCATGCACCAAAATAGAGGACGGTAAACGCGGCTTGAGATCCGGGTTATCCGCAGGCCAGCCCAGGCACAAGCCAAACAGCGGCAATACATGCTTCGGCAATTTCAGCAGTTCCGTCACTGCTTCAATGTTATTGCGCAGGCCGCCGATATATACACCGCCCAATCCCAGCGATTCCGCTGCTGTTAAGGCGTTTTGCGCCATCATCGCCGTATCAACGACACCGAGTAACAACTGTTCCGCCAGGCCGAGTTGAGCATCCGGGCAAATCTGTAAATGGCGGTTAAAGTCGGCACAGAACACCCAGAACTCCGCCGCTTGCGCAACGTGTTTTTGCCCACCGGTCAGCGTTACCAGTTCATTACGCAGAGCTTTATCAGTAATGCGAATAATGCTGCTGCACTGCAAAAAACTGGAACTGGAAGTCGCCCGGGCGCTGTTGATAATCGCCTCGCGCTGTTCAGCGGAGATAGGTTCATCAGTGAAATGGCGAATGGAGCGATGACCACAAATGAGTTCAATGGTTGGCGTCATTATCTTTTTCTCTTTCTGAACATGAAGATTCTGGTGGACGATTCATCAGTTGCGGGGCAAGCCGTTTTGCAACCTGAAGAATAACCACCACCGCAGCGGGAAGCATGAGCAAAACACCGAGAAAAATCATCAGAATTTGCGCTTCTGGTGTAGAAAACGGCATCGGAAGCGAAAGGTAGTCACTTACCGACAGCAGCGACACAGCCAGTAACATCATTCCGAGAAATTCCAGTATCAACACACTGTCAGGCAATTTACCGATCGTGCGCATAGGCTTCCCTCTGCAAAGTGAGCGGCCAGTTTAAAACCTTTCATCACATTGTGCTTAACAGTTATAGCTTTAAGCAATCAATGCAACAGGTTAAACCTACTTTCAGCGAATAAGATTTGGCGTGATCATGCACGCATGACAGATAAATGGAGAGAGAAAATGCAAACCGTTATTTTCGGCCGTCCGGGTTGCCCTTACTGCGTTCGTGCAAAAGATCTGGCAGAAAAATTAAGCAACGAGCGCGATGATTTTCACTATCAGTATGTGGATATTCGTGCTGAAGGGATCACTAAAGAAGATTTACAACAGAAGGCCGGGAAGCCCGTTGAAACCGTGCCGCAGATTTTTGTCGATCAGCAACACATCGGTGGCTATACCGATTTTGCAGCCTGGGTAAAAGAGAATCTTGACGCCTGATTTGCCGGATAAGCCCTCTCTGTTTGAGGGCTTTATTGATTTTTTCTGTGTTGTGGCTTGAACAAGCTACTGATAAACAAGAAACACAACGCCCCCAGCGCACACCAGAAGACAGCACTCAATAACCATGCCAGCTCTTGCCAGAATGAGCGTGTTGGTGAAAAAAACAGGCGCATAATTAACATAGAACACGGTGCTGCCAGCATTGCGCCAAACAGGGGTTTAAGGACTTCTCTACGCTGCGAAAAAAAACTGGCGACAGCTCCAGGAAGAATGAAAAACAGTAAGCCGATTTCAGGATGCCCGGCAGCCCGAAAAGCGCCCTTCATATGCGTCGCCAGGAAAAGGCACACCACAATGAAGAGGACAAAACAGCAGACTGCCCCCGCCCAACGTTGTTTATGTTTCACATCTTCCTCCTGACACTGCCTCTATCGAACACATTTTTCGCCAGTGTGGCGCTCAGTAAGATAAAGCCGCTTCGCATTCCATGCTAATATAGGCCAACACAATTCTTATAGCCGTTGGTATCTAATGTGATTACACTAGTAAAATATATTGTTACTTTACTATTGATTAAGTGCGCTGAATGAATCTGCGCCCTGAATTCAGGTAAAAACATTATCTTAAATTACCATTTCTTTCAACAGCTTACTCGTAAACAAGAAGTTAGTCTCCGTGAATATAAACGTCGCCGAATTGTTAAATGGGAATTACATTCTGTTATTATTCGTGGTCCTCGCGCTTGGGCTATGTCTCGGAAAATTACGACTTGGTTCAATCCAACTGGGTAATTCCATTGGCGTTTTAGTCGTATCGCTATTATTAGGTCAACAACATTTCAGTATTAACACCGACGCGCTTAATCTTGGCTTTATGCTGTTTATTTTCTGCGTCGGGGTCGAAGCCGGACCCAACTTTTTTTCCATTTTTTTCCGCGATGGGAAAAATTACCTAATGTTAGCGCTGGTAATGGTCGGTAGTGCGCTGTTGATCGCCTTAGGTTTGGGTAAGCTGTTTGGCTGGGACATTGGCCTGACGGCCGGTATGTTGGCTGGCTCCATGACATCGACGCCGGTTCTGGTCGGTGCGGGCGATACGTTACGCCACTCTGGTATAGAAAGCGGGCAGCTCTCCGCGGCACTGGATAATTTAAGCCTTGGGTATGCATTAACCTATTTGATCGGTCTGGTGAGCCTGATTGTCGGAGCGCGTTACCTGCCCAAGTTACAGCATCAGGACTTACAGACCAGCGCCCAGCAAATCGCTCGTGAGCGAGGTCTGGACACCGACGCCAGCCGCAAAGTCTATCTGCCGGTGATTCGCGCTTACCGAGTCGGACCGGAACTGGTCGCCTGGGCCGACGGCAAGAACTTGCGTGAATTGGGTATTTATCGACAGACCGGTTGCTATATTGAACGTATCCGTCGTAACGGGATTCTGGCAAATCCGGATGGTGACGCCGTGTTGCAAATGGGCGATGAAATAGCGTTGGTAGGATATCCCGATGCCCACGCCCGACTCGATCCCAGCTTCCGTAACGGTAAAGAAGTTTTTGATCGTGACCTTCTCGACATGCGTATTGTCACTGAAGAGGTGGTCGTCAAAAACCATAACGCCGTCGGTAAACGTCTGGCGCAATTGAAGTTGACCGATCACGGTTGCTTCCTTAACCGCGTGATCCGCAGTCAGATCGAGATGCCAATTGACGATAACGTAGTGCTTAACAAAGGTGACGTTTTGCAGGTGAGCGGCGATGCCCGCCGTGTGAAGACCATCGCTGACCGTATCGGCTTTATTTCGATTCACAGCCAGGTCACCGACTTGCTGGCATTCTGCGCATTCTTTGTTATAGGCCTGATGATCGGGATGATTACCTTCCAGTTCAGCACTTTCAGTTTTGGCATGGGTAACGCTGCCGGATTGTTATTCGCTGGCATTATGCTGGGCTTTATGCGCGCTAACCACCCGACCTTCGGCTATATTCCGCAGGGTGCGTTAAGTATGGTGAAAGAGTTTGGTTTGATGGTGTTTATGGCGGGTGTTGGTTTAAGCGCCGGTAGCGGCATCAATAACGGCCTGGGCGCGATTGGCGGTCAGATGTTGATTGCCGGATTGATTGTCAGTCTGGTGCCCGTTGTTATCTGCTTCCTGTTCGGTGCTTACGTATTGCGTATGAACCGCGCACTGTTATTCGGCGCAATGATGGGCGCACGAACCTGCGCACCGGCAATGGAGATCATCAGTGATACAGCCCGCAGTAACATCCCGGCGCTGGGCTATGCGGGCACTTATGCAATAGCTAACGTACTGCTGACACTGGCAGGGACAATCATTGTGATGGTATGGCCCGGACTCGGATAAAACTGAAGTTGCCCTAAAAATGAAATTTTTTTGTACAACCGCAGAACTTTTCTTCAGGGTATCAGTCTTAATTAGTGCCACTGCTTTTCTTTGATGTCCCCATTTTGTGGAGCCCATCAACCCCGCCATTTAGGTTCAAGGTTGATGGGTTTTTTGTTGCCTGAAATTTATGCCGTTTAAAATCATGACGTTAGAAGCACTGTTTTTTAACGATGGCGACAAAATGGCGGCAGCGTCAAAGAGAGAGCGCCACCTGTCCTGATTTCATTGGATGCGGCTGAACCGGATTTGACTCTTTTGGCGTTGCAATCGAACGAACAAAAGTTTCATGGGTTACAAAAGTATGGCTGCAGTTAATATTCTGGCACTGGTTGTAACGCTCTTTGGTCAATGAAGATACCTGAAAACTGCTGCGAGTATGGGCGGCACTTCCACACAGTGGGCAAATCATCATTTTTCGAGTTCTCCCCATTTTTGCTAAATTCACAATAATGATACCGCATTATTCCATTTTGCAAACTTAAAAGTTCTCCATTGCGAAGAATCATTCCATTTCGAAATCATCAATCCTCACTTCAAGCTCCAGACTGGTTGTAAAACCGTTATCGGGGCTGACGGTATGCGTCAGAGTCGTAATGGTCCATTCCGCATCATCTATCGGCTGTTTAAAGCCACTGACCTTCACAGGCATTTCTGTGTAGAGATCTGCCCGCCCTTCCGCCAGTTGTAGCGAGAATGATGCAACGCCGCGTTGCAGGCGTTCCCACTGCATTTTCGCTGCCCGTTCGGCGTTGCTCCGGTTGGCATAAGTGCGATTAAGTACCAGCACGTTTTCATCCGTACCCACCAGGTAATCGCCCTGCTTCGCTTCCGGCTCTTTCTTCTGCTTCTTAGTCCTGCGCTTACGCTTCACCGTGGTGCTTTCTTTCTTCGCGGGTTCGCGGGTATGCAACCAACTGGCAATTACGCCCGTGTAGGCTCCGCGATCTGCCAGGGTAAAGCGGTGACTGTCGCCGTCCTTACGTGTGATTGAGATCACCGGCAGTGGTTTACCGCTGGCGCTTTTGCCCTGTCCCTGCCGGATGAATAACAGATTGCCATTTTTCACCGACGCGATGGCACCGTACTGGCGCGCCAGCCGCATCAGAAAACTGCCGTCACTCTCATTAGTCTGGTCTATATGCTCCACGGGCTTATCCGACAGGTCTTTACCCAGTGCCATCTTCAGCTTATGACGCGCGGCTATTTCCTTCACCACTTCCCCGACAGTGGTCTTGTGCCACGATTTTTCACGGCGGGTATTCAGCGTTTCCCTAAAATCAGCACTTCGCGCCCGGATAGTCAGGCGATCCGGTGCGCCGGTGTGTTCAATCTCGTCCACCGTGAATGCCCCTTTCGGGAAAAGCGGCTGCCCCTTCCAGCCCAGCGCCAGCGTAATGACCGCACCACGGCGCGGCAGCACGATTTTTCCGTCGGCGTCGTCCAGCTCCAGATCAAGCTGGTCCGCTTCAAAGCCCCGATTGTCCGTCAGCGTCAGACTCATCAGACGGTTATCCAGCACAGTGGTGATATCCCTGCCCTCAATACTGATACTGAATGCCGGAGTTTTGTTGCCTTTGTTAAGCAGTTCAGAGCTGAAATTCATGACAGCAGCCCTCCCACCGTTTTACTGATATCGCTTAAGGCAGATGTTGCCATGTCCTGCAGATTATTCAGCTGCGCACTGAGATCACCAAACATATCGGACAGGGATTCATCCACCCGTTTGAGCGACAGGGTGAACTCAATCCGGCGCGGCATACCGTCGCGGAAAAACTCCGTTTTGGTCTGATTCAGTCCCTCAATCACATACATGCCGTAAATCGTGCCGCTGCCTTCAATCAGGGGCCATGCTTTCCCCTGTTCTGCCATCTGCTCCAGTGCCAGCAATGACAGCCTGCCGCCTGTTATCTCCGGCATAAGAACACCAGAAAGCGTCAGCATGTCGTTGTCCGGTCCCAGAAACTGCGTGGATGGACGACGATTTACCCGACTGTTAGCCGCATGTCGCCAGCTGCGCTGATACTGCAGTTCCTGATACGGCACGGTGCGCAGCATAAACACGTACAATCCCAGCACCATCATCATGCGTCGTATCCCCCCTGATCGCTGTAGTTACTCCTGGCTTTTGCCTTCAGCCTGCGTTCACGTTCATCAAGCTGGCGGGCCACCTCCCGTGCAATATCCTGCGCACTTTGTCCTGGCTGCGTCTGGATGATGATCTGCGTCGGTGCCTCAATCCTGTAAACGGGCGGCACAGTGGCTGCGCGACTCACAATTGCTTCTCCACCTTTCGCGGGAAGTGCCAAAGGGTGCAACGGTGGAAGCTCTGCTGGCGCGGCAGCAACTCCCATCATTCCGGTAACAACGGCAGCCAGTGCAGCTGTATTTCTCCGGCTGGTCACATTTGCCGGGCCGTTAACAATTTCCGGCCCGTTTTCACCGACGATGCCAAACTGCCCGCGCGGGATATACCCGCCGCTGTCATACATCCCCGCAAAGCCATATCCCCATGATGGAAAACCACCCGATGGCATCATCACTTTACCGTCTGCATTCACCGTCGCAGGTTGCTGACGCGTCACGCTTTCCGGCAGTTTTGCCTTTGCGACCTCTTTACTGACAATGCCGAGCTTCTCCAGCAACCAGGAAACGCCGGATTTCAGGGAGTCCAGCGGATGCATGACCATATTTAGCCCTTCCGCCAGTGCCTCCCCGAATCGTCGCCCCATTGCCGCTGCACTCTGCAGTTCGGCAGAGGTCGACTTAACGGGCGTCAGCAGATCAGTAAACCAGCCCCACAGCGCCTGTACTTTGTCGCCAATCCACTGGAACACGGGCTTAAGCGGTTCGAATGCTTCACTGACGGGACCTGCCGCCGCTTTGAATCCCTCCACCACTCCACCAAGAAATGCGGTGATGGGTTGCCAGTATTTCCAGACAACCAGCGCCACGCCCGCCAGTGCAGTAACCACAAGACCAATCGGACTGAGCAGAGCACCTAACAGACCAGATACGGCATACAGGGCAACGCGCAGCATCACCAGTGGACCAGATGCCAGTACTCGCAGCACCGTGCCTGCGGCGGCCAGTCCACCGCGCAGTACCGCCAGAGGATTCATAAACATCACAGCAACAGCACGTAAACCGGATAATCCAGACCGCAAAAGTGCAACCGGCGCACCTGCTACAGTTTTCAGGACATTTCCCGTCAGTAATGCCGTGCGGCGCAAAGACGACAACGGCGCAGTAAGTAAACCTGCGGCGTTGCCCGATGAAGCAAGCCCGCGTCGCAACAGTGCCAGTGGTGCGCCAGCCAGCCAGGACAACGCGCTGCTGGTTCGGGTTACTGCTGCCGTAACGGAAGGTAACGTTTTGATACCCAGCACAGAGAATCCCAGACGAATCACTGCCAGCGGCCCCAGCACTGCAGCCAGCGCCACCGCTAAGGTTCCGAGGCCTACGGTAACCGCAGCCACCACAGCGGCTACTTTCATCAGTGTGCCTGTCAGTTCCGGGTTAGCTTCCACCCAGCGGCGCAACGCCCCCGTGATGCTTTTCACCGTGTACAGAATATCCATCAGCGGCTGGCGCAGCGTTTCGCCCAGGCTGCTGAAGGTGTTCTGCGCTCCGGTTTTGACCAGCAACCACTGAGCAGAAAGTGAGTCCTTGTTGATGTCGGATTCTTTCTGCATGGAACCGAGCGCATCATTGCCCGCTGTCAGCTTTAACTGGCGCTGCAGTTCCGGCAGGTTGTTTGCCAGTTTCGCCGCGTCATCGCCAAACTCTTTACCAAACAACATGGTCATGGCAGACAGACGTTTATCCTGCGGCAGTGCGTTCACCTTCTCCAGTACGCGCTGGATAGTTCCCATCGCATCCTTCGTCATCTGCTTTTCAATCACTTCAGGATTGAGTTTCAGCAGATTCATTCCTTCAAAGAAACTCTTGCTTTGCATGGTGGCAATGGACAATTCACGCACCATCGCGTTTGCTGCACTGGCTGCAACCTCTGGCGCAGCGCCCAGTGTCAGAAAGGTGGAACCCAGCGCCGCCGCTTTACGATAATCCAGACGATCAGCCACACCACCCAGGCGTTGCATGACATCAATGATATCTGCCCCTTTCGACATGGCGTTATCATCCAGATAGTTCAGCGCATCACCGAGCTGTTCAATATTGCGGGTAGGGATTTTGTAGAGCTGGGCGATTTTCCCCAGACTTTCTGACAGTTCATCCGCTGGCAGCTCAAAGGCTGTTGCCGCCTTTGCTGCCGTACTGGCGAAGGCCAGCAGGTCACGTTTCTGGTCTTCCCAGCTGTCGTCAGGGTTTGCGACGTTCATGCGCGCACCACCTTCAACCAGTGCAGCGAAATCCACCGCACCGTTTTCCATCGGCAACTGTTCGCTGGCAGCCTTGATGGCATCCTGCATTTCATAAAAACGTGCAGTGCGGTTGCCATTATCGTCACGAAGACCATTGACCTGCTTTGCCACACCTTTCATGGCATCTTCCATGCTGGTATAGCTTTTTACTGCCGCCATCACTGGTGCGCCCATTGCCAGCCCTGCAGCCGTGGTGGTGGCTCCGGCACCTGCAATACGATCACGCACCTCCAGTGAACGGGCATAACTGGCACGCGCCGCATTCATCCTGCGCTGAGCTTCCCCCAGTCGCTTCAGCCGCGCCTCCTGTTTCGAAAGTTCCTGGTTATAACGTGATGTTTCACGGGCTAAACGGGCAGTTGCTCCCGCATCATCTTTCGCAGAAATTCCCGCCCGGTACAGCTCTGCACGCACAAGCGCCGTTTGCTTCTGCAAATATTTTTGTTGTTCTTCCAGGCGTTGGACTGCCAGCGTTTGCCGACCTAAAGCCACAAGGTGCCGTTGTGATGGTTGTTCCATCGCCTCCAGCTCAGAGCTAAGCAAATTAGCCTTCTGTCTGGCATAGTTCAGCCTGTCGCCTAACTTCTTGTTATCGGCCTGCAGCTTGCGAAATTTTTCCAGGCTGTTACCCGCCTGATTGAGTTGCTTTAATGCGTCACGGGAGTTTCTGATTGCGCCAGCCAGCTCTTTCGAACTGGCCTGTGCAGCACGGAATGGGCGGGTGAGTTTGTCAACCGCATTAAGAATGACCTGCAGGCGCAGGTTGTTATCACTCATCGTTGGCCCCGCTTCTCTGAATCGCTTTATACCGCCATTCCAGCACTTCGGTCAGCGGCATAACGTCAGTAACGGATGGCGGCCAGTGAAAAATGGTGGCGATATCTGCCACCAGATCGTCAACCGTCAGGCTGTCGGTAAACCGGCAAGCACCGACTTCTTCAACAAAAAAGTAACAACCTCAACCGACATGGCAGTGAGATCTGCCGGGTCCATATCTGCAATTTCCTGTGCAGTCAGTGCCGGACTGGAAATGCGGGGGATCACGGTCATCATCGCGTTCACATCCATATCCATAATGGCCTGCAGGCGTGTACCGCGCAGCGCACCAGACTGCGGTTTACGCAGCACAATTTCGGTGATTTCCGTTTTACCGCGCTTGATAGGGGTATCCAGTTGAATGGTCTTTTCAGTCTGCTTATCGCTCATTTTGTTGTCCTGTAAATTGGGTTCTGGCGCGGAATCCCGCGCCGTTCAGATACATCAGAGGCCGAGGGCGTTGCGGTGCGCTTCCATCAGGTCCACACCGTCCACAATTTCCACCATGTTGATAAGGTCCACTTCATAGAGCACCTCACCATTGATGGTCAGCTTCGCGTAGCTGTTGGTACTGGTCACTTTGGTGGTGTTGCTTTCGCCCGTCTTCCACTCGCCGGAATCCACTTCTTTGTGACGTCCACGCACCACAAGCTCCACGGCCTGCACTTCCCCGGTATCATCACGCTGGATAGAGCCGGTAAAGCGCAGCTGGATGCCATCCACCGTGGCTTTGCCCATCTGCTTAAACAGCAGCAATTCAGTACCACCAATGGAAAATTCTGTATCCAGCGCACTGTCATCAAGCCCCAGATCCACATCCACTGCACCCGGCATTCCGCCGCCGCGATACTTCTCATATTTGCGGGTGAATTTCGGCAGCGTCAGCGACTCAACGATCCCCTGCCAGTTGTTCCCGTCGTTAAACAAGTTCAGATGTTTTAATTTGCGTGGTAAAGCCATGTTGTCCCCTTACGCGCTGACCTGGCTGGAGAAATTCACCAGGTACTGATCGGTGATGCGCTGACGCAACATCAGGTTTTCAAGTGGCGGCACTGGCGTGTAGTCGTAGTCGATGGTGAGTTTTCCGGCTTTCAGAGTGTCTTTGTCATTCACCGACTCGTCCAGCCAGCAATCACCACCAATGAGATAGCCCTGACTGACCAGGCTGCGCATTTTGGCGCGGATACCTTCGATAATGTCGCGGGCCAGCGACGGGTTCAGCGGTTTGTCCACCGCCCACATATGCGCTTCTGCCATCGTGTCCATCAGCACCTGCGCCGTGCGGGTGTAGTTTTCGAAGGCAAAGAGTGGGTCATCACTCAGGCAGCGGGAACCCCAGAAGCGGAAACCGTCTTTGCGGATAAGCGTGGTGACGTCGTTCTGGTTCAGCAGACCTGCATCTGTTGCCGGGTCCTGCAGATCCCAGAACACATCAGCAGAAATTCCGGTGACACCGTTCACGCCCACGTTAGACAGGCTTTTGTGCCATCCGGTCTGCTCGTCAATTTTGGCGCGCAGACCAAGCGCACGGGCGGTGGCATATGCTGTTGCTTCGGCATTCAGCACCGTGTCCCAGCCAGTAAAGTCGGGCCAGATCAGCATCCCTTCGCGCTGGCTGAAGTTTTCACGGTAGGTAAGCACTTCTTCCACTGTTTTGCAGCCATACGCCGACAGGTAAGCAAACCCGCGCAGGCTTTGCGCCACACTCAGCAGCTCAGTCGCAACGGCTTTATTATCGTGACCCGGCACGCCGAGAATGCGCGGTTTAACGCCGAGCTGTGACTGGGCAGATAACAGGGCTTTCATGCCTGTTTTTTTACCTTCAGCAGTCACTGCGCCGATGATATTGGTTGTGGTTTCTTCTTCCGTTTCACCCTGCGGCACACGCACAACTACGGTCACGGGTTTTGCCTGGTCAGCGATGGCATCCAGCGAACGGGCCAGCGTGCCGGTCTCACCCGCTTTACCGCTGGCGGTCAGTACATCAGTGATCAGCACGGGTTTATTAAGAGGAAACATTTTTGCATCGGCATCATCGCCCGTGCAGACCATACCCACGATGGCGGTGCTCACCGTGGTAATGGATCGGGTGCCTTCGTTGACTTCAACAACGCGCACCCCGTGGTGGTAATCCTGAGCCATAAGGCAGTCTCTCCGGTTTACAGGGATAATGCCTACTATGAAAATAAAGTTGCCTTAGGTCACGCGAGGTCGTTTGTACGACGGCCTGCACAATTATCAGATTCTCATTTAATACTTTTAATTGAATCCGTTACCCTGGATACTGTCTTCAACAGAAAACTAACTATATACACTTAAGGATTGTCCGTGGCACAACAGATCGATAATCGTGATAACACTATCGATACGCTCAAAGGCGCGTTAATTTTACTGGTGGTTATGGCGCACATACTTGGCGGTGGCGTAGAACATGAACAAGTGAAATATATATATGATTTCATTTACACATTTCACATGCCCGCCTTTGTATTAATTTCTGGTTTTCTTAGCAAGGGATGTAGCAATCTTGACATATACAAATTAAGCAAACATATTCTTGTTCCATTCATTGTTTTTAATTTTATTTATGAATTTATCAACTTCTTGCTGACAGGAAGTATTTCTGGTTATCTTAAGATTGGCGCGCCTTATTGGATAATGTGGTATCTTTTAAGCCTTTTTTTCTGGCAAATAATTGCTTCTGTTCTATTCACCTTCCGTTACCCTCTTTGTCTTTCTTTACTTATAAGCTTCGCATTTCAATTCATTGATTTCAGTTCGCAGACTCTATCCATTATGAGGACAATTAATTTTCTACCCTACTTTATTATAGGAGCGTTATTTTATCGGAATAATTTATTACGTAAAAGGCACGGCAAAAATACGATATACCTCATTTTATTCTCAGCAGTTATTGCATTAGTGATTTTATCGATATTTGCACCTACCATATTTCTCTACGGCGCTTTTCCATTCTCTTATTTTGATAAGTCTATAGTTGTACTTATGTTATACAAAGTAGTCAACTATGCAGCAGTTCCGGCTTTTGTATTAGCTCTCATGCAGCTAAAACCCACCTGTGTAATTTTAGAGATGTTTGGAAAAAATAGTCTTAGTATATATCTGTTACATGGTCTATTTATATTATACATTTCCACTTACCTAAATAAGATGTTGTCATGGCCGTTCGTATTGGTAGGTACAGTAATAATCAGCTTTGCTATATGTTACTTATTAAGCAGTACAATTTCTTCCAGAATCATGGACCGATTATTTTCACGCACACAAAGTATATTGCTCTCAAAAGCCAGCCAATAAATGGCTAGCTTTAGGCAATACTAACATTCTGGCTTAGCAGGCAATAAGGAAGCTTTATCAGAAACAAATACCGCTTCCTTTAGCTCATTAATATAGTTTAACCATACCTGCAAAATTTCTTTATTTCGCTCCGAAATACTCCCCAATAATAATTCACTCTGTAAAGGAGATATGTAGTTCAGAGCTTCATTGATCGCCATATCTCTTTCTGTTATAAAAACCTTCTCTAATGCGTTTTTTTTCGCCTGTAGGTCCACAACCCATTCATTCCCATTCCAAACATCATATGGTGTGGATGGTGCAAGAGTGGTCACATTTTCCGGGTATTCACCAATCGTTTTTATTTCCATCGGTTTACCGTTCAATGTGTTATAGACCGTTTCACCACGGTGGTCAGGGACATATTCCCATGATCTCAAATCCAGAGTTCGACAGGACACATAACCTGACTGATATGAACCAGGAGCATCTAAACACGAATATGCGGGGATACCGACGCCGACAGCAAGATATTCTGTTGATTCAGAAATATATTCCCGTGTTTCACCATCATAGTTATAGACGGTAATATTCCCCGCCTTCGTGGCAATAAGTTCGCTATTTAATACGGCTTTATCCATTATGCAGCTCTCACGATATAGTTAAATGCAATATTTCGTGGACGGGTTTCGCTCCCACCTGTGTTACCAATACTCCCTCGTGTATGTAGCGTTGGTGATGGAATCAGAGTCCCTCCGGCATCGGCAGCATCAAGCCCCCGGCCTTGCGTATATGCTTTTCTGAAGATTGCCGCCAGTTCCCATTCCTCTTTTGAATCATACCCATCGTTGGCTACAACCATATGGCGGTGTTTTTCCAGCATTCCAGCCTGAAGGCTCAATAAAGCACGTCCAGCATCAATACCACGCCCATCATCCCAGCCACGAATAAACTCACCACGTAAATCAGGCAATTTATTTGTCGGATAAACCTTTGCCAGTTTGGGATATTCTTCAGCCGAAAAAGCCGCTCCGTTGCATTTCAGCCAGCCTGTCGGTGGAGTGGCAGAAGGCCACGGAACAGGGACACCAACAGGTAATGCAGAGCCATCCCCTAAACCAAGATAATCAAGAACGCCCTGTGCGCTGGGCTTGCTAAGAATGGCACGCCCAACACTTGTCAGTGCAGTTAAGGCAGCCCGATCTTCCCCTGTAAAATAAGGGAGTTTATCTTTTGATGTAGAAAGCCCTGCCAACGCCGTTAAAGTAGCATCCTTTGGCTGCTTCCCCGCAAGGGAGTTAGTTATTGTCGTGGCAAAGTTCGGATCATTCCCCAGCGCCGCTGCCAGTTCGTTCAGCGTATCCAGTGCCGCAGGTGCAGAACCCACCATGGCTGCAATTGCCGATTTCACAAAAGCGGTAGTGGCAATCTGTGTATTGTTGACCGACTGCGCCGCCGTGGGAGCTGTTGGCGTCCCGGTAAGTGCCGGACTCGACAGCGGCGCTTTCAGCGCCAGCGCATTGTTAATGGTGGTACTGAATTTCGGATCATTGTTAATGGCTGCGGCTATTTCTTTCAGCGTGTCCAGGGTGGCTGGCGCACCATTAATAAGAGCCGTCAGAGCCGCCTGAACAAACGCGGTGGTCGCAATCTGCGTGGTGTTATTCCCTGCTGCTGGCGTTGGCGCTTTGGGTGTCCCGGTAAACGTCGGACTTTCTTTGGGTGCATACTGTGAATGCGGGTCCGGTGCGGCAAGATGTTTTGCCATCAGATCATCCACGTACACCTTCAGCTCCAGAGCCTTGTCATCCACATACCTGCGGGTTGCCAGCACGACGGCAGGGTCGATTTTCAGGGTGATATTGTCCGTGCTGCTGGTAACCAGCACCATGCGCACGGTCTGGGTGCGCCCGCTGCCTTCAGCCAGTTGCGGCTTATAGCTTTCCGGGCAGTTGCCCACGGCAATCAATGCCCCGGACTCATCAAACAGCCCCACTTCACGAATCCACCAACCGCCCTCGTTTTCAGGGATCACCTGTTCAGCAATAATCTGGCTGCTGTTCTGCGGGTCGATATAGAGCATATTCAGCGCAGCCCGGCGTTTCTCATTTACCAGTGCAGTCTGCTTTGCGTCCGGCGTCGGCAATGCTCCGCCGCCATCGCCCACCGCCATATGGGTAATTTTTAGCGGCACACCGAGCGCGGCGGCGCTGGCAAGTTTCGCCGCGCCAATATCCGTCAGCAGGGTATAAAATTTTGTGCTCATGGATTCACTCTCACTGTGTCAATAACGTGGACTGCCCCGCCCTCATGCGCGGTGCCGCCGGAAATAATTGTTTCGTTGATATACGGATAGATCGTGATTTCTTCGCCAAGATAACTGGCTGCCCCCACCCAATGCGGGCCGCTGGTCTGCAGGTTGATGGACATGCCGATCATGTGACGGCTACATGGTTTGGCATCGCTTATCAGTCGCTCAAGTTCCAGATAGGTATCTTCAGTGATGCCCTGGTCCTGCACGCCGATATCCAGACGAAACGTGCCCGGTGTCTCTCCGGTCTGCCACCACTCAATAATGCGGATCAGAAAGCCGAACGGCTCCACCACCCGACGCACGGCACTGGTGGTCCCTTTATGCTGATGAATATAAAAAGCATCCTTCACCACCTGGCGCTTGACGCCTTCTGTCCAGCCCTCGTCCCAGCGATCCACAGAGAACGCCCAGGCGAGATAAGGCAGGAAACTGACCGGACAGGTAGCCGGATCCCACAGGTCACGCAGTGGCACCTGCAGTTCAGAAATCCCGCGACAGGTCTGCGCCAGTCGGCGCTCCAGTGGCGTTGAACCCGGTGGCAGCAGACTATTCATCCGTTCCCCCGTTGGTCACGCTCCACTGCGTACATGATGCCGCCTGTGTTTTGTTCAGGACCACATCCGCCAGAGGAGAAGCCAGCTCCACACGCTGCACACCCTCAACATGCAGGGCGGCAAAGATGGCGCTACGGCGAATATCCCGACCAAGACGCGTCTGACTGGCGATGTACTTCTGCAGGCTGGCTTTTGCCGCTGCCATTACCGGCTCTGCTTCCGGTCCCGGATAGAGAAAAATGGTGGCTTCCACGCGATACGGGATGATTTCTGCGCTGCGAACCGTAAGACGGTCAGCCACCGGGCGGACGTTCTCACTGTTCAGAGCTTTTTCCACCACGTCCAGCAGGTCTTTTTCTGCAGTTCCATCGCCTTCGCGGCTAAGGACAGTCAGCACCACCTCTGCAGGTGCCGGGCTGGTTGCACTGGCATCCGCCACCCGACCGTCGGCGCTTCGGGCATGAAATTCATAAGCTGCAGTTGGCCCCGCAACTGAAAGCCCTTCAAAGGCTGCAGGCACACGCAGGCGTAACGCTTCATCGCTTTCCATCACAGCTGCAACGGGCGGCACAGCGTCATTATCAGCAGGCGTCACCGTCAGGCGTTTCACGTTGTAGTTGGCAGCGAGCTGGTCAAGATCGCTGCCCATCGCGTAAGCCACCATCACAGCCTGCGCGGCTTCGTTAATGCGCTGGCGCAGAAGCAACTCACGGTAAGCGTTCTCCTGCAGCAATTTGGTGACGGGTTCAGATTCCAGTTCCAGCGTACGCATCACTGCTTCCTGCTCATCTTTCGGATGAAGCGCAACAAATTCGGCCTTGCGTTCGGCAAGCAGCGTCTCAAAGTCCGGCACATCCACAATCTGCGGCGCAGGCAACTGCGAAAGGTCAATCACTGCCATTCTCTGCTCCTGTTGATACGGAAAGGGAAACAGGCACACCGTTATTACGCCGCCCGCTCAGCGCCACCACCATTGAACCGTCAAAATGGCTGTTGATGGTGATGGAATCCAGCGTCAGCCGTGGCTCCCAGCGACTCAGCGCCACATACACTGCCGACATGACCTGCAGGCGTAACGCCGGATTTTGTGGCTGGTCTATCAGTGCCGACAGCAGGGAACCATATTCACGGCGAGCAATGCGGCTACCCTGCGGCGTCAGCAGAATGTCCCGCACCGACTGGCGCAGATGGTCAATATCAGTAATGGCTTTGCCGCTGGTATTGTTCATCCCGCTATAAAGCGTCATAGCGGGCCTCCGGTTGTGTCGCCGCCTTTCAGAACGCCAGTATGCTGATGCGCATCAACCACGATCCCGTTAGAACTCATCGCTCCGCCGCCCTGGGTAACGCCACCATTGATCACCACTTCGCTGTTAATACGCGTGCGATCAGCCTCCAGCACAAACTCACTGGTTTTCATGGTGATGTTGTCAGCGGCCTCAATGACCATTGATTTGATGCCCCTGACATACCAGCGCCCGGTGGCGGGTTCGTATTCAAACCAGGCGCCGTCAGGATGTTCTGTCACGCAGGCGTCCGCCGACGTAGACGGTGGTGCGAACTGATTCGAATAGACAGCGGGCAGCGCAAAGGCGGTTTCCAGATTGCCGCCCAGACTCAGCAGCACAACCTGCTCACCTTCCGATGGTCGCCACCATGTGCGGGCATTCCCGGCACGCAGCGTCAGCCAGCTGATCCAGTTGGTTTCAAGCTCGCCCGTTTTCACCCGGCAAAGCCAGTTTTCCCTGTCCACTTCGGTGACTACCCCAGTGCGGATCAGGTTGGTGATAAGGCGCATGATTTCGGTTAGTTGTGCGTTCATAGGGCAATGATTCAACATCTTGCATTTATCTTAAAACATATGTATTTGTATGAGCGGTCTTACAATATGGAATAACAAAAATGAAATTTCGTTCTTTGTATAAATGGGATTGCCCAGACACTTGTAAAGCACTAGTATATTTTGCGCAATTACTGGATGAAATGCTATTTGACTATACACTGGACACATACAAACCCTCAGTGATGAATACCCCAACAATTGGAGTAGAAACTTTAAATACAATTAAAGATGTTGAGGATGGTATTATTCAGCCTAAAAATATTGAACATTTAACCGCAGAATTAATACATAACTTGTCATGTGATAAAGTAGCACAAGATTTATTAGGTGATGCTTACCAAGCTTTTCTCAACAAACTAAAAAATACTAACATAAGCCCTAAAGAGAGAAGCTCAATAATTGAAATGCTGGTCATTCAATTACCACCCAAATTATATAAAGAAAAAAGTGAAGAACTTATCACCCAAGAGTTATCATCCCCTAACTGGGAAAGAAGCATCATACGCAAGCTAACAAGAAATTATATCAGTTTATTACTCTACATTGGCTTTAGCCAACATAATCTTAAGAATTTAACCCAGCAATTTTTTTATTATGGGAATAATAAAATATCAAATAACACTGATGTCTCTTCTTTTTTTGATTTAATAAAACTCGAAAAAAAGAAATACAAAATATATTTTATTGTTGAACCAGTGTTTTTAGGCGCAGAGCCAACTTTCGAAAGACTCTCTTTGTCTGTTGAGAAAGAACCACCAGAAGAATTTTCCCAACATGTTTTTTTTAGAAATCTGCAAAGAAAGAAGATAGTTTGCGTATCAAATATAGAAGCTTTTGATTCTTATTCAGCAAGAGAGAATGCTGAAAACCTACTTAAATTAGCATCATCCTTTTTAAATATTTATCATCATAAAGATAAACCTACTTGGTCAAATGAAGCTTTCGTTATAACTGATACAGACTCTTTGAAAGTGGCTGAAAGACTTAACCCCATGAAAAAATGCAAGGACTTAAAGCATGAAAAGGCCAAGAAACGTCTTGAATCATTGATGTCTGAGTTTTCTCTAGAAAATAGTTCATTTGCCAAGTTCTTGAGAAGTATTCAATTACATTCAATGGCATTAAAAAGTGAAAATGTTGAAAATCAGCTTTTAAATCTATGGATAGCTCTTGAATCATTAGTGCCGACAGACACTAAATCCAAGGATCAAGCAACAATAGAACATATTACTGCAAGTATAATTCCATTCCTGAATATTACATATATAGACTCCTTAATTGACAACCTTACCCGAGACCTGCTGTTATGGAATAGACACATACTAAACTCACATTTAAAAGGAATACCTGGAGCAAAAGCGAAACACAAACTAGCCAATATAATGATTCTTCCTGAATACGAATCAGTAAGGGAATCTTTATCCGCTAAATTTCGTGATTACACATTGCTTTCAGATCGTTTCGAGTATATAAAAAACATAGTTTCATCCCCGGAGTCAATTAAATCAACTTTAGATAACCATAAGTTAAGATTAGAATGGCAACTCAGAAGAATTTATAGAACAAGAAATAACATAGTCCATTCTGGAAAAGGTGGTAAATTTACCCCCCTTTTAGTTGAACACACCCACAACTATCTTGATAAAGTATTTGAAATACTTGTTATGCTTGCATCAAAACCCCGAAAAATTCGCTCTGTAACACAGGGGTTTAGATATGTAAAAATAATCTATGAACAAAGGTACGAAACTATTACAGAAAAGAACTTCACTTTCGATATGAGCAATATTAATAATAATTTATTTTGGGATTGATATAACCTAAAATCAATCGGTGAGGTTAGAGTAGGAACTACAAAAAGTCAACCAACTCTACCTCGCCAACCATTGCAATAAAATGCGGCGTGTTAAAAAGTATAAATCATCATTTACACCCAGCAGGCGACGCTCTGCGTAACGGACCTCCGGTCCTTTGCGACTGACGCGATCACGCAGGCCGTAATGGTGAACGCGGGCAATGCGCTGCACCTTGCCTTCAAACTGCACGCTGGCAGAGTCGGCGCTGGCGGCAGTTTTCAGGTATTTTGTGGTGCGCAGCTTTGCAAACATCTGACGTTTGATACGGCCTTTTTTACTGCGTGCTGTTACCCGTCGCGGTTCATAGCTGCTGCCGTCAGGGTTGCGCTGCATCCTGATGTTCTGCTGCTGTGTCCGGCGCAGTTCCTGCGCCAGCTGACGCATCATGCAGCTTCTTGCGGCTGGCTCCAGATTCGCCAGCAAGGCACTCAGCCAGTCGTCCACCTTCTGCAGTTCAGCCACGTTTCACCGTCCACATTTCTTCAGGTTCATCGGGTTCCGCTACAGCTTCAACACTCGACACACTGCCGTCAGTGTTGACCACCACACGCTCTGTCAGCTGCAGGTTAAGGCTGATATCACAGACATCGTTGCGCAGAATATCCACCTCAAAGGTGAATAGCTTTTCCCGTAATGCCGGATTATTGATGGCATCAGGTTGGTTATCACGCAGCCACAGCAAAACCGGGGCCATCAGCAGATTCTGGTCGCCGCTGAAATCCTCTATCACCACGTTCAGGGTGTAACGATACTCCCATGACATGGAGCTGGCCCCGGTGGCAACCAGCGAACCGTTATCTACAAACAGATGCAGTTTGTCCGGGTTATTACGGACATAAGGCACTGCTTTATTGAGGGCGTGGCGCAGGGATTGTGGTTTGTTCACTGTTTCGCTCCTGACACGCAATAATCATGTCCACTTTGTCTGCACAGACCGCCCAGGCGGCCTCCGTTTCATCCAGCAATGCGTTCAGATCACCGTTAGTGCGCGGCGCGGCCTGATCCAGCCGACACGGCGTCACTCGCGGACAACCACTGACGGTAAGCTGCACCTCCGGTGAATGCCGGACGTTTTCGCAGCCGGATAATGTCAGCAGGCAAAGGAGTATCAGCCCAGCGGCGTAAATCCTCGTTCTCACGTTTCAGTTCCTCAATCCGGTGTTGTCGTTGTCTCAGCAGTACGCTGGTTTGTTCTGCGTCGGCATAGAGCCGCGCCTGCTCCCGGTTATTGGTTTCAGTCAGAATGGACAGACCGATGAGCTGGCTGTTTTTCTTCGTCAGTTCCTGCGCTTTACTTTTCAGCGCCGCGCGCTGCGTTTCGATGGTGTGGCTGGCGCTGTTAAGCCGCCACGACTGCCAGCCCAGCGCAACGAGTGCCAGCACCGCCACTACCGCCAGCGCACGTGTCATAGTCCAGCTCCTTTAAGGCACCAGGCCATCTCCCGCGCACGGCGGTTATCCAGCCCCTGATTAAAAACACCTTTCACATAAACCCAGCGCGGCAACTGTCGGCACGCATCCGCCCAGCGCCGCTGATTGAGCAATTTCACCAGCGTGGAACTACAGGCATTGCCCGTCCCCACGTTGAAGGCAAACGACACCGTAGCGTCATACACCTTCTGCGGCGGCTGTTGCTTCACACACCTTTCCAGCGCCCGCTCCACACGTAGCACGTTGGAGATCAGCCCTTCTGCTGCCTGTCGTTCCGTAATAGTTTTGCCGGGAATGACGCCCGATGTATTACCAATGCCGTCGGTCCAGACACCCGCGCTGCACTGATACGGCTGCAGACGACAGCCTTCGTAATCGGCAATCAGTTTCAGCCCCTCGACGGAGGTGTGAAGCTGCTGAAAACCCGGCAGAGTGGCAGCAATAGCCAGCACGGTCCCGACAAGGCAACGTTTAACGATTGATGGATTCATAATCCTCCCGCGAGATCTGCCCGTCGCGCAGAAGCTGGTAGGCTTTGTGTTTGTAGTACCAGTTGATAGCCAGCATCAGCACACCGATCATCAGGCCGCCCAGCGTTGAGACATCCTTGATGGACAAATCGCCCAGCCAGGCCAGCACGACGGCGATGCAATACGTGATAAAGGCGCTGATTCGCTCAAGCGTCATAATTCAGTCCCATAGCTGGACGGTCTGCACGGTGGTGGTTGTCGGAATGTCCGGCAGCTCCACCTGCAGCCCGTGAGGTAAAAAGGGGCCGTATTCGGCAAGCCCCGGATTTGCCTTCAGTACCTGCTCCGTGACACCCTGCGTGCGCCCGTAATGACGCCAGCAAAGTGCGTCCACCGTGTCATACTGATGCGCACGCACTTTCATCAGATAAGCTCCACTGTGCAGTGCGGCGCATCCTGCACCCGGCTGATGGCCCAGCGGGCGTCACGCCATAAATCACCGCTTGCTTCCGCCAGTTCCTCGCCTCGCTTCGCACCGGATGCCGTGGCGTCATAGTCCTGGTAACGTTCGTTGAGCATGGCGCGTGCCCAGCAGTAAACCGCGTTGAAATAGTGCTGAATGCGCTCGCTTTTGCCGTCCAGTTGTTCCGCCGGGACTTCTGCCAGCGAGGCATACCCCAGCATCTGCTGGCGTCTGCGAAACTCATACAGCTCTGCGTTGACCTCCGAAATTGCCGACAGCGCAACCTGCTTTAAACGCGGCTGCGTCACCGTGCCGTCAGTGCGCATGACACTGCGAAACTCCGACAGGTCCACATCAGGCCAGAACGGCGTATTTCTGATGATTTCCGCCTGTTCCGGTGCCTGTTCTGGCGCAACAAACTTCATGCTGCTTTCTCCTGAAATAGAGGGCGGTGGACGGAGTTTTGATGTGGCTGTGCCTTTCGCCACCCCGTGCCGCCCGTGCGCGGGGGCACGTTCTGTCAGCGGCTGTCATTGCGCAGTCTGCGCTCCAGCTGCTGTTTGTCTTTTTTCACGCCACAGCGGGGATCGAGCTGTAACGCATGGTTGAGATGATTAAGGGCGGAAGCCGGATTGCTTTCGCTCAGGACTGCGCCAATCGCTTTATGCAGACGCGCCCGTGACTGGTCCGGCATATCCAGACCGTCTGTCAGCTCCAGCGTCTGCAACAACAGATCGACATCGAAGCCGGTGGCGGCAAGCATTGCGCTCTGCGCGGCGTCTGCCATTTCCTCTGCCAGCACGGTCTGCACGTTGCGGTTACCCAGCGGCATCACCCAGCCATGACGCAGGGCATGACGCCCGATCTCCAGCGCCCCGGCATAATCTCCGGCATCAATACGCCACAGCATCACGTACATCAGCACGTCATCCTGTTGCGCGCCTCCGGCAGCCAGAACACCCTCCGCCCAGGCGGCGTACTTCGGCAGCAGCTCCACTTTGATTTCCGCTTTTTTGACCGTGGACTGAACGCCCTTGAGACGGCGGCGGTCTTCCGCCAGTTGCAGCAGCATCAGGTCATAGCCCGACGCGTGGCGAACGCTGCCGCCCTCACGGGCGGCCTGTTCAGCCTGAACGCGCAGGCGATGCTGCCGTGCGGGACTCAGGCTCATGGTTTATGCTCCGGTTTCTGCTGCGGCGGCGCTGAAGTCGC
Organism: Escherichia sp. MOD1-EC6098; assembly: GCF_002965865.1. Lineage (NCBI taxonomy): Bacteria > Pseudomonadati > Pseudomonadota > Gammaproteobacteria > Enterobacterales > Enterobacteriaceae > Escherichia > Escherichia sp. MOD1-EC6098. The sequence continues at coordinate 102,708 of NZ_PTSN01000004.1, forward strand.
CAATCTGGATGTTTTCCACCAGTGCGGCGCAGCGGTAGTCCTCAACCACATAGGCTTCGTTAACGGATTCAAAATTTTCAATCCGGTCACGTTTCGGGTTGTCGATAACTGAACGGCGGCGGGTGTCTTCCTGCCAGTAGATGGACAGGTTATCCAGACGGGTGATCAGCAGCGCATTCGGCGGGAAGAACGGCGCACGCACGGCCTGCAGGCCACCCATGCGTTTCTGGCTGATGATCATATCGGCAGCCAGTTTTTCACTGTTTTCCTGCTCTTTGTTGACCAGTGGGAAATACTTGTCAGACAACAGTTCACGACCGCAAATCACCACCAGATCGTCATCGTCCTGGTAGACCACATCGATAAGCTCATTGACGGCATCCATCACTACGGCGTCCAGGTTGGCATATTCGCCACCTTTGCCGACTTTCACTGCGCCCGGTGTGGTTTCACCGCCCGTGGTGGTGCTGCCCATGACGTGATCCGGTGCATCCTCACGGATTTTCTGCAGCCAGCCTTTGTTCACATCCTGCAGCAGCGGGTTTTCGCTACGGTTGGAGGTTTTCGCACGCTTCACGCCGTTAAAGCCGATCATGATGCGGTCCAGTGCCTGACGTTTCACGATGGCGTCACGGATACGCACCTGGAAATCCTGAAACTTCGCCCACAGATCCAGCTTCGCGTAGGTCAGCACCGTGTCAAAGTTGGTCTGTTCGCATTTGTATTCCACATCGACCATCAGCGTTGGATCGACAGGTTCACGCTCTTTCGCGGTGGTGTCAGTGGTTCCGGCAATGGTGCTGCCAACACCCAGCCCCAGCAGCTGACCGGACTGCTCAGTCACTGGCGTGACGTTAATCAGCGTCAGGAAAGCGGCGGACTGCTGGATCTGGTCTTCCAGCGTCTGCTGCACAGACGGCTCTACAGTGAACTTGCTGGACAGTTCTTCAACTGCCACACCGTTCAGACGCGCCAGCTGCTGCAGATAAGCGTTAAAAGCAAAGCGGGTATTCTTCTTCATCAGGTTTTGTGCTCCATCAGCAATTGGTCAGAGTGTCAGCGGGGGCGTTACCGCCTGTTGCACGCTGGCGGTAGTCCTGGCGGCTGTCTTCATGACTCAGCTTATTCACCAGTTCGTTAAAGGCGGTCTGCTGTGCCTGCAGGGCAGTCTCCAGCTCAGACAGACGTTCTTCCTGCTCAGACAGGGATTTTTCGGTGCGTGCGCTCAGGTTTTGCTGCTCAGTGGCGACCAGCTCCACGGCCTTATGCACATCAGAGAACCGGGCATTGTCGGACTGCTCTTTTTTGGTAAACAGCGCCGTGACACGGGCAAACAGGGAAGGTTTGTCGTCCTGGATTTCTTCCAGTTCGATCACCGTTTCCTCTGCAGCGGTAAAGAGATTGGCGGGATTCTGCTTGCGGTTTGCCAGCGGGTTATGGGCTGCACTTGCGCTGAATGTCAGCATTTCAGTGCCCAGACTGGCAGGGTCATCAGTGGCAGCCAGGCCGACCAGGTAGGCTTTGCCCGTATCAGCGAACTTCGGGCTGACTTCCATAGAGGTGAATAATTTCTGGCCTTTTTTCACCAGCTCCACCAGGGACTCCGTTGGCTCAACATCGGCATACAGCGCCATCTTGCCTGCCAGCGGACCTTCCGTGATTTCTTCAGCAAACAGCGCCGTCACCTTGCCGTAGCGGTTAAAGGTGCTGTCCGGCAGATAAGACTTGATGTGCTCAAGGTTAATCAGCGCGGTATACACCGCCGGGTTGTAGCTGGCTGCCATCTGTTCCAGCCATTCACGCTGGATTTCGCGTCCGTCGGTGGTGGCACCTTCCACCCCGATGCGAAAACGCTTTGCTTTCACTGTCATGAGCCGTGCTCCGTTAGAAAAAACTTACTGGAGCCTTATGGTTGCGGTGATGGGGGTAGTGAAACAATGCGCGGTATTTGTACCGACAACCACACAAACCGCAGGCGGGGAAAGCCTTCATTCAAGGCTGTAGGTTTGTGCCATGAACACCACACTGACACCCGCAGATCTCGATCCCCGTCGGCAGGCCATGCTGCTGTACTTTCAGGGATACCGCGTAGCCCGCATTGCTGAAATGCTGGGCGAGAAAGTTGCAACCGTTCACAGCTGGAAAAAACGCGACAAGTGGGGTGATTATGGGCCGCTGGATCAGATGCAGCTCACCACCGCCACACGCTACTGCCAGCTCATTATGAAGGAGCACAAAGAAGGGAAAGATTTCAAAGAGATTGACCTGCTGGCGCGCCAGTCGGAACGCCACGCGCAGATCGGCAAGTTTAACAATGGCGGCAACGAAGCCGACTTAAACCCTAACGTCGCCAACCGCAACAAAGGCCCACGCCGTCAGCCGGAAAAGAACGTTTTCACCGATGAACAGATTGAGAAGCTGGAAGAAATTTTCCATTCCTCCATGTTCAACTACCAGCGCCACTGGTGGGAAGCCGGAAAAACCAACCGCATCCGCAACCTGCTGAAGTCACGCCAGATCGGCGCGACCTTTTACTTTGCCCGTGAAGCCCTGATTGACGCCCTGCTTACCGGACGTAACCAGATTTTCCTTTCTGCCAGCAAGGCACAGGCCCACGTCTTTAAGCAGTACATCATCGACTTCGCCAAAGAAGTGGAGGTGGAGCTGAAAGGCGATCCGATGGTGCTTCCTAACGGGGCCACGCTTTACTTCCTCGGCACCAATGCCCGCACGGCCCAGAGTTACCACGGCAACCTGTATCTGGATGAATATTTCTGGATACCGAAATTCCAGGAGTTACGCAAAGTGGCTTCCGGTATGGCTATTCACAAAAAATGGCGACAAACCTATTTTTCCACGCCATCCAGCCTGACACACAGTGCTTATCCGTTCTGGTCCGGTGCGCTATTCAACCGTGGGCGCAACAAAGCCGATAAGGTGGACATCGACCTGTCCCACAGCAATCTGGCCCCCGGCCTGCTGTGCGCAGACGGGCAATACCGCCAGATAGTCACCGTGGAAGATGCGGTGCGCGGCGGCTGTAACCTGTTCGATCTCGACCAGTTGCGCATGGAGTACAGCCCGGACGAATACCAGAACCTGCTGATGTGTGAGTTCGTGGACGATCTCGCGTCCGTGTTCCCGCTCAGCGAGCTGCAGGCGTGCATGGTGGACAGTTGGGAAGTCTGGACCGACTTTCATGCACTGGCGCTGCGCCCGTTTGGCTGGCGCGAGGTTTGGATCGGTTATGACCCGGCAAAAGGTACGCAGAACGGCGACAGCGCCGGATGCGTGGTGGTGGCACCGCCAGCCGTGCCGGGCGGTAAGTTCCGCATTCTTGAGCGTCACCAGTGGCGCGGGATGGACTTCCGCGCCCAGGCTGACGCCATCAAAAAACTGACCGAACAGTATAACGTGACCTATATCGGCATCGACTCGACCGGCGTCGGTCACGGGGTTTACGAGAACGTGAAAGCGTTTTTTCCTGCCGTCAGGGAGTTTGTCTACAACCCCAACGTTAAAAACGCCCTGGTACTCAAGGCCTACGACATTATCAGCCACCGCCGTCTGGAGTTTGACGCCGGGCACACCGACATTGCGCAGTCATTCATGGCAATCCGTCGCGCAACCACCGCCAGTGGCAACCGCCCAACCTATGAAGCCAGCCGCAGCGAAGAAGCCAGCCACGCCGATCTGGCCTGGGCAACGATGCACGCACTGTTTAACGAACCGCTGCAGGGCGAGTCCGCCAATACCAGCAATATTGTGGAGATTTTTTGATGGGAAAGAGTAAGAAAAACCGCGCAGCGGAGATGAATCAGATCCAGCATAAAAGCCAGACTTCAGCCGAAGCATTCAGCTTCGGCGATCCCGTTCCTGTTCTGGACCGTCGCGAACTGCTGGACTATGTGGAATGCGTACAGATGGATCGCTGGTATGAGCCGCCTGTGAGTTTCGACGGCCTGGCGCGAACCTTCCGCGCCGCCGTACACCACAGCTCACCGATTGCAGTAAAGTGCAACATTCTGACCAGCACCTATATCCCTCACCCGCTGCTCAGCCAGCAGGCTTTTTCACGTTTTGTGCAGGACTATCTGGTATTTGGTAACGCCTACCTGGAGAAACGCACGAACCGCTTCGGTGAAGTTATCGCCCTTGAACCTGCGCTGGCAAAATACACCCGACGCGGATTAGACCTGGATACCTACTGGTTTGTGCAATACGGCATGACCACGCAGCCGTATCAGTTCACGAAAGGCAGCATTTTTCATCTGATGGAACCGGACATCAACCAGGAGATCTACGGCCTGCCAGGCTATCTTTCTGCCATTCCATCCGCCCTGCTCAACGAGTCTGCCACGCTGTTCCGCCGTAAGTATTACATCAACGGCAGCCATGCAGGCTTCATCATGTACATGACCGACGCCGCGCAGAATCAGGAGGATGTGAACAATCTCCGCAACGCGATGAAAAGCGCCAAAGGTCCAGGCAACTTCCGCAACCTGTTTATGTACTCGCCTAACGGCAAAAAGGACGGCCTTCAGATCATCCCTTTGTCAGAAGTTGCGGCGAAGGATGAGTTTCTGAATATCAAGAACGTGAGCCGTGATGACATGATGGCTGCGCACCGCGTGCCGCCGCAGATGATGGGGATTATGCCGAATAATGTTGGGGGATTTGGGGATGTGGAGAAGGCCGCAAATGTTTTTGTACGTAACGAACTATTACCATTACAAAAGAGGATGGAGGAATTTAATGATTGGCTAGGGGAAGACCTAATCACATTCAATCCATATTATTTTACTTAACATTCGGATCCAGCCCCGAGAAAATACAAACTTTTTCAACGGGGCAACCCTCACTTACTCAACTTCCTCATAATAAATTTCCCACTGGTCATTCATTCCTACAACTTGTTTTTCCTCGTAAGTATACTGAACTCTATCAATTTCAATCACTTTTGAGGTTCCTTCTATAAATTCCATGTCCGAAGGATTAAAAACAACCAAATTCTTTCCTTCACCAACTGTACTTGAAAATTGAATACCATCGTACCCTTCCTTTCTTATACAATCGGATATAAGTTGTGACACGCTATATCTACCTTCTAAGGAAGGCGGGGTTGCAGTATTAAAAATACCCGCCATTTTAGCATATGGAATCATAGCTAATAGACTGTCATCATCCTCAATGAATCCTAAAAAATTCGGGTGTGAAAAATCGAATACTTTTAATGCTCTTGCAACTCTAAAGGTGCCAATTGAAACAACATCTGTTGGATGCGGTCGAACTTCCGCAATCGCGGTATAGCTATCTGTAGCACAATAAAGATATGAAACCCCCACTCTATTGGCCCTACCAGACGTTGCCCTAAGTGGAGGCACTGCTCCTATTTCCTTGTCTTTAAATGGAACAAATATTTTCTTTCCTTCACGGCTGAATTCTTGAAAAGCAACTTTATAACCAGCAGTTCCGACTCTTGCTCTATAGACTACCGAACTCCCTTCAATAGTCTTAGCGAAGTTATCATCATAGCTGCTTATAATACTCCTTAACTCATCTTCAAAATCATGATAATTTCTTTCTGAAAGTTTTTTCGATAACGACTCTAAAAATGGCTGATGTGAATTCTTGATAGACATATATGGCATATTATATGTTCTATCAACTCCATATCCTGCATAAAGATTAATTTCATTTTCCACATAAAAACCCATATTCCACAATTCGCCATCAAGGTCCCCAAGAGCTTCATCTTGCTCCTGTATATCTTTAGAAAAAATAAAATCATCTGCTAAAAGAAAACCCGTAAAATTATCACCACCAAAATGAGTATTATAATCAACCTCATCATAAAAATATCTCACTATAGCCTTCAGCAAGTTATGTACTTCAAGTGATTCAGTATCTAAACAAATATTATCTGAACCACAAAAAGCACAAGTACTATGAATGTTTTGCAAACGCATTAAGTTTTTAATATTTGATTCGATAATATGATTTTCGCAGATAAACATTATAATCCCCCTTAATTACCCCTTAGATACTAATTATTGCCGTTTGGGACTGCGCGCGCAATCGTATCCCCGCCACGCCTACCCGCTTTATGCAGTGGTTTTCATGCGCCTGCATGACATATGCAACAGCCCGCCAGCTCAGGCTGGCATCAGCGAAAACGATCGTCATACTATCATGCGATCTCATGCGCCATATGAAGTTTTCCTGACACAGCCTTGGGTTGGGATAACACCTAACTCAGGAAGATTTTTTGTGTGTTTGTAACCCGCACCTAGAGTTTACCAATCCATGTTTGCGGCATTATCCATCTCACGAGTTAAGTAATTAACCAATAAGTCCATATTCCTTTCTGATTTCATCGCCTCCGCATAGGTTCCATTAGTTACGTAAGATAGTATTAAAGGACATCCAGATTCAATATAAATTTTTGCTGGGGACAGTTCTCCCTGCCACAAATTTTCAAGAAAATCGTTAATTAATTGCATTGCTTCAGGTGCCAAAAAATGCACACCATTTCCAAACTTGAAACGTTCTTTATTTTCTCGATGAGGCAGCAATAGTGGCACAGCCCCTACACTTGAGTGAAATTCCAATGCTTGCCCATCCTTACCGAAGGCGCCATGGGCTACAAAATTACGCACCTGTTTTCTGAGTATAAGTAAACGATCATAGAATGATTTTAGACTGGAAGAGTTAATATCAATGGCTAATTTGAATTTCTCCCCCCATTCTTTTCCAACTTTATCAGCCACATCATTCCCATTTTTTATCTCACCCTTCAAGATTGCAATAAGAATGAAAACATGCTCGGTCCAATTGAAAAATGACTCAATTGCAGACGTTGCTAACCACATAGCCTCTCTTCGGAGTTCAATTATCTTATTTGATTGTTCAAAAGTGGATTGTAACAGGCTGAAAAAATTATCAGACTTAAACTCACTATCAACTTCCAGTTTAGACTCTTGGCCAGCAGCAACTTCATCAAGCTTCTGTTTATATAGCTCTAAAAAATAGCAAAACCTATCATAAAGAGAATTAGCATTGTTATTAACATTTAGATTTGAAGTCTTTGCTGCATTGTCTGCAAGCGAGTCAAAAAATTTCGTAGCAGCTTTAACCCCTGCGCAAATATGTCTCAAAACAGTTTTAGCTTGCTCTATATCATCATCACTCTTGATAAATATATCTAAACCAAGTTTACGATGTTCTATAATTACGACAGTCCCATCAATCCGGACTGGGATAGAAAAAGAAATCTTCTCATCAACCCCACGATTTTTAAATTTCAGTAAATCTACCAAAAGAAAATAAACGAGATAATACGGAGGTAATGAGTCTCCCAAACCCGAGCGCTTACCCCAAAAATATTCATCAAGCTCGGCAGACTCCATTGTCCCTATGACTCTTCGGACGCGTTCTTCAACTTTAGCCAGATCCATTCCCCACACCGCCTTTCAATATCACTTAAGGTATTACAGCCAATGACATCGATTAAATACAGCGTAGATAATAGGCAACTTGCTACTGTTTTCAAGGGCTTTCTGTTTCAATCCTTAGTTGACCTTGCTGACGCGAGAATCTAGTTCTCACGCCAGCAACGCCCCTGCTGCTAACCGGGAAGATCCATTACACGGTTATATTCATGGGCACGAATTTTCGCCATCAACTCATCAGTCAGCTCTGAAACCCACTGCAGAGCCAGCCCCTTCTCTTCATCACTACACTCACTAGCCGCTACAAGCTTAAGAAAAAAATCAATGCGCTGGAGCTTCAAAGACTCCAAAAAATAGTCCTGCATCTTTCCTCCTATGACACCAAAACAATACTGTATACATAACCACTGTTTATATTTACAGTATATAATAATCTTACTGATGTAAAACGTTTTTTTACGCTCATCAGCCTGATATGCCTGGTATTATTAAGAGCACGAATTGTTAACCCGCGTAATTAATACAGGTTCCGCCACTTGTCATCTTCCTGCAAACGCTGGTTCCGATAGAAGATACGCAGGCCTGCTCCTGACGGAATACTGCCGCCGCGAAGGAGTAAATCGACCTCTTTCTCGCTGCCATCAAATCCTCTGGACCTCAGTTCATAGACGAGCTGCTGTCGCTGATGGTCTGTAATTCGCTGTTTGTAGTCTTTACGCCGTTTCGGTTTCACCTGGCGTAACCTTGCAGCCAGTTCCCGGCGCTCTTTTTTGCTCATACTGTGCAGGTAATCGTGCAACTCCTTGTCATTCATACGGGTAATATCCGTTCTGGAGTCCCCATCAGCTGATTTGTCTTTCCCTTGTTGGTTCAAATTTTCAGCAAGGGGACAGTTATTGCCACGAGTCCAAGGGGCGCAAGCGCCCTGGTCGGCTGCCGCCTCCTGAACGTCAACGGCCTTACGAACCATTTTCCACTTCACGGCATGAGTGCAGATCTTGCCCTCTGCAATGGGTGACCAGATGCCATAAATACGAATGCCGTGATCGCCATAGGCGGTCGGCTCTTCGTTAATTTCATAAGCGGTTCTGATGAGGTGATATTTGCGGGGAACCAGTACGCCGCCCTGCTTCATGATGTAGGTGGCAAAACAACCAGCATCAGCAGCAGCCAGGATGGCATCAAGGCGCGGGTTATCCAGTACCGGCGCACCTGCTTTTTTGTCGCCCTGTTGCCTTGCCGCCTGACCAGCCAGCAATCGCAGTTCACGGTAAGCCTGACGCCCCGGAATGCCAAAGAAGCGGAATTGCTGAACACGATGCAGAGACGCCCAGGCATTAACGTATTCAGCGTTATCACGCAGGGATTTACCCGTTTCCTTGCTGATCTCGCCAGCCAGACCACGCCCGTCAATGTTCTTACTGATGTATTTCGCGATGTAGCTTGTTGGCGTACCTTTGCGCGGGTTTATCAGCTCAGACTTAAAGCGTGGTCCCGTGTTATTACCCAGCTCCTCGCGGTCTTCACGAATGGCAAACTTACGCAACAAAGCAGTAATGGCGCGGCGATCTTTTTTGCGCATAAAACACAACAGGTGCCAGTGAACTGTACCGTCATGATGCGGCTCAGCCACCCGCACGCCATACCAGCGCAATCCGGCTTTGTGCATCGCCTTACGAAATGCAGCAAACATGCCGACCAGATAATCACTGCTTTGTCTTACCGTCGCATTTGTCCAGGTCGGGTTGGGCCTGCCGTTATTTAGCGTGGAATGGAAACGTGACGGACAGGTGATGGTGTAGAAAACGGCGCAGTCACTGCGCATTTCCGCGATAAGCTCCAGACCTTTAACACAGGCCATCATCTCATTGCGGCGATGCGCCGGGTTGCTGCTGCTGGCGTTTACCACATCTTCCATATCCAGCGTGTCGCCGTTTTCGTTCACCAGTTCATGAGAACGGAAAAACTCCAGCGACTTACGGCGCTGCTCACGTTTATGCATCACGGCTTCATAGCTGACATAGGGAGATGCTTTTTTGCTGACCAGGCAGACAGCACGCAACTGCTCTTCCCGCCATTCGCAGCGCATCTTCCATAATTTCCGATACCACCAGTCGGCACACAACATACGCGCCAGCGAACCCGGAATGAGTTCATAGGGCACGGGTTTGCGACGCTTTCTTTTCCGACGAAGTTGCTCAAACGCAGGCGGGATAACATCCAGTCGCAGGGTTTCCGCTGCCACCTTTTCCCATGTCTTGCGGATTTCTTCTGGCTTAACATCATCGGTGGCGTACAAATCACCACAAGCGGCATCAAGGCACATGCTCATATGCGCAGCTACCAGGGTGGACAGGCGTTTCACCTGATCCTGACTCATTTCAGGCAGGATCAGCAGGCCGTCCAGCCCTTCATGGCTCGCCATAAAGCGAAAAGAAGTGGATAGCTGACTGTCGCGTACATGCTCCAGCCGTTCCAGACATGGCTTAATCGTCTCACGCAAATAGCGGGAATAAGCCTTTGGCCTGCCCAGGCTGCTGAAGTATTCAATACGTTGCATCAGCGGCTTGCTGATATGGGAAGGCTGGGCGTTAACGTCCGCCAGAATGACCATGTCCGGATTAAAACGCTGCTGCTCATGCGCCAGCTTTGCCCGGCTAATGAGCTTATCCTGCTCCATTTCGCGTTGGACAGGATCACGGGATTCATTAAAGAAATAACGCTCCCAGACCTGATCACTCAGTGCCTCGCGGCGCACTTGTTCCTGCTCGTTATCGGCAGCGTACAGAGTGATCAGGTTTGAAAGCGCAGAAACCGGCGCAACTTCCGCCGGGTCCAGATAAGGGTTAATGGCTTTCTTAGGTAAATTCCACGAATAACCCCCGGCAGAATTCTCAATGCTACCGGAAGTTACACTGACAAATGGATCGGCAAGACGGCCTGTGCTGATCTCTGTCACTCACAGACTCCTGCATATACACTGCTGCACACCGCTTTATCATTCATGCCTGCCAGCAGGTCAAACTGCATACCGCCCCGAGTCGTTAAGGCCCAGTCCCGATAAGTTTCAATGCCATAAGCATCAACAGTTATGACTTCGATCCGTTTTTCATCACGGCGCGGATCATGCGTGGATGGAAAGAACGTTGAATTGCCACGTCTTGAACATTCCGCAACCAGTCTTTCCCACTCAGCCACTCGGCGGATTTCTTCTGGCCAGCGTTGGAAAATCTCAGCAAGTTCTGACTTGCGAGCATGAATACATGGCATACAACCGACACGACTGCATCCCTGCATATAAAGGGGGTTAGGCTTAATGCCATGACGTTTGGCAATAGCAAACACATCCTCATGCAGCCAATTAAGGATCGGACGATAAACATGCAGGCCCAGAGTATTGTCTGCATCGTCCTCCCACTCAGGCAACAATGCACGTTCCGGTGATTCCTGCCCCCGGACTCCTTGCCAGCTGATTACCTCATCGTATTCATCCAGAGCCGGATCGATTACCTGTGTACGTATTGGTTCATGTTTCAGTTCAAAAGTGCAGAAACGAGCTTTTGTTGAAGGGAAGCGACCTTTCCACATGCACAAATCAAGAAACGGAACGCCGGTTGGTTTAAGGATTTCCAGTGCCCGGTAAATACGTTCCTCAGCCTCATCTGTCGACATACCACATTCCTCAACGAGAGAAATGGGCCACTTTTCCGCAATGAATTTACGTTTCCCTTCTATCTGGCGTGTGAAATCCGCTTTGACGCGAATAATCTTGCCCAGCTTTGATTCCAGATAATCCAGATATTCTATTGTCTGTGGATGTTCATGACCCGTATCGGCAAATACAGAAATATGCGGAACATCGTTTTCAATGGCTCTTAACCATTGAGCGAGACTATCTTTGCCACCAGAAGTAGTGATGATGTTAATGGTGCTTGAGGCAAAGCAACGCGGATCGATAGCATTCATGCGCGTACCTCAACGGTACGGTCAGAGCCGCTGGCAAAATCGACACCAAACCACCCAGCTGATTTGGTGGCAATGATTTCTGTTGCAGATTTACTCTCGCCAGCTGACACGCCAATGCTGCGTTTTGACTTGATGTAGTGGTGAGTGAAATTGCGATACAGCGAACGGATCAGGGATGTGTCACTGTTAGAAACAATGACCGGATGACCTTCAGATGATCGATGTTCAAGAACGGATGCCAGGTGATACTGGTCATCTTCAGTGAAGCCATCAGTGTGATAGCCGGAAAACGTACCGTCATAAGGCGGATCGCAATACACCACATCCCCCACCTTCAACATCGCCAGCGTTTCATCAAAGCTGGCGCAGATAAACGTTGCCTGCTGGGCTTTCTCTGCAAATGCGCGAATTTCTTTTTCAGGGAAATACGGATTTTTATAATTACCGTAGGGAATGTTGAAATACCCGCTCTTGTTATAGCGACATAACCCACGGTAACCATGACGATTGAGATACAGAAAATATACCGCTTTCATGAAATCAGTAATTTCAGTGGAGTAATTAAACTCCTGCCTTATGTTGTAATAAGCCACCTCCCTGTTTGCTTCCTCAAATAAAGCTCTGGCACGAGATATAAACGCCTCACAATCAGCAGCAACCTTTTTATAGAGGTTGATTAAATCAGGATTAATATCCGCAACAAGATAGCTGGGGTAATCCGTCTCCATCATCACTGCACAGGAACCCGCGAAAGGTTCAACCAGTCGCGGGCCAGCAGGAAGATGCTTTTTCAGTTCGGACATTATGGCGGTTTTATTTCCCGCCCATTTCAGGATGGTGCTCATACAGCACCTCCGTTGTAATGTTTGCCTTTCAGCTCTGCGATTTCCTGACAGGTAATGCAAAGCTGCACACCCGGAATGGCACGACGGCGTGCTGGCGGAATTGGCGCTTCACACTCAACGCAAAGCACGCGGGACACGCCCGGCGTTTTGGCACGGGCAGCACGGATATGACGTTGGCGTTCTTCTTCAACTCGCTGCTGGACGAGATCCATTGCATCAGCCATCAGTGGATCTCCTGCGCTTCGTTCTGGATTGCTTCAGCAGTCACACGCAGCAGTTCTGCCGCTTCGACGTGGTTTAACTGGCGGGATGTGATATGACACGCCAGGCGATCAAGGCGAGCTGCCATTGCTTCAGCCCTTGCCCGGCGTTCTTCCAGACGAGCCTCTGTCAGTAAAATATTAAGCCCTGCGTCATCCGGTCCGGTTTTAGTCGTGAGGGTATCAATATTACGCATAATCAATTCTCCTGAATTTAGATAAAGGGATGCCCGGCGGGTTTACGCCATTAATTTCATTAGTTGGTTAATTCGGCATGGTTAGCCGTCTGGGAAATAAGCTCACCACTGCACGAAAATGATTCATTGCTTTAATCAGCTCCCGCTTTTCGTCAGTGGTCAGCTCATTAATGCTGATGCTATGACGTTCAGCTGGAATTTTTGCCATAAAGAATATGGCAGCCAGTGCCCGTTTATTTTGTTCATTATTGATATCCCGTGGATCACGCATATCTTTAATAAACCGCTCAAGCTCTGACTCAATATTCAGGCCAAAAACTTTCGCCCTTAACTCCGCAATGTGATTAAGTCCATTCAGGCGTTCACCGGGGCTTAATGGAACAGTCGCCGCAGCGCCTTCAATAGCCATTGGTTCCCCCGTTTTTTCGTTGATAGTTCTGCCAGCAATTCATCTTGTGAACGGCACGGATGCCAGCGTTTACCATCCTCACCCATGATCCAGCCGTGACCGTAGTGCATTGCCGGACTTTGTTTTACCAGCAGCGATGCAAATGATGGTTCTTTCGTCAGCATAAGCACCTCACAGCAAACCGAATGAAGCACCGAGGCCAGTCACGGTATCAACTGCACTCGCCATCGCAGGATTAGCCTGTAAACGGGCCTGCAATGAAACAGCAGCCAGCGCCATCAGTCGTGTAACAGAGTTAATGCTGCTGATCGCATCACGACGGCCTGCACTGGTTTTTACATCGCCAGAAACCGCACCTGCCGCGACACGCCCTATCTCTGCAGTTGCACTCATGACGTAATGCGGCAGTTTCTCTTTTGCCACCTCATTAATCGGTACACATGGCAGGCAGTGAATCTGTGCCAGAAAGCCATCTACCAGCGTTGAATCTTCAGTCAGATCGGTAAGCAACCAGATTTCTGGTGCGGTTAATAAATGAGGTTGAGCTGGGTTCAGCTTGTTCCGCAGAATCTGCACATTCATGCCTGCACGTTCTGCCAGTTGCACTAGGTTGTGGCGCAATGCGAATGCACGACAGGCTTCATCAAAATGTGGATGTTTGGAAACTTGGTAATCAAACATGGTCAATGCCTCTGATGTATTTCAGAATCGAACTAATTAAGGTTTAGATTGCATTCTGAAAGCGCATCAACGGTCATGGCTGCTATGTTGATCATCACTTTTTCACGTTTTTTATCTTTGCGCAGACGGTGACGGATAAGGCGTCCGTCAGCCAACATGTCATTGATGGTATCGATGGACAGCCCTGTCAGCTCGCTATAGCGTTCAATAGTCACATGAGGCGTGGTAAGAGTGATTGAAATGTTAGGTCTCATGATGCAACATTCCTCGTTTAATGATGATTAATCAGGACGAATACGGATCGTTTGTATTTTGTGAACACCATAAACATACGATCGCACAATGAAATCGTCAAGATAAAAGTTCACTTGGAGTGACCATGAATTTGGAGAAAGGCGGACGAGGCGCTATAGAGCGCATGGTAGAAGCTTATGGATTCAAAACTCGACAGGCGTTGTGCGATCATTTAGGAATCTCTAAAAGTACACTCGCCACACGCTACATGCGTGACTCATTCCCAGCAGAATGGGTAATCCAGTGCGCCCTTGAAACGGGCACCTCGCTTAATTGGCTCACAACCGGACATGGTTCAAAGCAAACTTCAGGTAATACAAATACTATGGAAGTTGCTAAATATGTATTATCTGATGGTGCCTTGCGTGAAGACGGTTTTTATATTTTTGATAAGGGATTTCTACCCTCTACGTTTAAAAAACCTTTTGTCATCACAGATAACAATTCTAAATTTATTTGTGATAAAGAATTTGATGATATACGTGACGGTAAATGGGTAATAAGTATTGATGGCGAAATAACAATCCGCGACATTACTCGTTTACCCGGTGGAAGAATCTTCGTTGAAGGTGGAAACAGAGCCTTCGAGTGCAAGATAGAAGATGTTGAAATAATTGGGAAAATTATAAGTTTAACAATTAAGTACGTTAAGTAATACCGGGAGGAAACTATGCTTGGTAAGGTATTTTTTGTGGTTTTATCATGCTCTTTGTTATTAAACCCACTAACTACCTATGCTAAAAATTATCCTTGTTCTGGGAAAAAGGGAGGTGTCTCTCACTGTACCTCCGATGGAAAGTTCGTTTGCAATGATGGAACTATTAGTAAATCAAAAAAAATCTGTACTAAAAACTCGCGATAAATTTTGCTTTTATATCTGCGCCTAATATAACAATGAGCCGCAGGCTAACCGCAAAAGTCACATACTCACATAGCAAAAAATAGCCAACTTCATTATGGCTTCAGTGAGATGTATGGTCGCAGGATTTCATACATTGACACTGGTTATACATACAGTAAAAATGCTCTCTATTGGAGGGCATTTTTTATGGCAGTACGAAAACTCACCACAGGAAAATGGCTTTGCGAATGTTACCCCGCCGGACGTAGTGGGCGTCGTGTGCGTAAACAATTCGCCACCAAAGGCGAAGCTCTGGCTTTTGAGCGCCATACGATGGAAGAAACCGAAGCAAAGCCCTGGCTGGGAGAATCAGTGGATCGTCGAACACTGAAAGACGTGGTTGAGCTATGGTTCAAACTACATGGTAAATCTCTAACCGCTGGGCAGCATGTCTATGACAAATTGCTGTTGATGGTTGACGCTCTGGGCAATCCCCTTGCAACCGATCTCACCTCTAAAATGTTTGCCCACTATCGAGATAAACGCCTGACAGGTGAGATCTACTTCAGCGAGAAATGGAAGAAAGGAGCAAGCCCGGTCACCATTAACCTGGAGCAAAGCTATCTAAGTAGTGTTTTTAGCGAACTATCCCGCCTGGGCGAATGGTCGTATCCAAACCCACTGGAGAACATGCGAAAATTCACCATCGCAGAAAAAGAGATGGCATGGCTTACCCATGAGCAGATTGTTGAACTGCTGGCTGATTGCAAACGTCAGGACCCAATTCTGGCACTGGTAGTCAAGATATGCTTAAGCACAGGCGCACGCTGGCGAGAAGCAATAAACCTTACCCGATCACAGGTGACTAAATACCGAATTACCTTTGTAAGAACGAAGGGGAAGAAAAACAGAAGCATCCCTATCAGTAAAGAGCTTTATGAAGAGATCATGGCGCTTGATGGGTTCAATTTCTTCACAGACTGCTATTTTCAATTTTTATCCGTGATGGAAAAAACGTCAATCGTGCTCCCTCGCGGTCAACTGACACACGTTCTGCGCCATACGTTTGCGGCGCATTTCATGATGTCGGGTGGAAATATCCTTGCTTTGCAAAAAATCCTCGGACATCACGATATAAAAATGACTATGCGTTACGCTCATCTGGCACCGGATCATCTGGAAACGGCGCTCCGTTTCAATCCTCTGGCAACGCTGCCAAGTGGCGACAAAGTGGCGGCAGCGGTTGGCATTACCCCGTAATAACCACCACTGACCACCAACCTAACTTATTGTTTTTAATCTAACTTATTGTTTTCATTAACCCGTTTACATAAATGGGTTTTTTGTTGCCTGAAATTTATCTCCAGCCCTGCCACTCGCTCCACCATCCTCAAAATCTCCTCATGCGATAGCGGCTTACGGTCGGTGACAAAATGCAGACTCATCCCTTCAATAAAAGCATCCAGCGCCCGGGCAGTTTCCGGTTCAAACCATTGTTCAAGCGTTTGCTGACTACGCTGCATCCTGTTTTGCATCACCGTTTTTAATAGCGGTTTTCGGCTGGCCAATGCGTAGAGCTGGTACATCAGTTCCATGTTATCCGGCGTTGCGACCTGCGAGCTGTAGATCATGTCTGTTATGGCCTGGCAGGCGCTGGGGGCGTCATTGACATCATCAAAAAAAGCCTGATATTGCCGCGACATCGTCTGCGTAAAACGGCTAAACGCTTCCAGCAACAACTCATCAATTCCTGAAAAATAGTAGGTCATTGATCCTAACGGCACTCCGGCGAGGGTAGCGATTTTACGGTGCGTAACGGCATGTATCCCGTAAAGTTTCACTGCCTCCAGCGTGGCCTGAATGATTTTTTCTCGCCGTTGGGGATCATTAGCGCGGCGCATATTTTTACCCTCTCTCTGCAATTGTGTACAAATGTACACAACCTTGCTAAGGTTGTCTTCCCTCTTCTTTTTTTGACGTGATCTATGACAGTAAATTCTTCACGTAATGCCTTGAAACGCCGTACCTGGGCGTTGTTTATGTTCTTCTTTTTGCCAGGACTGCTAATGGCTTCCTGGGCCACCCGCACGCCAGCAATTCGGGATATTCTCTCTGTCTCTATCGCTGAAATGGGCGGTGTACTCTTTGGCCTGTCGATAGGTTCGATGAGCGGTATCCTCTGCTCGGCGTGGTTAGTGAAACGCTTTGGGACGCGTAATGTCATTCTGGTCACTATGTCCTGCGCTTTGATCGGGATGATGATATTAAGTCTGGCGCTCTGGCTGACATCCCCCGTCCTCTTTGCCGTTGGTCTTGGTGTCTTTGGAGCCAGTTTTGGTTCCGCTGAAGTGGCGATAAACGTTGAAGGCGCAGCCGTTGAGCGAGAAATGAATAAAACGGTTTTGCCTATGATGCACGGCTTTTATAGCCTGGGCACGCTGGCAGGCGCTGGTGTCGGGATGGCGTTGACAGCCTTTGGTGTTCCGGCAACTGTACATATTTTGTTGGCGGCACTGGCGGGCATCGCACCTATTTATATTGCTATTAAGGCAATCCCTGGCGGTACGGGCAAAAACGCTGCCGATGGCTCACAGCATGACGAAAAAGGTGTGCCTTTTTACCGTGACATCCAGTTGCTGTTGATTGGTGTCGTAGTACTGGCAATGGCTTTTGCAGAAGGCTCTGCCAACGATTGGTTACCCTTATTAATGGTTGATGGCCACGGTTTTAGTCCAACGTCAGGCTCACTGATTTATGCCGGTTTCACATTGGGGATGACCGTTGGACGCTTCACCGGTGGCTGGTTCATCGACCGTTACAGCCGCGTTGCCGTAGTACGTGCCAGTGCCTTGATGGGTGCGTTGGGTATCGGACTGATTATTTTTGTCGATAGCGCATGGGTCGCTGGGGTGTCTGTTGTGCTTTGGGGATTGGGCGCTTCTCTGGGCTTCCCACTAACCATTTCTGCCGCCAGCGATACCGGCCCCGATGCGCCGACCCGCGTCAGCGTAGTGGCAACGACGGGTTATCTGGCATTCCTCGTCGGGCCGCCACTGCTGGGCTATCTCGGAGAACATTATGGATTACGTAGTGCAATGCTGGTTGTGCTGGCGCTGGTTATTCTTGCGGCTATTGTCGCTAAAGCCGTCGCCAAACCCGATACAAAAACGCAAACTGCGATGGAGAATAGTTGATGGGCATTAAATTAATTGCGGTAGATATGGACGGTACTTTCTTAAGCGATCAAAAAACCTATAACCGTGAGCGGTTTATGGCCCAGTATCAGCAGATGAAAGCACAAGGTATTCGCTTTGTGGTCGCCAGTGGAAATCAATATTATCAGTTAATTTCGTTCTTTCCCGAAATTGCCAATGAAATTGCCTTTGTGGCGGAAAACGGCGGCTGGGTGGTGAACGAAGGCAAAGATGTTTTTAATGGCGAACTGTCGAAGGACGCATTTTCCACTATTGTGGAGCATTTACTGACGCGCCCGGAGGTGGAAATTATTGCCTGTGGAAAAAATAGCGCCTATACCCTGAAAAAGTATGACGCCGAAATGAAGGCCGTGGCGGAGATGTACTATCATCGCCTGGAATATGTCGATAACTTTGACAATATCGACGATATCTTCTTCAAGTTTGGGTTAAATCTCTCTGACGAACTGATTCCGCAAGTGCAAAAAGAGTTACATGATTCTATTGGCGATATTATGGTGCCAGTCCATACCGGCAACGGTAGTATCGATTTGATTATCCCCGGCGTACATAAAGCCAATGGCCTGCGTCAACTCCAGAAATTATGGGGCATAGACGACAGCGAAGTGGTGGTTTTTGGCGATGGCGGTAATGATATTGAGATGCTGCGTCAGGCGGGCTTTAGCTTTGCAATGGAAAATGCTGGCAACGCAGTCGTAGCGGCGGCGAAATACCGTGCAGGCTCCAATAACCATGAAGGCGTACTGGACATTATCGATAAAGTTCTTAAACACGAAGCGCCATTTAATCAATAAAACGGCAGCACGCCCGGCAACACAATGCCTGAATGAAGGATGCATAATCCGCGGAAATTACCCTTCTGGATTATTTCAGGCGAAATGATGATGAAAAAATGTGTACTGCTGGGCGCGTTTCTGTTGAGTTTTACTGGTGTGGCAATGGCGCAAAGTGTCACCGTTGATGTGCCGAGTGGATACAAAGTGGTGGTGGTCCCTGATTCAGTCAGCGTTCCGCAAGCCGTCAGCGTTGCCAGCGTGCCGCAAACCGTATACGTAGCCCCTACGCCAGCTCCGGCTTACCGTGCACATCCATATGTCCGTCACCTTGCCAGCGTAGGCGAAGGGATGGTAATCGAACATCAGATCGACGACCATCACCACTAATCCCTGAATGCCTGATTGTATAAAACAACCAGGCATTTTCTTATCCGTCGTTAGAATTTCCTGTTTGTTTATCTTTTAAAAAGATAAACATCAGCAGCAGCCACAAAACTCCGTTGGCAAGATTAAACAGATTAAACAATCCATTACCGCCATTCAGCCAGGCATGTTTACTGATCTCAATACCTACGGTAAAGATCAGCATTTGCAACATCCCCATCGCCGCCGATACCGTCCCTTTACTCATATCACTGGCGAACAACGTTAAACGCACCAGCCCTGCATTCGCCAGACCAATACCAAAAGCATAAATACTTAACCCGGCGGTCATCCATAAATACGCGTGCGATGAGATGACCGTGGCCGCTGCGGCGACCAGCAGACCAATCATAATCGGCCAGCCCCCCATAATAATCAGCGAACGTACGGTATGGCGCGAGGTCAGACGTGCCAGCAGCAAATTACCCGCAATTAACGCGCCGAAAATGGGCACTTGCAGCAAACCATATTCATAGCTACTCAACTGTTCACCGGTGATGATGATAATCGGTGACTGGGCAATCCACGCCAGTAACGGCAGACTGACAAATCCCAGCGCCAGCGCTCCTGCAACAAAGCGGCTGTTCTTCAGTACCAGCTTATAGTCTCGACCAAGCTCTTTCAGCGACAGTTTCTCGCCAATGCGCGTAGCCGTTTCTGGCATCGCACGTTGCAGACCGAAGAAGGAGATCGCCGCCAATGCAGCAAACAACACAAACATCCCTTCCCAGGGCAACACATGAATCCACGCGGCACCCACCAATGGCCCGAGTAACGGAGCAATCAGCGCCACATTCGCCATCAGCGCGGTGATCTTGATACAAACCGCCTCTTCAAAAGATTCCTGAATCGCGGCGTAACCCACAGCGCCAATGAAACAGAGGCTTATCCCCTGTAGAAAGCGCAACAGCGTGAATTGTTCAATGTTTTGCGCCAGTAATATCGCCAGGCAGGTGATTATGAACCACACCACGCCAGCTAACATTACCGGACGGCGACCAATACGATCCGACAGTGGTCCTAACAGCCACTGTAAAAACATCCCTCCCGCCAGGTAAGCGGTCATCGAAGTAGGAACCCAGTCAATACCCGCCTGATACTGCTCCACCACGGCGAGCATACCGGGTTGAATCATATCGTTGCCGATATAGGTCGAGAATTCGTAGAGCACCAGACAGAGGGGGAAAAGTAATGCCTGACGCCCAAGTCTGGCACCTGTTGCTAATTTATTTTGCATGCAATTTCTTCGCCAATAATAATCGCGCAAATTTTAATAAAAGCGTGGCAAACGAGAAAGCAAATTTTGTAGCTGAAACCACGGTTAAGCACATTCTTACGTTATTCCGAGTATAGCCCCCCTTTCTTTAAGCTTTATTTAATTTCTTCGCGTTACCATTCTCTGCTGTAAGCCAATCCGGTTGAGGTAAATAAGACGATGCCGCTTTACCCTGTTTAACAAGCGATTTATTCTCATCGACTTGCCTGATGGCTGCCCACTAATCACCTTTTGAGTCTGAAAGTTATGCTGGAAAATCTGAATTATTCATTATTCTCTCTTATTAATGCGACGCCAGACTCATCCGCATGGATGATTTCGTTAGCAATTTTTATTGCCAAAGATTTAATTACCGTGGTGCCATTGTTGGCTACGGTGCTTTGGCTATGGGGATTTACGGCGCAACGACAACTGGTGATAAAAATCGCCATCGCGCTAGCGGTCAGTCTGTTTGTTTCCTGGACGATGGGCCATCTGTTTCCGCATGACCGTCCATTTGTCGAGAATGTCGGCTATAACTTCCTGCATCATGCAGCAGATGACTCTTTCCCGAGCGATCATGGCACGGTGATATTTACCTTTGCGCTGGCATTTTTATGCTGGCATCGTTTGTGGTCAGGAGCAATCCTCATGGTACTGGCGGTAGTTATTGCCTGGTCGCGCGTTTATCTCGGTGTTCACTGGCCGCTGGACATGCTTGGTGGATTGTTGGCGGGAATGATTGGTTGCCTTAGCGCCCAGATTATCTGGCAAGCTGTGGGATCCAGGCTCTACCAGCGGCTGCAATTGTGGTATCGCATCTGTTTCGCCTTACCAATACGTAAAGGCTGGGTGCGTGGCTGATTTCTGATAAAAAGTGTAATATCAGGCGGCTCGCTTCAATAACAATTCAGAGGGATTATGGAAACACGTCGCGAAGAGCGTATCGGGCAATTACTGCAAGAATTAAAACGCAGCGATAAGTTACATCTGAAGGACGCCGCCACCCTGCTCGGGGTTTCAGAGATGACGATTCGCCGCGATTTGAATAACAACAGCGCCCCCGTCGTATTACTCGGCGGTTATATCGTTCTGGAACCGCGCAGTGCCAGCCATTACCTGTTAAGCGATCAAAAATCCCGTCTGGTGGAAGAAAAACGCCGGGCGGCAAAACTGGCTGCGACGCTGGTAGAACCCGATCAGACCCTCTTTTTTGACTGTGGCACTACCACGCCGTGGATTATTGAAGCGATAGATAATGAAATCCCTTTCACCGCCGTTTGTTATTCACTAAATACCTTTCTGGCACTGAAAGAGAAACCCCATTGCCGGGTGTTTCTTTGCGGCGGTGAATTTCATGCCAGTAACGCCATTTTTAAACCCGTCGATTTTCAGTTGACGTTGAATAATTTCTGTCCAGATATCGCTTTTTATTCCGCAGCCGGAGTGCATATCAGTAAAGGTGCTACCTGTTTTAATCTTGAAGAGTTGCCGGTAAAACACTGGGCCATGTCGATGGCGCAAAAGCATGTGCTGGTTGTCGACCACAGTAAGTTTGGCAAGGTACGCCCGGCACGCATGAGTGACCTGAAACGATTTGATATTGTGGTAAGCGATCGTTGCCCGGAAGATGAGTATGTGAAGTACGCACAGACGCAGCATATTAAGTTGATGTATTGATGATGCATAACCGGATGACGTTAACGCGTCATCCGGTCATCAGAAGATTAAGAGAACCAGCCGCCGAACCACTGATGGAATTTCATCATTACGAAGTCCCACATCCGACCAAAGAATCCGCCCTCTTCCACATTTTCCATCACGATCAGCGGACGCTGTTCAATCGACTTGCCGTTAAGCTGGAAATCAATAGTGCCGACGACCTGACCTTTTTTCAGCGGTGCGGTAAGCTGCGGTTCCGTTAACGTGTAACTGGCTTTCAGGTTTTTCAGTTGCCCACGAGGGATGGTCACCGATCCCCCTTCACCGGCACCGAGATTCACTTCGCTCTTATCACCAAACCAAACCCGCTGAGTCACAAAGGTGGCATCAGGTTTAATTGGTGTCACGGTTTCAAAGAAGCGGAAACCCCAGGTCAGTAATTTCTCAGACTCATTAAAACGGATACGGTCAGTTTTCGCCCCCAGCACCACAGAGATCAAACGCATATCACCCTGGGTAGCCGAAGCGACCAGATTGTATCCCGCACCTGCCGTGGTTCCGGTCTTCATACCATCAACATTAACGTTACTGCTCCACAACAGGCGATTACGGTTAGGTTGGCGAATTTTGTTAAAGGTAAACTCTTTCTCTTTATGAATGGCATACTCTTCCGGTACATCGTGAATTAACGCTTTACCCAGCAATGCCATATCGCGCGCGGTACTAAACTGCCCCGGTGCATCCAGGCCGTGTACCGTCTGGAAGGTGGTGTTGGTCAGGCCCAGTTTCTTCGCATAACCATTCATCAAACCAATAAATGATTCCTGGCTGCCCGCAACATAATCTGCCAGTGCAATACAGGCATCATTACCGGACTGAATGATCACACCTTTATTCAAATCCGCCACAGAGACCTGATCGCCCGGTTTAAGAAACATGACCGATGAACCGCGCAGCGCTGGATTGCCCGTTGCCCAGGCATCTTTACCGACCGTCACCATATCGGTGAGTTTGATCTTATCGGCCTTAAGCGCCTGTCCAACCACATAGCTGGTCATGATTTTAGTCAGGCTTGCGGGGTCCAGTTTCTCATCCGCATTGCCTTCTGCCAGCACTTTGCCGCTGGCATAATCCATTAAAATCCATGCACGCGCATCCACGCTCGGCGCTTCAACGGTCTGTTCCGCCGCAAATGCCGTTGGGGCAAAAAGGAATAAAAATGCAGAACCCGCTGCAAGACCACGAAGGAAAGAGGAGTATTGCGTCATAAATGCCACCCGAGTATCCATTCAAAAAAAATACGTTATATCGCCGTATGATAAGTTCGGTGATTAATAACGCACACACAAGCTTAAAGAAACCGTAAGTTGGTAAAGTTTTTAAAGTTTATGCAATATCCTGCCGCTTCGCTGCTTCTGGTGTCATTTTTTTACTCACTGTTGCTTAAAAGTTAACTTTACTTCACCATCGGAATCCTGTTCAGCCTGTGGCTGCCTGTATAAAAGGGGTGACTATGATTACGCTGTGGGGTCGGAATAATTCAACCAACGTTAAAAAAGTGTTGCTGACGCTCGAAGAACTGGAACTACCTTATGAGCAAATTTTGGCGGGTCGTGAGTTTGGGGTAAACCATGACGCCGATTTTCTGGCGATGAATCCTAACGGGCTGGTGCCGCTGTTGCGTGACGACGAAAGTAATTTAATTCTTTGGGAATCAAACGCCATTGTCCGCTACCTTGCAGCACAGTACGGGCAAAACCGTTTATGGATCGACTCACCGGCACGCCGCGCAGAAGCCGAAAAGTGGATGGACTGGGCAAACCAGACGCTCAGTAATGCCCATCGAGGGATCCTGATGGGATTGGTCAGAACGCCACCGGAAGAGCGCGATCAGGCCGCCATTGACGCCAGTTGCAAGGAATGCGACGCCCTGTTTGCCCTTCTCGATGCAGAGTTGGCGAAAGTGAAATGGTTCTCCGGCGATGCATTTGGTGTGGGCGACATTGCCATCGCGCCGTTTATCTACAATTTGTTTAACGTTGGCCTGACCTGGACACCACGTCCGAATCTGCAACGCTGGTATCAGCAACTCACCGAACGCCCCGCGGTGCGTAAAGTTGTGATGATCCCTGTTAGCTAATTATTGCGTGGGCTAACTTTGAGTAATTCTCCATTGGACTCGTCGGTCAGAACGTATAAATAACCGTCGGGTCCGCTGCGAACATCACGAATTCGCTGCCTCCTGTCCGTTAATATGCGACCATCTTCTGCCACCTTGTTGCCTTTAACGCTCATCACGATGACATTTTTATCTTTCAGCGCGCCAATAAATAATTTTTGCCGCCACTGGGGGAATTTGTCGCTGTTATAGAAGGCCATGCCGCTCACCGCCGGTGAATCCTTCCAGTAAAAAATGGGTTGTTCAGTCCCGGCGACAATTTCCCCTTTCGCTTCCGGTATTTTAAAACCTGAGTAATTCATCCCCCAGGTTGCCAGCGGCCAACCGTAGTTTTTACCTTTTTCCGGGATATTAATTTCATCGCCGCCGCGCGGACCGTGTTCATTCAACCACAGCGTATTACTCCACGGATTCATCGCCATCCCTTGCGGGTTACGAATGCCATAAGACCAGATCCCGGCTCGCACACCAGACCCCTCCACAAAGGGATTATCATCCGGGATCTCGCCCTGGTCGGTCAGGCGCACTAATTTACCCTGCAATTTATCCAGATCCTGCGCCGTCGGGCGCTGATTGTTTTCACCCAGACCAATATACAGATAGCCTTTACCATCGAATACCAGCCGCCCGCCAAAATGATTACCGGTAGAAAGTTTTGGCGTCTGGCGAAAAACGGTGCGGAAGTCCGTCACTTTTGCGAGGTCATCAGTTAAGCGGCCATAACCTACGGCAGTTCCGGCTTTACCATCATCACCGACTTCAGAAAAACTTAACCAGATACGGCGCGACTGGGCAAAATCAGGCGCTAATGCCACATCCAGCAAACCGCCCTGCCCGTGCGCCCAGACTTCCGGCACACCGGCAAGCGGCGCAGATAATCCTTTTCCTGCTTGCCAGTGGCGTAACTCGCCGCCGCGCAGGGTGATTAACATGCCGTGATTATCCGGTAAGAAGGCCAGCGCCCACGGATGGTCGAGTTTATCCTGCAGTACTTCGACATTTACCGTTTCGGGTGCCGCCCAAAGAGCGGAAGGAATACAGAGAAGGGGCACAAAGTAAAAGGATTGTCGATACATAACACCTCCGGATTGACTCTGGCTTAAAGCGTAGTCAGTCAGGGGCGTGACAAATTTATTTTTACATAAACTTAAATATGAAGGGGGAGACGCCTTCTCCCCCTTAGCTTTCAGGCCTGCTCAAGCATGGCGTGCTTCTCCAGGCTCTGGATACTCAGCGTTAAGCTCATCAGACAATTTTCAAGCTTATCGGCGTTGACGGTAATAAAAGTTGGGCAATCATGATACCCACTCATCAAACATACTGCGGCTGTCGCTAATGCTTCTTCAGCATGATGAAGAGCATTCCACTCTTCCTGATCCAGGTGAAGATTCAACCGCAGCGATTTATCGTGCAGTTCGCGATTCAGTTTAAAAAAGTTATCTCGTAGATGATTGCTTTCGTTGACGGACATGTATCCTTTGGCCTTCCTCAGTCGCACATATGCGGCGAGGTCAACTCGAGCATCGTTCAACCGATTAAGCAGATCGCTTCGCTGTCTGTCAACGAACATACTTCGATCCTCCTCTTTGCAGCCTTAGTGCAATTAAATAGTATGGCTACTTTTTGAACAAAGTGCTGTCAAGGATCAATACTTCACATCTTATTAATAATAATTTACATTATTTCTCTTTCCAGTACCTCGCATCCCCAGGGTGCCAGTTCTAATTCTTGTGAACAAGCCTTGCCTGTTTCCGCCACTCGCCATGCACCAGGAAGCACCACATTTTGTACATGAGCAGTGTAATTTTGTACAAAAACCCATTCCTGATTGCCGTCTGTCCGACGCGTTGCAATAACGCCAACAGGAAGTTCAGTCGCAAGGGCTTTTGGAAGATTAAGTGAGTTGATCAACATCGCAGCAAACGCTTGATGAAATGACGCATCATTACGCGAAGCCACATAGAAAGCACGTCCCTGTCCGACGTGATTTACCGTTAACGCAGGTGTACCTGCATAAAAATCCTCACCATAGCGCGCCAGAACCTGTGCGCCTTCGGCGTGAATAACCGCACATAATTCCCTTGCCTGCCATTTACCTTGCAATCCATAGGCATTCGGCTCGCAGATAACTTCGTTATGCTGATAATCATTAAGGCTATCGATCTCTTCAGCCCACACGCCCATCAGGTCACGCAACGGGCCAGGAAAACCGCCCAGGTGACATAAATCAGTTTCATTGACAATCCCGGACCAGTAAGTGGTGACAAAATTGCCACCAGCTTCGACATAGGCACGGGCACGATCAGCAAATCCATCGCGAACCATATAGAGCATTGGAGCGATAACTAATTGATAACCCGTAAGATCACAATCAGCGTTGATAATATCGACCGCCACCCCCTGCTCCCAGAAAGGTCGGTAATGATCCACTACCGTTTGTTCGTAATGGATACCGCAATTGCGCGGCCCGGCAGCATCATTAATCGCCCAGCGGTTTTCCCAGTCGAAAATAATGGCAACTTTAGCCTGAGTTTTCGTCCCGACCAATTGCTTAAGATGTGCCAGTCGTTGCCCTAGCTGTATAACTTCGCGCCCGGTACGCGTCTCCAGATGACCGACGTGATCAACCACCGCACCATGAAACTTCTCCACGGCTCCGCGACTCTTACGCCACTGAAAATAGTGCACGCCATCTGCGCCATGAGCGACGGCCTGTAAAGAAGAAAGAATGTTCATTCCCGGCTTTTTCAATTTGCTGGTTGGCTGCCAACTTGTCTGGCTGGGGGTGGATTCCATCAGAATGAACGGTTTATTTTTCAAGGTACGCATCAGATCGTGATACATCGCTGTTTTACAAGCTACGGCGCGTTCATCTTCCTGTTTGTGCCACATGGGATAGCTATCCCAACTTACAAAATCGACAACCTCAGCTAATGACCAGTAGTTGTAATCATTGAAATACCACATAAAATTGGTCGTCGCGGGTAACTCAGGCCGTTCTGCTTTTAGCGGCGCGACTTCCATTTGATAGAATTCTTTTACCTGCGATGTGACAAAGCGTCGCCAGTCAAGATTCAGGCCGTGGTTAGACATCTCACCTAATGGAGAAGGTGACTCAATTTGTGACCAGTCACTGTATGTATGGCTCCAGAAGCCTGTCCACCATGCCTGATTAAGTGCCTCAAGAGTGGTGTAACGAGTCTGCAACCAATGGCGAAACGCCTGTTGGCATCCGTTACAATGACACTCACCGCCATACTCATTACTGATATGCCATCCCAGAACCGCCGGATGATTCGCGTATCGCTGCGCCAGCTTACGGTTAATTTGCGTCACTTTTTCTTTATACACTGGCGAAGAAAGGCAGTGATTATGGCGACCGCCGTGAAGCATTTTCTCGCGTGACGCGCTAACTCTCAGAACCTCTGGATAACGTGCTGCAAGCCAGGCGGGTTTGGCTCCGCTCGGGGTTGCCAGGAAGACAGAGATCCCGCCAGCATGAAGTTTATCCAACACCTCATCCAGCCAGTCAAAGCGATATTCCCCCTCTGTGGGTTCCAGCATTGACCAGCTAAAGATGCCCACCGACATGGTGTTACAACCAGCCTGTTGCATCATGGCAATATCTTTCTCCAGGATCCCAGGGACATGTAACCATTGTTCCGGATTGTAATCGGCACCATGAAGTAACCACGGGGCTGTGGGGATGATCGGTGGATGCTTGTCCATGCTGACTCCTGAATTGTTTTAAACAGACAAAAAATGTTATTCGTTCACAATACTGTCATCTAGTAATTAATTGCTTCGTTATGCAAGAAGTGTCCGGTAGAAATGTGAGCAACTACGCGTTTTTCCATTCAAACAGGCTCCACGGTTTGGCAGACATGCGCTGAAATACGTGAGCGTGATACGTATGACATTCACTGCGGTATACTGTGACAAATCTTTTAGCCGGGGCGAATATGAAAACCAAAGCTGCAACCCTTGCCGATGTTGCTCGTCATGCCAATGTTTCTTATCAGACAGTGTCGCGGGTGCTTAACAATTCAGCGAACGTGTCTGCCAAAACACGTCAAAAAATTGAACAAGCCATTGCCGAACTGAAGTACGTTCCAAATCGCGTAGCTCAACAGTTGGTAGGGAAAGAGAGCAAAACGGTGGGGCTGGTCACCACCTCACTCGCCCTACATGCCCCTTCACAAATTGCGGCGGCGGTAAAAAAATATGCCGGGGAGCAGGGATATCAGGTGCTGATATCGATGATTGATGATGTTGATATTAAAGGTATTCAGGCTGCAGTTAATGACTTAAAAGCACAACGGGTAACAAAGATTATTATCAACGCCCCCCTGGAAACGGCATTGGCTGAAACTCTGGTTGCTGAAAACAGTGATGTATTGTGTCTGTTTCTCGACGTGGACCCTTATAGCCCGGTGTTTAACGTCACCTTTAATCCCGCAGAAGGTGCACGCGCCAGCGTAAAATATCTTTACGACTTGGGGCATCGTCAATTTTGCTTGATCTCTGGCCCTGAAAATTCAGTACCGGCGCGGTTACGACTCAATACCTGGCGCGATACCCTCGCCTCACTCCAACTGACACCGCTGGCCATACATTACGGTAGCTGGGACGCTCAAAGCGGCTATCTGGCGACATTACAGATGCTACGTGAAACGCCACAGGCGACCGCTCTTCTGATCGCGAACGATCAGATGGCGTTGGGTGCGTTAAGCGCCTTACATCAACAAAAACGTAAAATCCCGCAGGATATTTCTGTCATTGGCTATGACGACACCTATGAGAGTGCGTTTTTTGAACCTTCACTGACGACCGTCGCAATCGACTTTGATTTGCAAGGGAAAATTGCCGTTCAACAAATTTTACAGCCGGACGATGCACAAGCTATGCTCCGCTCTTCAACCATCCTTCCCAGCCGTCTGGTCGTGCGTAATTCTGCTGGCCCTCTGCACTCACCACAGGCTGATCTGATGAATATTGCCGAACACCTTCGCACGCTGGCAGATGAGCTAACACGCAAGGCATAAAAGTAATACGTTCTCATAAAGAAGATTTAGTGATCCATTTCGCTAAATCTTTTTTATTATCAGCAATAAATGTGATGTAAATCTCAAACATTCGTTTAACACATTGCCTAATCATCAATGTCAGGGCCAGAGTAAAAATGAAATTGTTAACGTATGACATTTCCGGAGATGCATACCAAAACAATAACCAGTAAGCACAGCTAATGCCTGTGCCAACGGTAAATGACCCAACGCCAGTGATTGAGGATATGGCTATGTTATTGCCCGGTAAACGTAATTATATTTTGCTCAGTATTTTCGATTTTCTGTACCTCTTCGCCTGGTCGGCAACGATGGCATTTTTTGTCATATGGACGACACAGCATCTGGAAATTACCGCCACACGCACAGGATTACTTTATTCCGTTAATGCTTTCATTGCGTTATTGATGCAGCCGTTCTTCGGTTTCATCTCCGATAAATTTGGTCTTAAGAAACAACTTATCTGGCTCCTCGTCGCATTATTACTTCCCGTAGGCCCATTCTTTATTTATGTGTATGCCCCGCTTCTGGTTCATAACTTCTGGCTGGGCGCTGTTTTGGGTGGCGTTTACCTGGGGATCATTTTTAATTCTGGCTGTGGCGTTCTGGATTCCTGGATAGATAAAGTTTCGCGTCGTTATCATTTTGAATATGGTCGCGTAAGGATGTGGGGCTCTCTGGGATGGGCCGCCGCCGCGTGGATTGTTGGTAAATATATTGATACCAACCCTAATCTCTCTTTCTGGCTGGCAAGCTGCGCCATTGTGATCGCCGCAATCTGCTTTATGTTTACCAAAATCGAACTTACCGAGGCCGAAATTGAAAAAACCAATTCGCTGAAAGCCATCCATGCCCTTGAGCTGGCAAAAAATAGTCAGTTCTGGTTTTTATTGATGTTCACTCTGTTCGTAACACAAATTTATGACACCTACGATCAACAGTTCGCACAGTATTTTTCGCTGCAATTTCCGACACCAGAAGAAGGCAATCGCTGGTACGGAATTCTGGCTTCTGTTCAGGTCTGCGGAGAAACCTTATTTCTCTGCCTGATGCCGTGGTTTGTTAACCGCACTGGTGCAAAATGGGCGTTAGTGATTGCCGGAACCATTATGTCGTTACGCATTGCCGGTTCTGCAATCCAACTGGGACCGGTGTGGATTGCAGCCGTTAAAATGATGCACGCCATCGAAAAACCACTGATCCTGGTGTCTGTGTTTAAATTTATCGCGGCTAACTTTGATCATAAACTCTCTTCAACGGTCTACCTGCTAGTGCTTTTTGTGGCATCCATCGCCACAGCAATCTATTCACCCATTGCAGGCTATCTGTATGACACCATTGGCTTTGCTGAAACCTATCTAATCCTGGGGGCTATTGCCGGTTGCTTCACACTTATTTCGGTCTTTACGCTGCGGGACAAATCCAGCAGCCAGCCTACGGAGACGCTAACTGAAAATTCTGTAGCATGATCCTCATTTGCGCCCCTTTATTTGGGGCGCTTTCCTCACCGGTTGACCAGATTGCGATACAAATTTTATCCAGAACTCTGTAGAATCCCTGCCCTGACCTTTCCTGTAACTGAATATTTTTTAAGCTATGAGCAAAGTAACTCCCCAGCCGAAAATCGGCTTTGTTTCCCTCGGCTGTCCGAAAAACCTCGTCGATTCAGAGCGCATTCTGACTGAACTGCGCACTGAAGGTTATGATGTAGTACCGAGCTATGACGACGCAGATATGGTGATCGTCAACACCTGCGGCTTTATTGACAGTGCGGTGCAAGAATCACTGGAAGCCATTGGCGAAGCGTTGAATGAAAACGGCAAGGTAATTGTGACCGGTTGTCTGGGGGCGAAAGAAGATCAAATCCGCGAAGTCCATCCAAAAGTGCTGGAAATCACCGGCCCTCATAGCTACGAGCAGGTTCTGGAACACGTTCATCACTACGTGCCAAAACCGAAACACAACCCATTCCTGAGCCTGGTGCCGGAGCAAGGTGTTAAGCTGACACCGCGTCATTATGCTTATCTGAAGATTTCCGAAGGCTGTAACCATCGTTGCACCTTCTGCATTATTCCGTCTATGCGCGGCGATCTGGTGAGCCGCCCGATTGGCGAAGTGTTAAGTGAAGCGAAACGTCTGGTTGATGCGGGTGTTAAAGAGATTCTGGTGATCTCCCAGGATACTTCCGCGTATGGTGTTGATGTAAAACACCGCACTGGCTTCCACAACGGCGAACCGGTAAAAACCAGCATGGTCAGCCTGTGCGAACAGCTATCAAAACTGGGGATCTGGACGCGCCTGCACTACGTTTACCCTTACCCGCATGTGGATGACGTCATCCCGTTGATGGCAGAAGGCAAAATTCTGCCATATCTGGATATTCCGTTACAGCACGCCAGCCCGCGCATTCTCAAACTGATGAAGCGTCCGGGTTCTGTAGATCGCCAACTGGCGCGCATTAAACAGTGGCGCGAAATTTGCCCGGAACTGACACTGCGCTCAACCTTTATTGTCGGCTTCCCTGGCGAGACGGAAGAAGATTTCCAGATGCTGCTCGATTTCCTGAAAGAAGCTCGTCTGGATCGCGTTGGTTGCTTTAAATACAGCCCGGTTGAAGGTGCTGATGCCAATGCCCTGCCTGACCAGGTTCCGGAAGAAGTGAAAGAAGAACGCTGGAACCGCTTCATGCAACTGCAACAGCAGATTTCCGCCGAGCGTCTGCAGGAGAAGGTGGGTCGTGAAATTCTGGTGATCATCGACGAAGTGGACGAAGAAGGCGCGATTGGCCGCAGTATGGCAGATGCACCGGAAATCGACGGCGCAGTTTATCTCAATGGTGAAACCAACGTTAAGCCGGGTGATATTGTGCGTGTGAAAGTCGAACACGCCGATGAGTACGATTTGTGGGGTAGTCGGGTTTAATTAATGTCAGGCCGGGCAAATTACCCGCCCGGCCTGCTAATAAGCATTATTGCCAGCTAATCTGCGCCCTGCCGTTTTTCTTACTTTTATACAGCCGCTCATCTGCCAGCATTTTCAGCCGTTCAACGGTAGTACATTCATTTGAATGCGCCACGCCGATACTGGTGCTTAAGTTAATGCTCCCCACCTGGAAATGGACGATTTCTTTTAGTATTGATAGCAACTCTTCCAGAGTACCACCAGTATAAATCACCGCAAATTCGTCGCCGCCAAAGCGGTAGACTTTGCCTTTATCTACCGGAATCTGTGATTTGAGAATTTTCACTACCTTCATCAACACTTCATCGCCCAGCAAATGCCCGAAGGTATCGTTAATGTTTTTGAATTTATCGACGTCAAACAGGCACAAATAGCCACCTTTTTCCGGCAGGGCTTTTAAATCTTCATCAAAAGATTTTCTGCCCATTGCTTTCGTCAGGTCATCAAGAAACGCTGAGTTATACATGCTGTAGAGTTTTTTGACATCCGCCGCCGAGAAGAAAAGCCCACCATCCAGCACGCGGTCAAAATGGTTATTAATGATAGCTTCTTTCTCAACGATGCCGCGATTAATGACTCTGCGTACCAGATACATGCAACTTATCCCCGATATCGCTGCCACTAATGCGGCAAAGAAAATAATTAAAGTACAAACCTGAAAATAGACATCCTTCTTATAAGCAAAGACATACAACCCCGTTGGTAAATAAGTGAAGTGTTCCATCGCTTCCGAAACAGTAAAGATGGCATTTTTCGCGTTATATTCATCCCCAACAACTGGCTTGCCACCTTTGAATAAAGAGAACATCAGGTTCTCGCTATCCATTGCCAGCGACTTTGAGAGTAACGAAAATCGTTCCAGCCCAAGCAAAAATATCAGACTGCGGTTGTGAGTAACCGGATAGAGATAATAGACGAAGGTTTTACCGTCAAAAGAGATAAACCCCGTATTTTTGACATGCCGATACTTAACAACCTGCATAATATCTGCACAATAATTTTTTTCATACTCCTTAACCTGAATACACTCGTCGCTGGAAATCAGATAAGGACCAACATCATACAAATAAGAAGGTGAAACCGAGTCAGCGTAAGCTGTGCGCAAGCCAACCAACAGTTGTTCTTCAGTCGGATTAAGCGTGTTAATGAGATCTATTGACACACTGCGCCGATATTCGGCAATATTTGCCACCGCAAAAGCAGTATCAATAACGGACTGTTTCAGGCCATACACCCGTTCTTTTACCATCTGGGTATAGATCCCGCAGGCAACTGCTGAAATCATGATAAAAATCAGCAGACTGACTGTAAGTACGAATTTATTGATTCTGGACATACCTAAACTACTCTTTTACTAACTTTCCACTTTTGTCCCAGGCAGAGAATGGCAACGGCTTCTGATATAGATACCCCTGGGCCTGAACACACCCTAATTTGATTAATTCACGCGCAACCTCTTCGCTCTCAACACCTTCTGCAATTACCGGAATCCGGTTATAGCGGGCCAGGTCGAAGATAATGCGTACAATTTTTCCCGCAGTACCGAAAATATCGCCGGTAAATTGCGAGTCTACTTTTATGCTGTCAGGATTAATTTCATAAAAACGCTTCAGGTTTGACAAACCTGTACCAAAGTCATCAATCGATATCCGTACTCCTTGTTGACGCAGTTGTTCAATATTGAGATAAAAATGTTCATTAATACGTTCAATCACTGTTTCAGTGATCTCAATACAGATGCTATTCGCTTTCAGCTCATGTTCTTCCATAATAGCTGTAAAACGCGCATGAAAGTGTGGCTCGTTTAACTGCCATGGCGAAACATTAATATGCAGTAAGAAACCTTCCTGCAGTTCCGCACGCTGGCTAAAATGTCTGAATTCCCCCATCGCCGTTTTAATAATTTGATAACCCAGTTCATTGATAAAACCGATATCTTCAGCGATAGCAATAAACTTCAGCGGCGAGATTATCCCCCGCTCTGCTGAAACCCAGCGGCACAGCGCCTCAGCTCCCAGAATGTCGCGGGTATTAATATCAACAATCGGTTGATAGACCAAAAATAGCTCGCCTTTTTCCATTGCATTACGGATATTGCGCGCAATCCAGATATTTTCTTCAATTTCTCTGAGTTTCTCATCATCACAGAAAATAAATTCAGAGAACATATGATCGCGGATACTGGAAATCGCCAGTTTTAGTTTTTCTGCGTAGCTCCAGGCATTTTCGCCTTTCAGAGGTTCACAAATGGCAGATTTATGTATACGCAGATTGCGGTAGCCAAAGCTACTGTCGAAATCGTTTATCATCGCGATCTTATGGGTAAAAATCTCTACATTTTCCCGACACAATAATAAATAGAGATCGGCATTGAATGTCACAATATCGCAACATTGCGCGTATTTCTCGGCAATTTGCTGACACAGTTTCCTGACGATTTTGTTGCGTTCCTCAACGCCAAACACCGCTTCGACAGCTTCCAGTCCGCACAGTTTGATGATCCCAACGGCCAGATACTGATTATTGTTTGACTCAATAATCGCCATATTTTTGATAAAACCGCTTTCCTGATCGTAGGAGATCAGCGAGAGCAATTTATTTGAACGCTCAACTTCTGCATCTTTCATTTCCGCGATCGAATTTTTGATGCTGATAATCTCTTTTGCATCGCCTTCACGAATTTTCAGTGCCTGCATTTGATCCGCAGAGTCGGGTAAAAATTCCAGCGTATTGACCAGCGTTGTCATTTCGGAAAATTGTCGACGGAACACACGGGTGGTCATTAAGTAAACCACCAGCAATACGATAATAATGAAAGCAAATGGTAAATAAAAGAGTTTGTCTGATGCGTTAAATAAATCCCCCGTAGGATAATAAAAATAGATATCGAACAATGGATTATTAGGAACTGCCGATTTCCTTGCGATATATTCTATATCAACAGAATCAATAATATTATAACTATCTTCGCTATTATAAATAATCAATTTTTCGCGAGCGAGTTGATTCTTGGCAATGATTTCATGACCTTGTTTCAGAAACAGGACTTCATCCGTTGCGCTGATTTGATCAAGGTATTCGTTCAGATATCGCCAATTTAAATCGACGTGAATTTTATCAACAGCCAGCAAATCACGATCTTTGCCGTTAATTCGTAGCGTAAAAGAAATACATTTTTTACCCGGGCGATCAAAGCAATTGTATGCCGGATTCCAGCTACTGTCAGAGCCATCCGAGGATACAGACCACGGACGTTGCGACGGGTTAAAATCGGAAAAAATAACGCGCCCCGCCTCATCGATAAGCGGCCCATTAACCTTTTCCTGATGATAAACAACGATTTTATCGTTCGCCCGCCGCGAAAAGAGATAATATTTATTATTATCCAGCACCAGTCCCACTGAATCTAAAAATGGCATCATTTCCATTTTCAGAATAACAGCACGTTTAATCTCCTCACTGTTTTTCAACAAATAGAGTGAGTCTTTTAACGTCAGGGCCGAACGTTCAATATCTTTAAAGAAATAGCCAACGTTTTTTTGAATAAGTTCAAAGCGGCTATCGGCACGTTTTACCGCACGTTCCGATACCAACTGATAGTTAATGATGAAAAAAAGACCAATAAATGACAGCGCAGCCAATAAAAATAAAATTATCAGCCTTATCTTTATCTTTTCGTATAAACTCAGAATGTTAATACATTTAACAAAATAACTGCCAGTACGCTGTGCCGCTGCATAAATAGTTCCCCACAGCGACTTTTTAACTAAATGACCAGATTCTACAAAATCAGCAAAAAGTTACAACACTTGCTTCAGGCAATAATTTCCTGCGAGGTGATAACCCTTTCAAGCAATATTCAACCGTGATTATCCTTTAATTTTGGGGTCCAGCGCATCGCGTAAACCATCGCCCAGCAAGTTGAAAGCCAGCACGGTCAGAAAAATGGCCAGTGCCGGAAAAACCGCCACATGCGGCGCGATAACCATATCCGCTCTCGCTTCATTGAGCATCGCCCCCCACTCTGGCGTCGGCGGCTGCGCGCCAAGGCCGAGAAACGACAGGCTGGCGGCGGAAATAATCGAGGTGCCAATACGCATGGTGAAGAACACGACGATGGAAGAGACTGTCCCCGGTAAGATATGACGCAACAAAATAGTCACATCGCTGGCACCAATACTGCGTGCTGATTCAATAAAGGTTTGCTGTTTCAACACTAGTGTGTTGCCGCGCACCAATCGGGCAAACGCCGGAATGGAAAAGATAGCGACGGCGATAATCACGTTAGCAATGCCACTTCCCAACACCGCGACAACAGCGATAGCCAGCAAAATACCGGGAAACGCAAACAGCACATCGCAAATGCGCATGATCAGTCGGTCCCACCAGCCTTCATAATATCCTGCCAGCAAGCCCAGCAACGTCCCAATCGCCGCACCAATAAACACCGCAAATACGCCAGCCGCCAGCGAGATTTGCGCCCCCACCAGGACACGGCTGAAAATGTCGCGCCCCAGTGAATCGACGCCAAACCAGTGCTGCAAAGAGGGGCCGTTATTCAGGTTGTCATAGTCAAAATAATTTTCGGCGTCATAAGGAGCGATCCAGCGCGCCAAAACAGCCACTATAATCAATAAGATAACGAACAATGCGGCGCTCATCGCCATATGCTGACGACGAAAACGCCGCCAGAACTCATGCCACGGTGTACGTACCAGGTCAGGTTTTACCAGTGGCATAGCGTTTAACACCGCCTGACGTCGCCAGTTAAATAATCGCATCCTTACTTGTACCTGATAGCCGGGTTAATGGCAGCGTAAAGCACATCCACCACTAAGTTGATAAGAATAAATTCCAGCGAGAAAAGCATAATTTCTGCCTGAATCACCGGGTAATCACGCATTTCTACCGAATCGACCAGTAAACGTCCAAGTCCGGGCCAGTTAAAGACTTTCTCCACGACAATGGAGCCGCCGAGCAAGAAGCCAAACTGTAAGCCCATCATGGTAACCACCGGGATCATCGCATTACGTAACCCATGTTTGAGGATGACCCAGGTTTCGCTCACCCCTTTCGCCCTCGCGGTACGCATATAATCTTCACTTAAGACATCGACAAATGAAGCACGGGTAAAACGCGCCATCACCGCCGCCACCGCTGCGCCAAGTGTCAGGGAGGGTAAAATGTAGTGCTGCCAACTGTCTGCACCAACAGTCGGCAGCCACCCCAACTCAACGGAGAACACCTGAATCAAAAGCATCCCCAGAGCAAATGCCGGGAAGGAAATCCCCGATACCGCGATGGTCATGCTCAATCGATCCGGCCAACGGTTACGCCAGACGGCGGCCACAATCCCCGCCGCCATACCAAATATCACCGCCCAAACCATACTGGTAATAGTCAGCCACAATGTAGGCATGAAGCGGCTGGCAATCTCATCGGCAACCGGACGACGCGACACCATCGACAGACCAAAATCCCCCTGTACGGCGTTGCTGATGTAGTGCCAGAACTGGTAATACAGCGGCTGATCCAGCCCCAGTTGCTGGCGCACCAGTTCGATAACCTGAGCATCTGCTTCGGGGCCGGCAATCAATCGCGCCGGATCGCCGGGCAGCATATGGACAAATAAAAACACCAGCACCGAGACGATAAACAGCGTTGGGATCAATCCCAGTAAGCGTTTGATAACGTAATTAAGCATTCCACTCCCTGCGTTGCTTATTGCAAATCCGCGTCTTCAAAGCTAAAGCCTGTATCTGGCATGATCCAAAAACCGGTCAGGTTTTTACTGTGTGCCGACACCAGTTTTTCTACCACCAGCGGGATCCACGGCGATTCTTGCCAGATGATATCCTGCGCCGCCTTATACAAGCGTGCCTTTTCCGCCGGATCGTTGGTTTTCAGTGCCTGAGCAAGGTCTTCATCCACCTGCTTATTGCTGTAAAACGCGGTATTAAACAGCGTCGGTGGCCAGTTCTGCGAAGCAAACAGCGGCGAAAGCGCCCAGTCAGCTTCGCCGGTCGATGCCGACCACCCCGTGTAGAACATCCGCACATTGCTCTCTTTCTGCCCTTTTCCTTCCACTTCCGCCGCCCGTTGTCCGGCATCCATCGCCGTCACCTGGGCTTTAATCCCTACCTGCGCTAACTGCTGCTGGGTAAATTGCAGCACTTTCTGCGCGGTGCTGTGGTTATGTGATGACCACAGCGTGGTACTGAAACCGTTGGGATACCCCGCCTCTTTCAGTAACTCACGTGCTTTAGCCGGATTGTAAGGCCACGGTTGATAACTTTGCGCGTAGGCAATACTCGGAGGTACAACACCGGTAGCTGGCGTTGCATATCCTGCAAATGCCACCTTAACCAGCGCCTGACGGTTGATGGCGTAATTCAGCGCCTCACGCACTTTCGGATTATCGAACGGCTTTTGCGTCACGTTCATGCTGATATAACGCTGCATAATCGACGGACTGGCCATCAGCTCGATATTTTTGTTCTTCTCCAGTAACGCGGCTTGTTCATAAGGAATAGGGAAAGCAAACTGCGCTTCACCGGTTTGCAACATTGCCGCCCGGGTATTGTTGTCCGCCACCGGACGCCAGGTAATGCTGTCCAGTTTGGGCAGACCGGGCTGCCAGTAACCCGCAAATTTCTTCACTTTCACAAAATCGGTCTGATTCCAGGTATCCAACGCATACGGCCCGGTTCCGACCGGATGAAAGCCGATCTCTTTACCATATTTTTCCAGTGCCGCAGGTGAAATCATTGCTGTCGCCGGATGAGCGAGAATATTAATAAACGCGGAAAACGGCTGTTTGAGCGTAATCTTCACCGTTGTCGGATCGACCGCTTCAGTTTTGGCAATATTTTTGTACAAGTTATAGCGTTTAAGATGATTCGCCGGATCGCTGGCTCGATCCAGATTCGCTTTTACCGCCGCAGCGTTGAAGTCAGTGCCGTCCTGGAACTTAATCCCTTCGCGCAATTTCACGGTGTAAGTGAGGCCGTCATCAGAGACGGTATAACTCTCTGCCAGCACATTTTTCAGCTTCATCTCTTTATCCAGACCGAACAGCCCCTGATAAAACGATTTCGCCACAGCCTGCGATAACGTGTCATTCGCGTCATACGGATCGAGCGTGGTGAAGTTCGACCCCACCGCCACAACCACATCTTTGGCAGCGAATGCACAAGATGCCATCAACGCTGTGGCAATGCCCAGCGCCACTAACCCACTACGGTGTACAGCTCTTGCCATTTTATTCTCCGCCTGAACGTTATCTACGCATGAATGCGTATTCTGATTGTGGTTGTGCGACGTAATGCCCCGGTCCGACGCATTGTAACGAGACGGTGGCAACCTCTTCGCCACGCAGATGAATATTGCTGGGAAGATCGTCCGACAACAGTACGCGCCGTGGTCGCAGTCGGGACGGTTCCGCCACCGGAACTGCCGCCAGTAATTTACGCGTATAAGGGTGCTGCGGATTTTCAAATATCGCGCGCCGTGGGCCAATCTCAACGATTTGCCCGAGATACATCACCGCCACGCGATGACTGATCCGCTCCACGACTGCCATATCGTGGGAGATAAATAGATACGCGATACCGAAATCACGCTGAAGATCAAGCAACAGGTTGATAATTTGCCCGCGAATAGAAACATCCAGCGCCGACACGGCTTCATCGGCAATAATCACTTTCGGATTCAGCGCCAACGCACGGGCAATGCAGATGCGCTGACGCTGACCACCAGAAAACTCATGCGGGTAACGCCATGCGTGTTCAGGTAACAGGCCAACGCGCTCCAGCAACCACGCAACGCGTGCAGCAGCTTCTTTACCCTGCAATAAACCGTGTACGCGCAGCGGTTCGATAATCGAATCACCGATGGTCTGGCGAGGATCCAGCGAGGCGTAAGGATCCTGAAAAATAAACTGGATATTGCGGCGCAACGACTGAAGTTTACCGGGCGAGAGAGTATCGATTCGCTGACCGTTAAAGATAATTTCGCCGCTCTGCGATTCGACCAGACGCAACAGCGCCCGTCCGGTAGTGGATTTACCGCTGCCAGACTCGCCCACCAGCGACAGCGTTTCACCAGGCCTGAGATCAAAACTGACTTTCTCAACGGCGTGCACTTCTCGCGTTACGCGATTCAACAACCCGCTACGCAAAGGGAAACGGGTAACCAGATTACGCACCTGTAAAACAGGTTCGCCATCCACCACCGTTTTCTGTTCGACAGGACTTTCCTGTTTAGCCGGATGTTCAAGTGATATCAGCGGAAAACGACGGGGATAATCTTGCCCTTTCATCGCGCCGAGCTGCGGAACAGCAGCCAGCAGTGCACGGGTATAGGGGTGCTGCGGCGCATGAAATATCTGTTCGACGCTGCCCGTTTCAACCGCCTCGCCCTGATACATCACCAGCACCCGATCGGCAATCTCTGCCACCACGCCCATATCGTGAGTGATAAAGATGACGCCCATCGACATCTCTTTTTGCAATACTTTGATTAATTGCAGGATCTGCGCCTGGATGGTGACATCCAGCGCGGTGGTCGGCTCATCGGCAATCAGCACCGCCGGGCGACATGACAGTGCCATTGCGATCATGACCCGCTGGCGCATCCCTCCGGAGAGTTGATGGGGATAACGTGAAAGAATGGTTTGAGCTTCCGGAATGCGAACCTGATCCAGCATCCGCTTCGCCTCCACCATCGCTTCTTCACGACTGGCATTTTGATGCAAACGGATAGACTCAGCAATCTGCTCACCCACAGTAAATACCGGGTTTAGCGACGTCATCGGCTCCTGGAAAATCATCGCTATATCTGCGCCGCGTATATGCTGCATTTGCCCGGAGCTCTGCGTACTAAGCTCAATCACCTCATGGCTGCGCCGCCGCAACAGCATTTTATCGCACTGTACCAAACCGCCCGCCTGTTCCAGCAGACGCATCAACGCCAGTGCTGTAACTGACTTGCCGGAACCGGATTCGCCAACAATCGCCAGCGTCTCGCCGCGTTGCAGACTAAAAGAGAGGCCGCGAACCGCAGCCATTTTCTGCAGGTCTTGTATAAAGGCAATATTGAGGTTCTCAACCGCCAGCACATCACCGGCATCAAGCTCATCACTGTGTGGCAACGGTGTCCCCTTTTTCACGGTAGATACCGGTGGTTGGCGTATCGCCTGCATAGCCCCAGGCGCGATACATTCCTTCGGTGTTAAACGGTAACGCGACGTTACCTTCATGATCGATAGCGATTAAACCACCACTGCCATCAAGCGCAGGGAGTTTTTCCATCACTACCCGCTCGCAGGCTTCCGCGAGACTTAAACCGCCGTAATCCATTAACGCAGCGATGTCATATGCCGCCAGCGTACGAATGAAGACTTCGCCCGTACCGGTACAAGAAACCGCCACGCTGGCGTTATTGGCGTAGCACCCGGCACCGACAAGCGGGCTGTCACCGACCCGACCGGGTAATTTGTTAGTCATTCCCCCCGTGGACGTGGCTGCCGCCAGGTTGCCGTATTGATCCAACGCCACAGCGCCCACAGTGCCCATTTTCTGTTTTTCATCCAGCGGTGCGTCGCTATGGTCGAGGATCATTTCCCCTTCCTCACGCGCCGCCATCAGT
Organism: Escherichia sp. MOD1-EC6098; assembly: GCF_002965865.1. NCBI lineage: Bacteria > Pseudomonadati > Pseudomonadota > Gammaproteobacteria > Enterobacterales > Enterobacteriaceae > Escherichia > Escherichia sp. MOD1-EC6098. The sequence goes on from NZ_PTSN01000004.1 coordinate 144,837, forward strand.
TGTTCATAACGCAAAGGCGTGGAAAAGATCTCCGGCGAGACGCGTTCCATGTCATGAGCAAAAGCAAAATTTTCCGCTCCTTCGCCAATCATCATCACATGCGGGCTTTGCTCCATCACCAGACGGGCAGCAAGAATCGGATTGCGCAGATGACTGACGCCCGCGACCGCACCGGCTTTCAGGGTGTTACCATCCATCACACAGGCATCCAGCTCATGAGTTTCATCACGGGTGAAGACAGCACCAATACCGGCGTTAAATAGTGGGCACTCTTCCAGCAAGCGCACAGCTTCTGTTACCACATCCAGCGCACTTTCGCCCGCTTCAAGCATTTTCTGCCCGGTTTCAACAATGGCAGACAGCGCCTCAATGTAGCGTAATTCCTGTTGCAGACTCATCTGCGCGCGGCTAATTGCGCCTGCGCCACCGTGAATTGCAATGACTGCTTTGCCCATAGTTTTCGTCCATTAAAGGGTGGCTCGCCACTTTTGCTATAAATATCAGAATTTTTATGAATTACTCATTCAATTTTTGAATATAGAAAGATGTATATGGCATGTAAAGGCAGGAACCCACGCTACGCCCGAGGTGGCATACAGTCCGGGGCGTTTTTCTGACATAATAAGCAAATTCGATTTTGCCTCCGCAGGAGTGTTTTCATGGAATTTACCACCGGTTTGATGCCGCTCGACACCGCGCTTAATGAGATGCTTTCTCGCGTTACCCCTCTGACTCCCCAGGAAACGCTGCCACTGGTACAGTGTTTTGGTCGCATTCTGGCAAGCGATGTCACTTCGCCGCTGGATGTCCCTGGGTTTGATAACTCCGCAATGGACGGCTACGCGGTTCGTTTAGCCGATGTCGCTTCCGGTCAACCACTGCCCGTCGCCGGTAAGTCGTTTGCGGGTCAGCCGTATCATGGCGAGTGGCCTGCTGGCACCTGTATTCGTATTATGACCGGCGCGCCGGTGCCGGAAGGCTGTGAAGCTGTGGTAATGCAGGAACAGACTGAACAAACGGACAATGGCGTACGTTTTACCGCTGAAGTAAGTCGCGGGCAAAATATTCGTCGACGCGGTGAGGATATCTCTGCGGGAGCAGTTGTTTTCCCGACAGGTACTCGCCTGACTACTGCCGAACTGCCCGTGATTGCTTCGTTGGGGATTGCCGAAGTTCCGGTGATTCGCAAAGTGCGTGTGGCGCTATTTTCCACGGGTGATGAGTTACAGTTACCCGGTCAGCCGCTGGGTGATGGTCAAATCTACGATACCAACCGTCTCGCCGTGCACCTGATGCTGGAACAGTTAGGTTGCGAGGTAATTAACTTAGGGATTATCCGTGACGACCCGAACGCATTACGTGCGGCATTTATTGAAGCTGACAGTCAGGCGGATGTGGTGATCAGTTCCGGCGGCGTTTCGGTTGGTGAAGCGGATTACACCAAAAACATTCTCGAAGAGCTGGGCGAAATCGCATTCTGGAAACTGGCGATTAAACCAGGCAAACCGTTTGCGTTCGGCAAACTCTCTAATAGCTGGTTCTGTGGCCTGCCGGGCAACCCGGTTTCTGCGACGCTGACTTTCTATCAACTGGTACAACCGTTACTGGCAAAATTAAGCGGCAACACCGCCAGCGGCCTGCCAGCGCGTCAGCGCGTACGCACAGTATCTCGACTGAAGAAATCCCCCGGACGTCTTGATTTCCAGCGTGGCGTGCTACAACGCAACGCCAACGGCGAACTGGAAGTGTCGACCACCGGACATCAGGGTTCGCATATTTTTAGTTCTTTTAGTCTCGGTAACTGTTTTATCGTGCTGGAACGCGATCGCGGAAATGTAGAAGCGGGCGAATGGGTAGAAGTCGAGCCATTTAACGCGTTGTTCGGGGGCTTGTAATGGCGGAACTCAGCGATCAGGAGATGCTGCGCTATAACCGGCAAATCATCCTGCGTGGTTTTGATTTTGACGGTCAGGAAGCGCTGAAAGATTCTCGCGTGTTGGTCGTTGGCCTGGGCGGGCTGGGGTGTGCAGCATCGCAATATCTGGCAAGTGCGGGCATCGGCAACCTGACGTTGCTCGACTTTGACACCGTTTCGCTCTCGAATCTGCAACGTCAGACACTACACAGTGATGCCACGGTCGGGCAACCGAAGGTTGAATCCGCCCGTGAGGCACTGGCGCGAATCAATCCTCACATCGCGATTACACCGGTGAATGCGCTGCTTGACGACGCTGAACTTGCTGCGTTGATTGCAAAACACAATCTGGTGCTCGACTGTACAGATAATGTCACGGTGCGTAATCAACTTAACGCGGGCTGTTTTGCCGCAAAGGTGCCGCTGGTTTCTGGCGCGGCGATTCGTATGGAAGGTCAAATCACCGTCTTTACCTGGCAGGATGGTGAACCGTGCTACCGTTGCCTGAGTCGTCTGTTTGGCGAAAACGCGTTAACCTGCGTGGAAGCAGGCGTAATGGCTCCGTTGATCGGCGTAATTGGTTCGTTGCAGGCAATGGAAGCGATCAAACTGCTGGCAGGTTATGGCAAACCTGCCAATGGGAAAATCGTGATGTACGATGCGATGACCTGTCAGTTTCGCGAAATGAAGCTGATGCGCAATCCTGGATGTGAGGTGTGCGGACAGTAATTGTCGCCTGTAGTCCTGATAAGACGCGGCAGGCGTCGGTGCACTCCGCCACGTCATAATCAATTTTTGAGGATGGTGAACGTCCTGTTAAATCGACGTCCGGCCAAACGCCCCCTGCCAGTCCTGCTCAAACTTCGCCACGGCGGCATCGACCGCCGGATAGCTAATCATCTGCTGCGCAACATCCAGCGGCAGCGTGATTGACTCACATCCTGCCAGTAAGCAGTCCAGCGCCTGACGCGGGGTTTTGAAACTCGCCGCCAGCACTTTCGCCTGTGGTGCATGCATTTTCAGCAACTGATGCAAATCGGTCACGGTCTGAATACCACTTCCGCCCTGGGCATCAATACGGTTCACGTAAGGCGCAACATATTCCGCACCCGCCAGCGCTGACAGCAGACCTTGCGCCGCACCATACACCGCCGTGCCCAACGTTGGGATCCCTTCCGCCTTTAACATCTTGATGGCTGCCAGCCCCTCGGCGGTCACCGGTACTTTAACCACGATATCCGCAATAATAGAACGCAGTTTGCGTGCATCGTTCAACATGCCTTCAGCGGTGGTAGCCATTACCTGGGCAAACAAACGCCCCTGCCCCCCCATCGCTTCGTGAAGTTCCGGAAGCACAACCTCCAGCGGCTTTTTGCCTGCAGCGATAATGCTTGGGTTAGTGGTCACACCCGCCAACGGGAAAACTCGCGCCAGCGCCTTCACTGCAGCAACGTCTGAAGTATCCAGATACAGTTCCATAGCCATCCTCAAATGTACTTTTGTATGAAATCAGACTATCACGAAAAAACCCTCTGAACAGTTGATGCACATCAATTTAACTTTCATTCGAAAGCTATTTAATGTTTGAACGAAACAGAGGGGCATCTATGATCTTCAATATTCAACGCTACTCGACCCACGACGGTCCCGGTATCCGCACCGTAGTTTTTCTTAAAGGCTGCTCATTGGGCTGCCGCTGGTGTCAGAACCCGGAAAGCCGCGCCCGCACGCAGGATCTGCTGTATGACGCACGTCTGTGCCTGGAAGGCTGCGAGCTGTGCGCTAAGGCGGCCCCGGAAGTGATTGAGCGAGCGCTGAATGGTTTACTTATCCATCGTGAAAAGTTAACGCCTGAGCATCTGAGCGCGCTGACCGACTGCTGCCCAACTCAGGCACTGACCGTATGCGGTGAAACAAAAAACGTTGAGGAGATCATGGCGACCGTCCTGCGCGACAAACCGTTTTACGATCGCAGCGGCGGCGGTTTAACGCTTTCTGGCGGGGAGCCGTTTATGCAGCCGGAAATGGCGGCGGCGTTACTGCAAGCCAGCCACGAAGCCGGTATTCATACCGCAGTGGAAACCTGTCTGCATGTGCCGTGGAAATATATCGCGCCTTCCCTGCCTTATATCGATCTGTTTCTTGCCGATTTAAAACACGTTGCCGACGCACCGTTTAAACAATGGACCGACGGTAACGCCGCCAGAGTGTTGGATAACCTGAAAAAACTTGCGGCGGCGGGGAAAAAAATCATCATCCGCGTACCGCTGATTCAGGGCTTTAATGCCGATGAAACCGCAGTGAAAGCCATTACCGATTTTGCCGCCGATGAACTACAGGTTGGTGAAATTCATTTCCTGCCCTACCACACGCTGGGCATCAACAAATATCACTTACTTAATCTGCCCTATGACGCCCCGGAAAAACCGCTTGATGCGCCAGAACTGCTCGACTTTGCCCAGCAGTATGCCTGCCAGAAAGGGTTAACCGCGACCTTACGAGGATAACAATCATGACAACACTGAAACTGGATACGCTCAGCGACCGCATTAAAGCGCACAAAAATGCGCTGGTACATATTGTGAAACCACCGGTTTGTACCGAGCGCGCACAGCACTATACCGAGATGTATCAACAACATCTCGATAAGCCAATCCCGGTTCGTCGCGCGCTGGCGCTGGCGCATCACCTGGCTAATCGCACCATCTGGATCAAACACGATGAGTTGATCATCGGCAACCAGGCAAGCGAAGTCCGCGCCGCGCCGATCTTCCCGGAATATACCGTGTCGTGGATCGAAAAAGAGATTGATGATCTGGCGGATCGTCCCGGCGCTGGTTTTGCGGTGAGCGAAGAGAACAAACGTGTTCTACATGAAGTCTGCCCGTGGTGGCGCGGTCAAACCGTACAGGATCGCTGCTATGGCATGTTTACCGATGAGCAAAAAGGCCTGCTGGCAACCGGCATCATTAAAGCGGAAGGCAATATGACCTCCGGCGATGCGCACCTGGCGGTCAATTTCCCGCTGCTGCTGGAAAAAGGGCTTGATGGTCTGCGCGAAAAAGTGGCGGAGCGCCGCTCGCGTATTAACCTGACGGTACTGGAAGATTTGCACGGCGAGCAATTCCTGAAAGCCATTGATATCGTGCTGGTGGCAGTCAGTGAACACATTGAACGTTTCGCCGCCCTGGCGCGTGAAATGGCAGCCACCGAAACCCGCGAAAGCCGTCGCGATGAGCTGCTGGCAATGGCCGAAAACTGCGATCTCATCGCCCACCAGCCACCGCAGACTTTCTGGCAGGCGCTGCAATTATGCTATTTCATCCAGTTGATTTTGCAGATCGAATCCAACGGTCACTCGGTATCGTTTGGTCGTATGGATCAGTATCTCTATCCGTACTATCGTCGCGACGTTGAACTCAACCAGACGCTGGATCGTGAACACGCCATTGAGATGCTGCATAGCTGCTGGCTGAAGTTGCTGGAAGTGAACAAAATCCGCTCCGGTTCGCACTCCAAAGCCTCTGCCGGTAGCCCGCTGTATCAGAACGTCACCATCGGTGGGCAAAACCTGGTTGATGGTCAGCCGATGGATGCAGTGAATCCGCTCTCCTACGCAATCCTCGAATCCTGTGGTCGCCTGCGTTCAACTCAGCCTAACCTCAGCGTGCGTTACCACGCGGGAATGAGTAACGATTTCCTCGATGCCTGCGTGCAAGTGATCCGCTGTGGCTTCGGGATGCCGGCATTTAACAACGATGAAATCGTGATCCCGGAATTTATTAAACTCGGTATTGAACCGAAGGACGCTTACGATTACGCGGCAATTGGCTGTATCGAAACAGCCGTCGGCGGCAAATGGGGCTATCGCTGCACCGGCATGAGCTTTATCAACTTCGCCCGCGTAATGCTGGCGGCGCTGGAAGGTGGTCGTGATGCCACCAGCGGCAAAGTGTTCCTGCCACAAGAAAAAGCGTTGTCAGCGGGTAACTTCAACAACTTCGATGAAGTCATGGACGCGTGGGATACACAAATCCGTTACTACACGCGCAAATCGATCGAAATCGAATATGTCGTCGACACCATGCTGGAAGAGAACGTACACGATATTCTCTGCTCGGCGCTGGTGGATGACTGCATTGAGCGAGCGAAAAGTATTAAGCAAGGCGGCGCGAAATATGACTGGGTTTCTGGCTTACAGGTCGGTATTGCCAACCTGGGTAACAGCCTGGCCGCTGTGAAAAAACTGGTGTTTGAACAAGGCGCGATTGGTCAGCAACAGCTTGCTGCCGCGCTGGCGGATGACTTTGAAGGGCTGACTCACGAGCAACTGCGTCAGCGTCTGATTAATGGCGCGCCGAAGTACGGCAACGACGATGATACCGTCGATACACTGCTGGCTCGCGCTTATCAGACCTATATCGATGAACTGAAGCAGTACCATAATCCGCGCTACGGTCGTGGCCCGGTTGGCGGTAACTATTACGCAGGTACGTCGTCTATCTCCGCGAACGTACCGTTTGGTGCACAGACGATGGCGACACCGGATGGGCGTAAAGCACATACGCCTCTGGCGGAAGGTGCAAGCCCGGCCTCCGGCACCGACCACCTCGGCCCAACGGCGGTGATTGGTTCGGTAGGTAAACTGCCTACGGCGTCGATTCTCGGTGGTGTACTGCTCAACCAGAAACTGAATCCGGCGACACTGGAGAACGAGTCCGACAAGCAGAAGCTGATGGTTCTGCTGCGTACCTTCTTCGAAGTGCATAAAGGCTGGCATATTCAGTACAACATCGTTTCCCGCGAAACACTGCTGGAAGCAAAAAAACATCCTGATCAGTATCGCGATCTGGTGGTACGTGTAGCAGGCTATTCCGCCTTCTTCACCGCGCTCTCTCCTGACGCTCAGGACGATATCATCGCCCGTACCGAACATATGCTGTAGTCCTCTCCGCCCGGTAGCCGTCGTTACCGGGCTAAATCATTCACATAATCAATTCTCCCTTACTTTCATTCGAAATATAATTTGTGCTCCACGTCACATTGTTATTACACTGTTACGGTTTCATTTTTGAGCCAGGAGCACACATATGAGCGTAAAAGTTATCGTCACAGACATGGACGGTACTTTTCTTAACGATGCCAAAACGTACAATCGGGCACGTTTTATGGCGCAATATCAGGAGCTGAAAAAGCGCGGCATCGAGTTCGTTGTCGCCAGCGGTAACCAGTATTACCAGCTCATTTCCTTCTTTCCTGAGCTAAAGAATGAGATCTCTTTTGTCGCGGAAAATGGCGCGCTGGTCTACGAACATGGCAAGCAGTTGTTCCACGGCGAACTGACCCCGCATGAATCTCGAATTGTCATTGGTGAACTGCTGAAAGATAAACAGCTCAATTTTGTTGCCTGCGGTCTGCAAAGTGCATACATCAGTGAAAATGCCCCTGAATCATTCGTTGCATTGATGGCAAAACACTACCATCGCCTGAAACCGGTAAAAGATTATCAGGACATTGATGATGTTCTGTTCAAGTTTTCACTTAACCTGCCGGATGAGCAGATCCCGCTGGTAGTTGACAAACTGCACGTTGCGCTCGACGGCATAATGAAACCCGTTACCAGTGGCTTTGGGTTTATCGACCTGATTATTCCCGGCCTGCATAAAGCGAACGGCATTTCACGGTTACTGAAACGCTGGGATCTGTCGCCGCAAAATGTGGTGGCAATTGGCGACAGCGGTAACGACGCAGAGATGCTGAAAATGGCGCGTTATTCTTTTGCGATGGGCAATGCAGCGGAAAACATTAAACACATCGCCCGTTACACTACCGATGATAATAATCATGACGGCGCGCTGAATGTGATTCAGGCGGTGCTGGATAACACAGCTCCTTTCAATAAGTAATCTTCCCCTGGCCGGAGCGCCCCCTCCGGCCTCTCTCTTTTTTCTCGCTTTGTGCAGTGACTCAAGATTTTTATCTTGCGTTAACTTATTTTTAACTTAAAGTATCAATCGTAATCATTTTTACTTTCGAATGAAAGATGCGAGGTTGATATGACTTTTACCTGTGAGACACTGCCAACAGATACGAAAGCGGCTATCCGTAAGATGAAAGCGGAGCTGCGACAGCAGATCGGTGATGTGCAACATGTCTTCGATAAACTCTCAGCAAAAATCGAAGCGCGTGTAGCAGAAATAGATGCCCTGAAAGCACAAGGATTGCCGGTTTGGCCGGAGATCTCTTATAGGGATATTGCAGCCGGTACAGTAAACAATGTCACTCGCAATGAAATTAAGCGCCGCGGTTGTGCGGTAATAAAAGGCCATTTCCCTCGTGAGCAGGCGCTGGCGTGGGATCGCGCAATGCTCAACTACCTTGATGCCAATCACTTTGATGATGTGTATAGAGGTCCTGGCGACAGTTTTTTCGGTTCGCTGGAGGCTTCTCGCCCCGAAATCTATCCCATTTACTGGTCACAGGCGCAGATGCAAGCGCGGCAGAGCGACAATATGTCTGCGGTTCAATCTTTCCTTAACCGCCTGTGGAAATCTGAAAGCAACGGCAAACAATGGTTTGATCCCGATGTCAGCGTGATTTATCCGGACAGAATTCGCCGTCGCCCACCAGGCACGACGTCCAAAGGTCTGGGCGCACACACCGATTCTGGTGCTCTGGAACGCTGGCTATTACCCGCTTATCAGCGCGTTTTTGCCAATGTTTTCAACGGTAATTTTGATGATTATGATCCGTGGGATGCTGCGCATCGTACCGATGTAGAAGAATACACCGTAGATAACACCACCAAATGTTCGGTGTTCCGCACGTTTCAGGGCTGGACGGCGCTCTCCGATATGTTGCCTGGCCAGGGATTATTACATGTGGTGCCAATCCCGGAAGCGATGGCATACGTTTTACTGCGTCCGTTACTGGATGACGTACCGGACGACGAACTGTGCGGTGTCGCGCCTGGTAAGGTTCTGCCAATTTCAGAGAAATGGCACCCATTGTTGATAAAAGCACTCACGTCAATTCCGGCAATAACAGCAGGGGATTCCGTCTGGTGGCACTGCGATGTGATTCACTCCGTCGCGCCGGTAGACAATCAACAAGGCTGGGGGAACGTGATGTATATTCCCGCCGCGCCGATGTGCGAGAAAAACCGGGCTTATGCGCACAAGGTCAGAAAGGCACTGGAAAAAGGCGTCTCGCCGGGTGACTTCCCACGTGAAGATTATGAAGCAAACTGGGAAGGCCGCTTTACGCTGGAGGATCTGAACGTTCACGGTAAACGCGCGCTGGGCATGGACGTGTGAAAGTTGATAGATTAGTGGAAGTGAGGTTAAGGAAGTCGGTTCGATGTTACTCAGAGAGCTGACAACGTGCGCTTTGTTAATGCCGGATGCGACCTACAAAATCTTGCAGATTCAATATATTGCAGGGACTGCGTAGGCCTGATAAGCGTAGCACATCAGGCAATCTTGCGTTTGTCCTCAGCCGCCGTCACCCCGACTGTATCGGGGTGACGGGCAATAACTTACTCGATCCCTCTGCTACGCAGATAATCTTCGTAGTTGCCGCTAAAGTCGATCACGCGTTCCGGAGTGATTTCCAGAATACGGGTCGCCAGGGAGCTTACGAACTCACGGTCGTGAGAAACAAAGATCAGCGTGCCCTGATACAGTTCCAGTGCCATGTTCAGTGACTCGATGGATTCCATATCCAGGTGGTTGGTCGGTTCGTCCATGATCAGAATATTCGGTTTCTGCATCATTAACTTACCAAACAACATACGGCCTTTTTCACCACCGGAAAGTACTTTAGCAGGCTTTTTGATGTCGTCCTGGCTGAACAACAAACGACCGAGAATGCTGCGTACCGCCTGCTCGTCATCGCCTTCCTGCTTCCACTGGCTCATCCATTCAAACACGGTCAGATCATTATCGAACTCATATTCATGATCCTGTGCGTAGTAACCAATACGCGCATTTTCTGACCATTTTACAGTACCATTGTCCGGTTCCAGATCCCCTACCAGCGTTTTCAGCAGGGTCGATTTACCGACGCCATTGGTGCCGAGTACTGCCAGCTTTTCACCCACTTCCAGCAGCAGGTTGATATTTTTAAACAGCGGACCGTTATCAAACCCTTTAGTCAGGCCTTCTACTTCCAGCGCATTACGGAACAGCTTCTTATCCTGCTCAAAACGAATGAACGGGTTCTGACGGCTGGAGGCTTTCACCTCTTCCAGTTTGATTTTATCAATCTGACGCGCACGTGAAGTCGCCTGACGAGATTTCGATGCGTTGGCGCTAAAGCGGCTTACAAAGGACTGCAACTCGGCAATCTGCGCTTTCTTCTTGGCGTTATCAGCCAGCAGGCGTTCGCGTGCCTGGGTCGCCGCCGTCATGTACTCATCGTAGTTACCCGGATAAACGCGCAGCTCACCGTAATCCAAATCCGCCATGTGCGTACAGACCATATTGAGGAAGTGACGGTCGTGCGAAATGATGATCATGGTGCTGTCACGCTCGTTCAGCACCTGCTCCAGCCAACGAATGGTATCGATGTCCAGGTTGTTGGTTGGTTCGTCGAGCAGGAGAATATCAGGATCGGCAAACAGCGCCTGCGCCAGCAACACACGCAGTTTCCAGCCTGGAGCCACTTCGCTCATTGGACCGTAGTGTTGCTCCACTGGAATACCCACGCCAAGCAGCAGCTCACCGGCGCGTGCTTCCGCAGAGTAACCGTCCATTTCGCCGTATTTCACTTCCAGATCGGCAACTTTGTAGCCATCTTCTTCGCTCATTTCCGGCAAAGCATAGATGCGGTCGCGCTCCTGTTTCACTTCCCACAGCTCTTTATGCCCCATGATCACCGTATCCAGCACGGTGAACTCTTCAAAGGCAAATTGATCCTGGCGCAGTTTACCAATGCGCTCGTTGGGATCGAGGGAAACGTTGCCCAGCGTCGGCTCTAAGTCGCCGCCGAGGATCTTCATAAAGGTGGATTTACCACTACCGTTCGCGCCAATCAGGCCGTAACGGTTGCCGCCGCCAAATTTGACGGAAATGTTTTCAAACAACGGCTTACTGCCGAACTGCATGGTGACGTTACTGGAAACTAACACAGGCGTATCCTGAAAAGAGATATGACAAACCGCGTATTATGCCATAAGTCTGAAAGAAGATCCCGCTCGCCGCTTAAGGTCTACACTCTTCCCAAAGGCAAAAAATGTGATTTCGTACACATCTGATTTCACTGTTAGCAGGAATGAACATATAATGCGCTTCCAATACTCTAATATTCTCAACCTAATGGCCTGCCAGGCACGAAATCTCGCTTAACATGAATATGAAATTGAAAACGTTATTCGCAGCGGCCTTCGCTGTTGTCGGCTTTTGCAGTACCGCGTCAGCGGTAACTTATCCTCTGCCAACCGACGGGAGTCGCCTGGTTGGTCAGAATCAGGTGATCACCATTCCAGAAGGCAATACCCAGCCGCTGGAGTATTTTGCGGCCGAGTATCAGATGGGGCTTTCCAATATGATGGAAGCGAACCCTGGTGTGGATACCTTCCTGCCGAAAGGCGGCACCGTCTTGAACATTCCGCAGCAACTGATCCTGCCAGACACGGTTCATGAAGGTATTGTAATTAACAGCGCAGAGATGCGTCTGTATTACTATCCGAAAGGGACTAACACCGTTATCGTGCTGCCGATCGGGATTGGTCAGTTAGGTAAAGACACGCCTATCAACTGGACCACCAAAGTAGAACGTAAGAAAGCCGGCCCGACCTGGACACCGACCGCCAAAATGCATGCGGAATACCGTGCTGCAGGCGAACCGCTTCCGGCTGTTGTTCCGGCTGGTCCGGATAACCCAATGGGGCTGTACGCTCTGTACATCGGTCGCCTGTACGCTATCCACGGCACCAACGCCAACTTTGGTATCGGCCTGCGTGTAAGCCACGGTTGTGTGCGTCTGCGTAACGAAGATATCAAATTCCTGTTCGAGAAAGTGCCTGTTGGTACGCGCGTACAGTTTATTGATGAACCAGTGAAAGCGACCACCGAGCCAGACGGCAGCCGTTATATTGAAGTCCATAACCCGCTGTCTACGACCGAAGCTCAGTTTGAAGGTCAGGAAATTGTACCAATTACCCTGACGAAGAGCGTACAGACCGTGACCGGTCAGCCAGATGTTGATCAGGCGGTTCTGGACCAGGCTATTCAAAACCGTTCCGGGATGCCAGTTCGTCTGAATTAATCTTCAAAACTTAAGCAAAAGGCGGACTGATAATCCGCCTTTTTTATTTTCCAGCGCTTATCCAACCGGGAGCATAACTAACAAAACGTACCCTACCAGCGCCGCCCACAACAGCATTGGTATCGAATAGAGATGGAAACGCCACCAGATACGACGATCGTTCGCCATACGCAGTGCAATCAAATTTGCCAGCGATCCCGGTAACAAACCAAAACCCCCGACATTTACCGCCCAGGCCAGTAACAACGACGGCGGCACATAGTTCAGCAGCAAAATTGTGCCCGGCACATTACTGATCACCTGCGATAAACCAATTGCCGTTAGCCATAATCCGGGTTCGGATAAATGACTCACGTGACTCAACACGCCCTGTAAAGCTGGAAGTTGGGTCAGCAAATGGACGTCGATAAACATCGCCATAAACACCAGCAGCAGCGTCCAGTCCACACTCAACACCACGCGACGTGCCAGCAGCGCAAATCCCGCTGCTACAATCACCAGCCCCCATAGCTCTTGTTTCAACTCAAGCGCCGTAAGAAAAACGATATACAGTCCCAGACAACTCCACACCAGTCGCGGCTTCCACTCCGGCGTTTGCGTACCAGTATGATACTGCAACGCCCTTCCAGGGAAACAACACCAGCACAGCAGCAATAGTGTCAGCATCATCACGCCAGCCAGCGGTGCCATTTGTGCAATAAAACCGGCGAACGAAAGGCCAGAGCGTCCCCAGATAAGAATATTTTGCGGGTTGCCTATCGGCGTCAGCAGCGATCCGGCATTCACCGCCAGCGCCTCGAATATAATCAACCGATTAACCGGGATCTCACACAGTCTCTTTAGCGTAATGGTCAGCGGAACAACAATGAACAGCGCAACATCGTTGGTCAGAAACGTAGAAAGTAGCGCCGCCGCCAGCACCATAAACATTGCCAGTCGACGTTCAGTGGCAAAACGGCGCACCATTTTACGCCCCAGCACATCAAAATAACCGCTTAACTCCACACCTTTGGTCAGCAGCATCAGGCCACTTAAGGTGATGATGGTGTGCCAGTCGATAGCGCCAGGCCAGGACTTTGGTGCGAAAGGAACGAAAAAACTTAATCCGATGCCAACAAGAATTAATAACTGAAAAAAGCGATCGCCTTGTAGTGTGCGTAAAAAAGGCAGGCTCATTTGGCACCGTGTTTCTGGGTAAACAAACGAAAGGCGTCCAGCGTCTCTTCACTGACATGGTGTTCCATACCCTCCGCGTCACGACGGGCGATTTCCGGGCTGACGCCCAACACCAGCAAGAAATTTTCGACAATCTGATGCCGCTCACGGCTTTCCTGCGCCAGCTTTTCCCCTTCCGCAGTCAAAAACACGCCTCGCCAGGGGATCATTTCAATTAGCCCCATTGTTGCCAGCCGCTTGAGCATTTTAGCCACCGTCGGTTGAGAGACGCCCAGACGGGCGGCCATATCAACCTGACGTGCTTCTCCCACTTCTCTAATCAAATCAGAAATCAGCTCAACGTAATCGTCGATAAGCTCGCGACGATGTGCCTCTCTGACCTGGCGAAACCCTTCAACGTGCTCTTCCACGTTCACTAACTGCGTCACTTTTTTTACTGTTGGCGTACCTGCGCGACGACTCATTGTGCTTCCTCATTATGGTGACACATATATAGCGCTCTCATTTCGTGCGCACATTGTAAACCAGAGTTGTGAAGGCACAAAAATTTAACGTTTTAGCAATAGCTATATAATATAGCCTGTGCTATATCTGTATGTAATGCAATCATCCCTCATGGATCGACGGGATTAGCAAGTCAGGAGGTCTTATGAATGAGTTCAAGAGGTGTATACGCGTGTTTAGTTACTCCCCCTTTAAAGTGCGGTTAATGCTGCTCTCGATGTTGTGCGATATGGTCAACAACAAACCGCAGCAAGATAAACCCTCCAATAAATAGCGGCGTCGCGGTACGCCGCTTCACTCCAGCTTTTAGCAGAAACATTGTTTTGGCTTGAAAAACCCCACTTTTTGTCGGATTTGCTATCCTCTTCGCAAAAGATTTTTTCGTCAGTAGTTGACCTGAGCGGCGGCTCGTTCTATCTTCTTGCAGCCCTGCGTATATTGCGGCTCGCGGATGCAGACCACTCCACTCTCTTCTCGCACTCTTGCAGGTATTGACCCTTGACGCCAGGGTGAGCACATGGCGTTTGTTACGATAGTGGCATATGAATTTAACCCTCAAAGAATCGCTTGTTACCCGTAGCCGGGTATTTAGCCCGTGGACTGCGTTCTACTTTTTACAGTCGCTATTAATTAATCTCGGCTTAGGCTATCCCTTCAGTTTGCTCTACACCGCCGCGTTTACGGCTATTTTGCTTTTGCTATGGCGGACATTGCCTCGCGTGCAAAAAGTCCTGATCGGCGTCAGTTCGTTAGTGGCAGCTTGTTATTTCCCCTTTGCTCAGGCCTACGGCGCGCCTAACTTCAATACATTGCTGGCATTGCACTCCACAAATATGGAAGAGTCGACTGAAATCCTGACGATTTTTCCGTGGTACAGCTATCTGGTCGGCTTATTTATTTTTGCGCTCGGCGTGATTGCTGTCCGGCGAAAAAAAGAGAGTGAAAAAACGCGCTGGAATAAATTCGACAGCCTGTGCCTGGTATTCAGCGTGGCGACATTTTTTGTCGCTCCGGTTCAAAACCTGGCCTGGGGCGGCGTATTTAAACTGAAAGATACTGGCTATCCGGTATTTCGTTTTGCTAAGGATGTCATCGTTAACAATAACGAGGTAATTGAAGAGCAAGAACGGATGGCGAAACTTTCCGGGATGAAAGACACCTGGACGATTACGGCAGTTAAGCCGAAATACCACACTTATGTGGTGGTGATCGGTGAAAGTGCGCGGCGCGACGCGCTTGGTGCCTTTGGCGGCCACTGGAACAACACCCCGTTTGCCAGCAGCGTTAACGGCCTGATTTTTGCTGATTACATTGCCGCCAGTGGTTCCACGCAAAAATCGCTCGGCTTAACGCTTAACCGCGTGGTCGATGGCAAGCCACAGTTTCAGGATAACTTTGTCACCCTTGCCAACCGCGCGGGTTTTCAGACATGGTGGTTTTCCAATCAGGGACAAATTGGTGAATACGATACCGCCATCGCCAGCATCGCCAAACGTGCGGATGAAGTGTACTTCCTGAAAGAAGGGAATTTTGAAGCCGATAAGAACACCAAAGACGAAGCGTTGCTGCAAATGACCGCTCAGGTGTTGGCGGAAGAACACTCGCAACCGCAACTGATTGTTTTACATCTGATGGGCTCACATCCGCAGGCCTGCGACCGGACACAAGGCAAATACGAAACCTTCGTACAATCGAAAGAAACGTCATGCTATCTCTACACCATGACGCAAACGGACGACTTACTGCGCAAACTTTATGACCAGTTACGCAACAGCGGTAACAGTTTCTCTATGGTTTACTTTTCTGACCACGGTCTGGCCTTTAAGGAACGCGGTAAAGAAGTCCAGTATCTGGCTCACGACGATAAATATCAGCAAAATTTCCAGGTGCCTTTTATGGTCATTTCAAGCGACGATAAAGCGCATCGGGTAATTAAAGCACGCCGTTCAGCCAATGACTTCTTAGGCTTTTTCTCACAGTGGACGGGGATAAAAGCGAAGGAAATTAACATCAAATACCCGTTTATTTCTGAAAAGAAAGCCGGGCCGATATACATCACAAACTTCCAGTTACAGAAGGTGGATTACAACCATCTCGGAACCGATATATTCGATCCCAAATCTTGAGACAAAAAAAATCCGCCCCGAGAGGCGGATTTTTTATATCACCGAAGTGATTAGAAGCGGTAACCAACACCGGCAATCCAGGTGCCTACGTCAACGTTACGAATACGGCTCTGCTCGTAAGAGAAGTCCAGAGCAACGTTTTCGATTGGGTTGAACTGCAGACCCGCACCGTAGGAGAAGCCGTAGTCGCTGGTGTCGTGTTTGAAGGTCGGGTAGTTAGTATCCTGGAATTTACCGTAACCAACACCGACTACACCATAGATGCTCGCCCAGTCATTGATACGGTATGCCGGACCTGCGGTGATGCCGTAGTACTGGGTTTTGTTGTAATCGCCTGCACTGTTAGTACGACTTTTTTCAGTGTAAGTGAAAGAACCGATCACACCCAGCGGGCTGTTGTCTTCTTCATAGCGGTATTTCAGGTTGAAACCGCCCATTTTGTTCATTTTGCCCTGAGCGTCGCTCTGAGCATAACCACCAGTAACGGTAGAAGTAGCAGCTACGGAAGTACCTGCGGTGAAAGCCAGAACTGCGGCCAGTGCTGAAAGACATGCAATTTTTTTCATAACCACCTCAAATGTGATTCAAATAAGTCCTAAGCTTTAAATATATCAAAAATTAATGGGAAACTCTTCGCGATTTGTGATGTCTAACGGGCCATTTCATGTAACAGAACGTTTCCACATGCCGCTATCCATCTAAATTTAAATCATTTTTTCAGTGAATTGCGTAAGTATTACGCATATTTTCACTCTCACTCATCCAGATTATTCCTAATCATCAGACTAATGAGTCAATCAATCCTGGCGCATTTTAGTCAAAACGGGGAAAAATTTTTCAACAAATGCTCAACCAGCCTGCGGTATATCCAGTACACTCCACGCTTTACCTTACTATACAAACTTATGGGAGAAATGATGCCAGGGTCATTACGTAAAATGCCGGTGTGGTTACCGATATTAATATTGCTCGTTGCCATGGCATCTATTCAAGGTGGAGCCTCATTAGCAAAATCTCTTTTTCCACTGGTTGGCGCGCCCGGGGTTACTGCACTGCGTCTTGCTCTGGGGACACTGATTCTTATCGCTTTCTTTAAGCCGTGGCGGCTGCGTTTTGCCAAAGAACAACGGTTGCCACTGTTGTTTTACGGTGTATCGCTGGGTGGAATGAACTATCTTTTTTATCTTTCTATTCAGACCGTACCACTGGGAATTGCGGTTGCGCTGGAGTTCACCGGACCACTGGCGGTGGCGCTGTTCTCCTCGCGTCGTCCGGTAGATTTCGTTTGGGTTTTGCTGGCAGTGCTCGGTCTGTGGTTCCTGCTGCCGCTGGGGCAAGATGTTTCCCATGTCGATTTAACCGGCTGTGCGCTGGCTCTCGGTGCCGGTGCTTGTTGGGCTATCTACATATTAAGTGGGCAACGTGCGGGTGCTGAACACGGCCCTGCAACGGTGGCAGTTGGCTCGCTGATTGCGGCGTTAATTTTCGTGCCAATTGGCGCGTTACAGGCAGGAGAGGCTCTCTGGCTCTGGGCAGTGGTTCCATTGGGTTTGGCTGTCGCAATCCTCTCGACCGCTCTGCCCTACTCGCTGGAGATGATTGCCCTCACCCGTTTGCCGACGCGAACATTTGGCACTCTGATGAGCATGGAACCGGCGCTGGCCGCCATTTCCGGGATGATTTTCCTCGGTGAGATGCTGACGCCGATACAGCTTCTGGCACTCGGCGCTATCATTGCCGCTTCAATGGGCTCCACGCTGACAGCACGCAAAGAGAACAAAATAGAAGAATTAGATATTACTTAAATTTACAATTCTGCATGGTTATGCATAACCATGCAGAATATTCCGCTTTTTTTCACCTGCTACGGCCTTATATATCCGGTTATACAAAAGCATATTTATTCCGAAAGCTTCTGATGAACAAATAAATAAGAATCGTTCTTATCATTACATATAACTTACTGAATTTATATCAGATTTTATTTTTCACGTTTATTACCGCTATTAGTGCGATAGGAACAGCCACAATAGCGAAATACATAGCCGGTGCTATACTTAATCCCGTTAATTGCTGGGACATAACATCAAGAGGATATGAAATTATGAGTACCGCTAAATTAGTTAAATCAAAAGCGACCAATCTGCTTTATACCCGCAACGATGTCTCTGACAGCGAGAAGAAAGCAACAGTAGAGTTGCTAAATCGTCAGGTTATCCAGTTTATTGATCTTTCTTTGATTACTAAACAAGCGCACTGGAATATGCGCGGCGCTAACTTCATTGCCGTACATGAAATGCTGGATGGCTTCCGTACAGCCCTGATTGATCACCTGGATACCATGGCGGAACGTGCGGTACAACTGGGCGGCGTTGCCCTTGGCACCACTCAAGTTATCAATAGCAAAACACCGCTGAAAAGCTACCCGCTGGACATCCACAACGTTCAGGATCACCTGAAAGAACTGGCAGACCGTTACGCGATTGTCGCCAATGACGTACGTAAAGCAATCGGGGAAGCAAAAGATGATGACACTGCGGATATTCTGACCGCCGCTTCCCGCGACCTGGATAAATTCCTGTGGTTTATCGAATCTAACATCGAATAAATCCATCGCTGATGGTTCAAAACTTTAGTACGCAATGAAACGGCTTCCTGACAGGAGGCCGTTTTGCTTTGCTGCCCTTCTTAATGCACTTTTTTAGTGCATTCATCTACCGTTCCCGGCTGAATAAGTAAATTTTTTGTATCCACAACATCACACAATCGTTACATAAAGATTGTTTTTTCATCAGGATTTACGCTAAATGATCATTGTGCTGACTGCACAATTTTAGCGCACCACTTTGGTGCCCCAGAATGGTGCAATCTGGGGGCATTGCCCCATAGATCGTGCAGTAAGATTTCGTCGCATCTCGAAAAATCAACGGGTTGCAAAACTGGCACGATTTTTTCATATATATGAATGTCACGCAGGGGATCGTCCCGTGGATAGAAAAAAGGAAATGCTATGAAGTCTGTATTAAAAGTTTCACTGGCTGCACTGACCCTGGCTTTTGCGGTTTCTTCTCATGCCGCGGATAAAAAATTAGTTGTCGCGACAGATACCGCTTTCGTTCCGTTTGAATTTAAACAGGGCGACAAATACGTGGGCTTTGATGTCGATCTGTGGGCGGCAATTGCTAAAGAACTGAAGTTGGATTACGAACTGAAACCGATGGATTTCAGCGGCATTATTCCGGCATTACAAACCAAAAACATCGATCTGGCACTGGCGGGCATCACTATTACCGACGAGCGTAAAAAAGCGATCGATTTCTCTGACGGCTACTACAAAAGCGGCCTGTTGGTGATGGTAAAAGCCAACAATAACGATGTGAAAAGCGTGAAAGATCTCGACGGTAAAGTCGTTGCAGTGAAGAGCGGCACGGGTTCCGTTGATTACGCAAAAACTAACATCAAAACCAAAGATCTACGTCAGTTCCCGAATATTGATAACGCCTATATGGAACTGGGCACCAACCGCGCAGACGCTGTTTTGCACGATACACCAAACATTCTGTACTTCATCAAAACCGCCGGTAACGGCCAGTTCAAAGCGGTAGGTGACTCCCTGGAAGCTCAGCAATACGGTATTGCGTTCCCGAAAGGTAGCGACGAACTGCGTGACAAGGTCAACGGCGCGTTGAAAACCCTGCGCGAGAACGGAACTTACAACGAAATCTACAAAAAATGGTTCGGTACTGAGCCGAAATAATTATTGCCTTTAATTTATGGCCCGGTGGCCTTTTGCATACCGGGCCTGCGTTTCGCCCAGCCAGTCTTCTGGCTCAGGGTATTTACACCACGGTAACAGGAACAACATATGCAGTTTGACTGGAGTGCCATCTGGCCGGCCATTCCGCTTCTGATCGAAGGCGCTAAAATGACTCTGTGGATTTCTGTCCTCGGTCTGGCTGGCGGCCTGGTGATCGGCCTGGCGGCTGGTTTTGCACGCACCTTCGGTGGTTGGATAGCCAACCACGTCGCGCTGGTCTTTATTGAAGTGATCCGCGGGACACCTATCGTCGTCCAGGTAATGTTTATCTACTTCGCCCTGCCGATGGCGTTTAACGACTTACGTATCGATCCGTTTACTGCGGCGGTGGTCACCATCATGATCAACTCCGGCGCGTACATCGCGGAAATTACCCGTGGAGCGGTATTGTCAATCCACAAAGGTTTTCGTGAAGCCGGGCTGGCGCTCGGTCTTTCACGCTGGGAAACCATTCGCTACGTGATTTTACCGCTGGCACTGCGCCGTATGCTGCCGCCACTGGGCAACCAGTGGATCATCAGCATTAAAGACACCTCGCTGTTTATTGTTATCGGCGTGGCGGAACTGACCCGTCAGGGACAAGAAATTATTGCCGGTAACTTCCGCGCCCTTGAGATCTGGAGCGCCGTAGCGGTGTTCTATCTGATTATTACCCTGGTGCTGAGCTTTGTTCTGCGTCGTCTGGAAAGAAGGATGAAAATCCTGTGATTGAATTTAAAAACGTCTCCAAGCACTTTGGGCCAACCCAAGTGCTGCACAATATCGATTTGAACATTAGCCAGGGCGAAGTGGTGGTGATTATCGGACCATCCGGTTCGGGTAAATCGACCCTGCTGCGCTGCATCAACAAACTGGAAGAAATCACCTCCGGCGATCTGATTGTCGATGGCCTGAAGGTTAACGATCCGAAAGTTGACGAGCGTCTGATTCGCCAGGAAGCAGGCATGGTGTTCCAGCAGTTTTACCTCTTCCCGCACCTGACTGCGCTTGAAAACGTAATGTTTGGCCCGCTGCGCGTGCGTGGTGCAAACAAAGAAGACGCAGAAAAACTGGCGCGTGAACTGCTGGCAAAAGTTGGCCTCGCGGAACGCGCGCATCACTACCCTTCCGAGCTTTCTGGTGGTCAGCAACAGCGTGTGGCGATTGCCCGTGCGCTGGCGGTGAAGCCGAAAATGATGTTGTTCGATGAACCGACATCGGCTCTTGATCCGGAACTGCGCCATGAAGTGCTGAAGGTCATGCAGGATCTGGCAGAGGAAGGTATGACGATGGTGATCGTAACCCACGAAATCGGTTTTGCCGAAAAAGTGGCTTCACGTCTTATCTTTATCGACAAAGGCCGGATTGCGGAAGATGGCAATCCACAGGTGTTGATCAAGAATCCGCCAAGCCAGCGTTTGCAGGAATTTTTACAGCACGTCTCTTAATAAGACACATTGCCTGATGTGCTACGCTTATCAGTCCTACAGAATATATAGCAACTTATTGAAATTGCATAAATTTGTAGGAGCGTTCACGCCGTATTCGGCAAAAAAGCCCGCACGTTATCAGCAACCTGCTTAATATCCCTTCCTCCCTTTCACCCGAAAGGGAGGAACACCAGATTCCTCTCATTTAAAATTCCCCCTCCCCCAGCATCTATACTTATCTTTTTGCTCTATTTTCTCACTGGAGGAGTCATGCGGTGGATCCTGTTCATCCTCTTCTGCCTGCTGGGCGCACCTGCCCACGCGGTATCCATACCCGGCGTTACAACCACAACGACAACGGCCCCAACGACTGAACCGGCTCCGGAACCGGATATTGAACAAAAAAAAGCGGCCTATGGTGCACTGGCGGATGTGCTGGATAATGACACCTCGCGCAAAGAGCTGGTCGATCAGTTACGCACCGTCGCCGCCACGCCCCCCGCGGAACCCGTACCGAAGATCGTGCCGCCAACGCTGGTTGAAGAGCAAACCGTGCTACAAAAGGTGACCGAAGTCAGTCGCCATTATGGTGAAGCTCTCTCCGCACGCTTCGGGCAACTTTATCGCAATATTACTGGCTCCCCACATAAACCGTTTAATCCGCAAACCTTCAGCAACGCCCTTACCCATTTTTCCATGCTGGCCGTTTTAGTGTTTAGTTTTTACTGGCTGGTTCGCCTGTGCGCACTGCCGTTATATCGCAAAATGGGTCTGTGGGCGCGGCAGAAAAATCGTGAGCGCAGTAACTGGTTACAGCTTCCGGCGATGATTATCGGTGCGTTTATTATCGACCTGCTGTTACTGGCACTGACATTATTTGTCGGTCAGGTTTTAAGCAACAACCTGAATGCGGGCAGCCGCACCATTGCTTTTCAACAGAGTCTGTTTCTCAATGCTTTCGCCCTGATTGAATTTTTCAAAGCTGTTTTACGCCTGATTTTCTGCCCGAACGTTGCTGAACTGCGTCCATTCTCTATTCAGGATGAGAGTGCCCGCTACTGGTGCCGCCGCCTTAGCTGGCTAAGCGGCCTGATTGGTTATGGACTGATTGTGGCTGTACCGATTATCTCAAACCAGGTGAATGTGCAAATCGGGGCACTTGCGAACGTCATCATCATGCTGTGTATGACGGTGTGGGCGTTGTATCTGATATTCCGTAATAAAAAAGAGATTACCCAGCATTTGCTCAACTTCGCGGAACACTCACTGGCCTTTTTCAGTCTGTTTATTCGTGCTTTTGCGCTGGTGTGGCACTGGCTGGCAAGCGCCTATTTTATCGTGCTGTTTTTCTTCTCGTTATTTGACCCAGGAAACAGCCTGAAATTTATGATGGGCGCGACGGTGCGTAGCCTGGCGATTATTGGGATCGCGGCGTTTGTTTCCGGTATGTTTTCTCGCTGGCTGGCAAAAACCATTACCCTTTCGCCACACACTCAGCGTAACTATCCGGAACTGCAAAAACGGCTGAACGGCTGGCTGTCGGCGGCGCTAAAAACGGCACGTATTCTGACAGTGTGCGTAGCGGTGATGCTACTATTCAGCGCCTGGGGACTGTTCGATTTCTGGAACTGGCTGCAAAACGGCGCGGGGCAGAAAACGGTGGATATCCTGATCCGCATCGCTCTCATCCTTTTCTTCTCGGCAGTTGGCTGGACGGTACTCGCCAGTTTGATCGAAAATCGGCTGGCTTCGGATATTCATGGTCGCCCGCTGCCCAGCGCCCGCACGCGTACCCTGCTGACACTGTTTCGCAACGCGCTGGCGGTGGTAATCAGTACCATCACCATTATGATTGTGTTGTCGGAAATTGGCGTCAATATTGCGCCGCTACTGGCAGGAGCCGGAGCGTTAGGGCTGGCGATTTCCTTCGGTTCGCAAACGCTGGTGAAAGATATTATTACCGGGGTGTTTATTCAGTTTGAAAACGGCATGAATACCGGAGATTTAGTCACCATCGGGCCGCTGACCGGCACGGTTGAACGCATGTCGATTCGATCCGTGGGCGTGCGCCAGGATACCGGGGCTTATCACATTATTCCGTGGTCCTCGATAACCACCTTTGCCAACTTTGTCCGCGGCATTGGCTCTGTGGTGGCGAATTACGATGTTGATCGTCATGAAGATGCCGATAAAGCCAATCAGGCGCTAAAAGATGCCGTGGCGGAAGTGATGGAAAATGAAGAAGTTCGCGGGCTGATTATCGGTGAACCTAACTTTGCCGGAATTGTTGGCTTAAGCAATACCGCGTTTACACTGCGTGTTTCGTTTACCACGCTGCCACTCAAACAGTGGACAGTACGTTTTGCCCTCGACAGCCAGGTAAAAAAACATTTCGACCAAGCGGGTGTTCGCGCACCGGTACAGACTTATCAAGTGCTGCCTGCTCCGGGCGTTACCCCGGCAGAACCATTACTACCGGGAGAACCGACACTTCAACGCTGACGATTGGCAAAACGACGACGCTGTTCGTCGTTCATAAAGGTCCAGGCAATGAAGCGGCTCTGCTTTTGCCCCTGGGCCATCTCTTTTTTGACCACTTTTACCGCGCCAACATCCGTCAGAGCACGATACAACGGCGGTAAGTTTTCGCCACGAGAAACCAGCGAGGTGAACCACATTACCTGCTTCGCAAAGCCTTTACTCTCTTCAATCATCTTTTTGATGAAAGCCACTTCACCGCCTTCGCACCACAGCTCCTGCTGCTGACCGCCAAAGTTCAACGCATCGTCTCTGTTTAATCCGAGATTACGCCGTTTGCGCTCGCTACCAGCACGCGCTGCCGCGGCAGAGTCGTGGAACGGCGGGTTACACAAGGTTGCGTCATATTGCTCATTTTTATGGATAATGCCGTTAAAAATAGCACTATTCTCTTTTTGCCGACGCAGGCGGATGGCGCGGTTAAGCCCCGGATTGGCGCTGATGATCGCCTGCGCGCTGCTTAACGCCTGATTGTTAGTTTCAGTACCGGTAAAACGCCAGCCATATTCATGTACGCCAATCAGCGGATAAATACAGTTCGCGCCAACGCCGATATCCAGAATGCTGGCACTGGCCGGAATTGTTCCGGTCGCCTCAGCCAGTAAATCGGCAAGATGATGAATATAATCCGCCCGGCCAGGTACTGGCGGACACAGAAAACCGTCAGGAATATCCCAGTTCGCCACGGCATAAAAATGTGCCAGCAACGCCTTGTTGAGCGCCTTCACCGCCAGCGGATTGGCGAAGTCTACGCTTTGCTCACCGGCAGGGGTAAGCGTGAGAAATTGCTTCAGTTCAGGATTCACCTGACAGAGCGTGGCGAGATCGTAGCGGCTGTGATGACGGTTGCGCGGGTGCAACCCCGGTTTCTGGGCGGACATAGCATTCTCCTTTAAGCAGCGGCGTAAGATACCCGCATAACGCGGCAGGGTAAATATCTGGCTGCGTTTAACATGACTCAAAACCTTAACCTGACTGCATTTTTCAGCAATTCACCATAAAAATCAGTACCCTGCATGTCATTGATTTGTCTGGTTTTGTAAAAATATATCGTTCAAAAAACAAGCACATCTCTGTCAATTTTTTGCGTCATTCTCATCACGCAGGAGACCTACACTTATCAGGCACTACTCGTTGTATTTATGAGGATGTCATTATGAAAAAGTGCCTCGCACTACTGCTTGCCACCGTCCTGAGCGGAATCACCTTCACGGCTTATGCCGCGCAACCTCTGAGTAACCAGGACAGCGGTCAACTACGGCCAGCCGGAACCGTTTCGGCAACCGGTGCATCTAACCTAAGCGATCTGGAGGAAAAACTGGCAGAAAAAGCGCGCGAACAAGGCGCGAAAGGTTATGTCATTAATTCCGCAGGCGGAAATGATCAGATGTTCGGTACTGCAACCATCTACAAATAACCACACCAACGCAACTGCATTCGCCTCTGGATGCAGTTTTCGCCTGTTTTGTAAGCAAAAAACATCAAATATGAACACAATGTAAATAAATGTATTTATTTTTCACGCAATGGGTGATAGAAAATCGCGCCAGGTGATAATGCTTATCAAAATTATTATCACTTCAAGATTACTATTACGGGATTAACAGTGGCATCGCATCCGCAGAGATGCTTTCTCGTGATAGTGAAAATTTAAACATATAAGAAAAAGTCACCTGCCAAATGGAAAACAATCGCAATTTCCCTGCCAGACCCTTTCATTCGCTCACGTTCTTTGCTGGCCTTTGTATCGGCATCACGCCTGTGCCACAGGCTCTCGCCGCAGAAGGGCAACAAAACGCTGATGATACACTGGTTGTCGAGGCATCGACGCCTTCGCTTTATGCGCCACTTAAATCTGCCGATCCAAAATTCTCCCGCCCGGTCATCGATACCACCCGCACAATGACGGTGATTTCTGAACTGGTGATAAAAGATCAGGGCGCAACCAACCTTACTGACGCGCTAAAAAACGTACCTGGCGTGGGCGCATTTTTTGCCGGTGAGAATGGTAATTCCACTACCGGCGACGCCATTTATATGCGCGGTGCGGATACCTCTAACAGCATTTATATTGATGGCATCCGCGATATTGGTAGTGTCTCACGTGACACTTTCAATACCGAACAGGTGGAAGTCATTAAAGGCCCATCCGGCACCGATTACGGACGCAGCGCGCCGACGGGTTCGATCAATATGATCAGTAAACAGCCACGTAATGACTCTGGTATTGACGCCTCTGCCAGTATTGGTAGCGCCTGGTTCCGTCGCGGCACACTGGACGTCAATCAGGTGATTGGTGACACCAGCGCAGTGCGCCTGAATGTGATGGGCGAAAAAACGCACGATGCCGGGCGCGATAAGGTTAAAAATGAACGTTACGGCGTCGCCCCTTCCGTGGCATTAGGCCTCGGTACGTCGACGCGTTTGTATCTCAACTATTTACACGTTACCCAGCACAACACGCCGGACGGCGGCATTCCGACCATTGGTTTGCCGGGTTATTCCGCACCTTCTGCAGGAACGGCGGCACTGAACCATTCCGGTAAAGTGGATACGCATAACTTTTATGGTACGGACTCCGATTACGACGATTCGACCACCGATACCGCCACTATGCGTTTTGAACATGACATCAGCGATAACACCACCATTCGTAATACCACCCGCTGGTCGCGCGTGAAGCAGGATTATCTGATGACGGCGATTATGGGCGGAGCATCGAATATTACCCAGCCCACCAGCAATGTGGATAGCTGGACGTGGTCACGTACGGCGAATACTAAAGATGTGAGTAATAAAATCCTCACCAACCAGACTAACCTGACGTCGGCGTTCTATACCGGTTCAATCGCCCATGATGTCAGTACCGGCGTGGAATTTACCCGCGAAACGCAGACCAACTACGGCGTTAATCCGGTGACGTTACCGCCGGTGAACATTTACCATCCTGACAGCAGCATTCATCCTGGCAGTCTGACGCGCAACGGTGCCAATGCTAACGGTCAGACAGATACCTTCGCGATTTATGCCTTCGATACGCTGCAAATCACCCGTGATTTTGAGCTGAACGGCGGGATCCGTCTGGACAATTATCATACTGAATATGACAGTGCTACCGCCTGCGGCGGCAGTGGTCGCGGTGCCGTCACCTGCCCAACTGGCGCGGCAAACGGTTCTCCGGTCACCACCGTCGACACCGCCAGGTCAGGCAATCTGGTCAACTGGAAAGCCGGGGCGCTGTATCATCTGACGGAAAATGGCAATGTCTACGTCAACTATGCTGTTTCCCAACAACCGCCTGGCGGCAGCAACTTCGCTCTTGCACAGTCTGGCAGCGGTAACAGCGCCAACCGCACCGACTTTAAACCGCAAAAAGCGAAGACCAGCGAAATTGGCACCAAATGGCAAGTGCTGGATAAACGCCTGCTACTAACTGCCGCGCTGTTCCGTACCGATATCGAAAATGAAGTTGAGCAAAACGACGACGGGACTTACTCGCAGTACGGTAAAAAGCGCGTCGAAGGCTATGAGATTTCCGTGGCTGGAAATATCACTCCCGCATGGCAGGTGATTGGCGGATATACCCAGCAAAAAGCGACCATTAAAAATGGTGCGGACGTGGCTCAGGATGGTTCGTCATCACTGCCGTATACGCCAGAACACGCCTTTACCTTATGGAGCCAGTATCAGGCAACGGATGATATCTCCATTGGTGCAGGCGCACGCTATATCGGCAGTATGCATAAAGGTTCTGACGGCGCGGTGGGAACTCCGGCGTTTACTGAAGGTTATTGGGTTGCCGATGCCAAATTGGGCTATCGCGTCAATCGCAACCTCGATTTCCAGTTAAACGTCTACAACCTGTTTGATACCAATTACGTGGCCTCGATTAACAAGAGCGGCTACCGCTATCATCCGGGCGAGCCAAGAACCTTCCTGCTCACCGCCAATATGCATTTCTGATTCAGATATGGGGCGCAGGGCTTACTAAGATTGATGGCGAGAACAGGACTGCCTGATGCGCTGCGCTTATCAGGCCTACAAGGTTGTGCAACACGTTGAGTTCACATCATTTGGTAGGCCGGATAAGGCATTCACGCCGCATCCGGCATGAACAAAGCACCTGCTGTTAAAAATCGGTGTGGGGTGAAGCCCCACTTTTTGGAGAACTTGTATGATGTACCACATTCCCGGCGTGTTATCGCCACAGGACGTCGCGCGTCTTCGTGAACAACTGGAACAAGCCGAATGGATTGATGGTCGTGTCACCACTGGCGCGCAGGGCGCACAAGTTAAGAGCAATCAGCAAGTGGACACCCGCAGCGCGTTATATGCCGCATTGCAAACTGAGGTGTTTAACGCGGTTAACCAACATGCTCTGTTCTTTGCCGCTGCCTTGCCGCGTACCCTATCCACGCCGCTGTTTAATCGCTACCAGCACAATGAAACCTATGGTTTTCATGTGGATGGCGCAGTACGCAGTCATCCGCAAAACGGCTGGATGCGCACAGACCTTTCTGCGACGCTGTTTTTGAGCGATCCACAAAGCTATGAAGGCGGCGAACTGGTCGTCAATGACACCTTCGGGCAGCATCGGGTAAAACTCCCGGCAGGCGATCTGGTGTTGTATCCTTCGAGTAGCCTGCACAGCGTAACGCCCGTCACGCGCGGCGTGCGGATGGCCTCGTTTATGTGGATCCAGTCGATGATCCGCGATGATAAAAAGCGCGCCATGCTGTTCGATTTGGACAACAACATTCAGTCGCTGAAAAACCGCTTTGGTGAAGGTGAAGAAATCCTGTCGCTACTCAATCTTTATCACAATCTGCTGCGAGAATGGTCGGAGATATGACAATTGAACTGCCAGAGTTTGTCCCTATATTAGCTACACTTAATTGTACAAGCATTGATATGGGGAGGACGATATGGCATCCGGTTGGGCTAATGATGACGCCGTCAACGAACAGATCAACAGTACAATTGAAGATGCGGTTGCCCGCGCTCGGGGTGAAATCCCGCGTGGTGAAAGCCAGTATGAATGTGAAGAGTGCGGTGCTCCCATCCCGCAGGCCCGTCGGGAAGCCATTCCTGGCGTACGTTTATGCATCCACTGCCAGCAGGAGAAAGATTTACAAAAACCTTCTTATACAGGATATAATCGCAGAGGCTCGAAGGACAGCCAGTTACGTTAACTACAACTGGCATGGAGTACAGCAAGTATAATTTGCATTTTGCGTGGCATTCCGTGCCTTTAACGCAGCCGTAACTGACACGCGGTACAAAATTGAATCATAAGCACGACAAATAGATGAATTATCAGCATCTTAGATATCAATCAATTTATTTGAACAAGGCGGTCAATTCTCTTCGATTTTATCTCTCGTGAAAAAACGTGATACTCATCACATCGACGAAACAACGTCACTTAAACAAAATCACCTGCGAGAGATTAATTATGAAAACTATCAATACTGTTGTTGCTGCTATGGCTCTTTCAACTCTGTCATTTGGCGTGTTCGCGGCACAACCGGTAACGGCATCCCAGGCACAAAGCATGAATAAAATCGGCGTAGTTTCTGCCGATGGCGCATCCACCCTCGACGCGCTGGAAGCAAAACTGGCAGAAAAAGCTGCGGCGGCTGGTGCCAGTGGATACAGCATTACTTCTGCCACCAACAACAATAAATTAAGCGGAACTGCGGTTATCTATAAGTAATTCACAGGTCGTATAAGGTGTTTACGTCGCATCCGGCAACAAGTGCCTGATGCGACGCTACCGCGTCTTATCAGGCCTACAAAATCCGAACCGTTGACCGGCATCCGGCAAAAGAATTTCCCTGTCTGTTTACCGACAGACGCATGTGCTCTAACCCTCATTGATCCTATGTTACCCTTGTTTGCCCGTCCGTCACTGGACGGGCTTTTTTTCGCTGGCTGACTATTGGCAGAAAGTCTGCAACGTCGCTTCTGGTACACCAATTTGCCGCGCCGCGTCACAAATCGCCTGCCAGCTCCCGGCATCTAACGGGATCCCCAGCTCCTGCCGTTCACGGCGCATATTCACTTCCCATTCGCCTGGCAGCAAAATCGGCTTATCTTCATCATGCGGCGAAGCTTTCACCCACTCGGCAAAGGCTTCGGTCTGCTCTGCACAATCTGGCGCGCCGAACAATTCCGGGTTAACGATGATGGTGGTCATACAGTTAAGAATGGTATCGGGGCTGGTTTGTAACGTTTCCTGATGGGTCGTTTTGCCGCCGGAAAGCGCACCACCAAGAATTTCGCACATCGCCGCCAGGGCATAACCTTTATGTTCGGCAAAGGTCAGCAGTGACCCCAACGGTGACTCCTGCATCACTGCCGGATTGGTCGTCGGCACGCCGTTAACATCAATCAGGCAGCCTGGCGGTACGGGCACACCTTTATGCCAGGCGACACGGGTTTTGCCAAATGCAATGGCGCTGGTGGCATAATCAAGCAACAGCGGGAAGTTATCCTTTCGTGGAAAGACCACGCAGAACGGATTGGTGCCGAAGCGACGATCGTGACCATGGAACGGTGCCACCATCGGAATCCCCACTACGCTCACAAAGTGAACAGAGACAAACCCCGCCGCTGCGCACTGTTCCGCCCAGTAACCGATACGCCCGATATGATGAGAGTTACGCAGTGCCACAGCAGCAATTCCGTGCTGACGCGCTTTTTCAATGCCAAGTGTCATGGCCTCGTACGCCGCCACCTGACCGAATGCACGATCGCCATCAAGCGTGACCACTGCCCCCGCATCTTTGACAATTTTAGCGTGATGGTTGATTTGCAAAGAACCCAGTCGCCAGGAATGCACATAGCTCGGGATCATGCCAACCCCATGTGAATCATGCCCTGCCAGATTTGCCGCAATTAAATGATCTGCTACTAGTTTTGCTTCCTGTTCCTCGCTACCCATCTGACGAAACACAGTCAGAATAAAGTTGTGCAGCGTCCGGGCATGAAAGCGATGACCACTTGCCATAGTTAACTCCTGTTTATGTTATATGCCTGTTGCTTTTTTATGCTGCGCGCCGCACGCGGGAAGGTCAATAAATATGCTGCAATTTCATGTTGCTGTGGAGTAAAGGCCGGATGACGCTCATCATCCGGCAGGGGGAGAAATTAAAATGATTGCTTAACGCGCGCCAGGCCATCGCTAACGGATGCCACTTCGCCCGCCGCCACCAGGCAGCAAGCCATCTGGATTTTTAGTGATTTGGGAATCGGTTCGCTGCCTGCCAGACAACGCTCAATCCACTTCGCGGTGGTTTCCGGGTCTTTTGCTTCTGGCAGTATCAGTAGCTCACTGCCTGCATCGTCCTGTTTTTCATACAGCACCCGCGTTCCTTCGCGATCAATCAGATTGATTTGCGGACAGCGTTGCGGATTTGCATACACTTCGCCTTCGGTGCCGTGCATTAACAGCGCCCTCCCACCGATGTCGTTAAAGAATTTCGCCACCCGCCCGACATATTCCGGATGCGAAACACTGGAAAGACGCAGCGCATCACCTTCAGCAAATGGCGTCGCCAGTTTCGCCAGCGTATGCGCACTGTTACGCACGCCCATCCGCCAGCGCATCGCCAGTTGTTTTTCCAGCGACGGGCAAAACGCGCCTACAGGCATAAACACAGGTTGATGTTCGTCGAGCTTCGCCTGCGCCTGGCCGCCGTGCAGCGTTGGCGTAATCCCCATCAGTTCGAAAATGGTTTCGCTCAGCACGCGGGTCGGATCTTCGCTAACACCGTGAACCACTACTGGAAAACCGAGTTTGTGCAGCAGGATCGCCAGCAATGGCGTCAGGTTGGCCTGTTTCCGTGCACCGTTGTAACTGGGAATAACAACAGGAATCGGCTTGCCAACAGGGGGCGTCAACTTGATGGTGTGATTTTGCATGGCTTCGTAAAAGCCGAGCATCTCTGCTTCCCCTTCCCCTTTGATACGCAGCGCCATCAATACGCCGCCCAACTCAAGGTCAGGTACTTCACCGTTGAGCATATGGGCATACAGGCCGCGCGCCGTATCCTGGTCTAAATCGCGCGCATGGTTTTTGCCGCGCCCGATCTCTTTGATGATTTTGCGATAGTCCATTTATGACTCCTTACCTGACTCACATCATTAACGCCGCCGACGGCGTGGGGATTTTGCTTTTTCTTTCTTTTTAACTATACCTTCAGGGACTTCTGGTTGCTCAATCGGAAACACCGGTAAGGCATCAAGTAACCGCTTGCCGTAGTTTTTGGTTAACAAGCGTTTATCATAAATCACCACTTCACCCCAGCAACTGTGGCTTCGAATCAGACGCCCAACTTGCTGAATCAGGTTAAACGAGGCGCTCGGCAGGCTTTGTACCTCAAAGGGATAACGATTAAGACTTTTTAGCCATTCGCCTTCGGTGATCACCACCGGGCTGTCGATGGGGGGAAAGGCGATTTTATGAATATGCACCTGACTTAGCAGGTCACCTTTCAGATCAAGGCCTTCGGCAAAAGACTGTAAACCTACCAATACACTGCGCTCACCGTTAGCAACGCGTTTACGATGCAGTTCAACTAAGCGGTAGCGAGGCTGATCGCCCTGCACCAGCAACATCAGACGTAAATCCGTCACATAGTCGAGAAATCGCTGCATCGCCCGCCCGCTGGCAAACAACACCAACATGCCGAGATGTTTTTTGCTCTCTACCTGCTCACGGAAAAAGGCCGCCATTTCGGCAATATGCTGCTCTTCGTTGTCAATGGACGGTTCATAACGCATCTGCGGAATGACAATTTTGCCCTGTTCGCAGTGGTTGAAGGGGGAATCCAGCGCCACAAAGCGATCGCCCGCTTTCTCTTTCAACCCACTCATCTCCTGCAAACGCGAAAAACTGTTCAGCGAACGCAAGGTTGCAGAAGTGATAATAATGTGCGGAATACTGCGCCACAGCAGCCTTTCGAGTTGATCGCTGACGCGGATCCCCACACAGTGAAACCAGAGATGTAGCTGCCCGTCGCGTTCTTCCCGCGTCGCCCATTTGGTTACCGGCGCACCAGAAGATTGCGCCAGAGACGCCAGCCGCCAGAGTTTGCTCTGCGCCTCAAACATCCCCAGCGCGCGGTTCATCTGCAAAATCAGTCGATGCAAACGCACAATGTCATGGCTACCGGTTTTCTCACTTAAATCATTGAGGAATAACTCAGCCAGACCACGCAGCATCTCGGTCAGTTTTGCCAGCCGCTGGCAGATCTCCAGTACTTCATCCGGCAATTCGCCCATAGCAAAACGGTGCTCTGCCTCTTGCCCGGCAGGCATATAGAGATTGAGGATGTTGTTTAAAGAGGCGATAAGCTCATATAACTCTTCACAATGCGCATTCAACCGTTCAGGGATCGCCAGCGGTGGAATGGTCTTCGGGCGAAACTGCTCCATGCAGGTGGCGACCAGTTTTGTGAACAGATCCAGTTGTAGCCGATACCAGGGTGCAGTAATTTCCGCGCTCATTTCCAGCGCATCCCGCGCCACGTCCGGCAGGTGATGACCTTCATCCAGCACCAGCAGCAAATTTTTCGGTTCTGGCAATACCGCTTCGCTTTCCATCGCCGCCATCACCAGCGCATGGTTTGCCACTACCACTTCCGCTTCCTGAATTTCCCGGCGGGCAACAAAAAACGGACATTCGCGGTAGTAATAACAGTTACGGTTGAGGCAACTGGCTTTGTCGGTACTCAGACGACGCCAGAGATCGTCATCAATGGCGATATCAGTGTGATCGCGCAGGCCATCCCATTTATAAGTATCGAGATCGCCCTTCAGCTTTGCACAACGTTTTTGTTCTTCCTGATTGTTCGGTGTCAGTTCATCGTCGAGAAACGCGAGCAGATCCTGTTGTGTGGGTTCGGTACTGGCAAGCGCCGTCAGGTTACGCGGGCAAACGTAGCGCCCACGCCCGAAAGCGGCGGTGAATTTTAGATCGGGAATGATCTTTTTCAGCAGCGGCAAATCTTTGCTGTAGATCTGATCCTGCAACGCCACGTTAGCGGTACTCACCACCAGCGTTTTTTGCTCTTCGCGGGCAATGGCGATGCCGGGGATCAAATAGGAGAGCGTTTTCCCAACGCCGGTGGGGGCTTCAATCGCCAGATGCCGCCCTTCTTCTCCGGCCAGTGTTTTGGCGACATCCGCAATCATCTGCCGCTGCGGCGCACGGGGAATAAAGTCGGGGATCTGTTCCTGAAGCGCCTTATACCAGGCGGCAATTTGCGCTTTAAGCGCGGCGGTTAATGCCATGAGAAAACCTGAAATACTGTATAAACAGCCAATATTGTGGCATTTTTCAGTTTTCAGGGGTAATGATTTTTCTGTTTCTGGAAAGTGGCTCGCAATAACCGCCAGGATAATACGGTCTAATTCCTGTTCGACAACAAAGGATTCAACACGTCATGCAAGACACCATCATAAATTTCTACAGCACCAGTGACGACTACGGGGATTTTTCTAACTTTGCCGCCTGGGCCATCAAGATTGACGGCAAAACCTGGCCCACCTCAGAACACTATTTTCAGGCACAAAAGTTCCTTGATGAAAAATACCACGAAGAGATCCGCCGGATTTCCTCACCCATGATCGCCGCGCGTATGGGGCGTGACCGTTCTAAGCCCCTGCGTAAAAACTGGGAGTCGATAAAAGAAGAGGTGATGCGCAAAGCGCTTCGCGCTAAATTCGAACAACACGCAGAACTGCGCGCGCTCCTGCTGGCAACCGCGTCAGCGAAACTGGTTGAGCATACGAAAAATGATGCTTACTGGGGAGATGGCGGTAATGGTCAGGGTAAGAATCGCCTGGGCTACCTTTTAATGGAGCTGCGCGAACAATTGGCTGCGGAGAAGTAACGCATCGGGTGGCTTGTGGGCGGTAAAACAGAGAAATCTTTTTGCCGCGCTTGCAAATTGCTGACTAGCGCTTGTAGTGATATGCCGGATGCGGCGCGAACGCCTTATCCGGCCTACAAGTTGTTAAAATTCAATATATTGTAGGAACCACGTAGGCCTGATAAGAGTAGCGCATCAGGCAGTTTTGCGTTTGTCATCAGTCTCAGATGCCGGGCATTACCCGGCATAAAAGATTACTGAGCTGCGGCAGGTTTACGCGGACGGCGGCGACGTTGTTGCTCGCCTGCCGGTTTGGCATCACCAAGACGACGAGACGGTTTTGCTGCAGGCTTCGCGTTACCAGCCTTCGCACCGCTTTCTGCGCGACGCGGTTGCTGTTGACTACGACCACCGCTCTGCCCACGACCACCGCCGCTGCGTTGCTGGCGACCGTTCTGGATCGGTTCGGCTTTAATTGACGGATCCGGCTCATAGCCCGGAACAGCGATACGCGGGATCTCTTTTTTCAGCAGTTTTTCGATATCGCGCAACAGTTTGTGCTCATCAACACACACCAGCGATAACGCTTCGCCGGTGGCTGCGGCACGACCGGTACGCCCGATGCGGTGCACGTAATCTTCCGGTACGTTTGGCAGCTCATAGTTGACGACGTGTGGCAACTCTTCGATATCCAGGCCACGCGCGGCGATATCGGTCGCCACCAGCACACGAATATCACCCGATTTAAAATCGGCCAACGCACGAGTACGCGCACCTTGCGATTTATTACCGTGGATCGCCGCACTGCGGATGCCATCTTTATTTAGCTGTTCTGCCAGATGGTTGGCACCATGTTTGGTACGTGTAAACACCAGCACCTGCTGCCAGTTACCTTTACCAATCATGTGCGACAGTAATTCCCGTTTGCGTTTCTTATCAACAAAATGAACGTGCTGGGTCACTTGCTCAGAGGCGGTATTACGGCGCGCCACTTCGATTTCTAGCGGGTTATGCAGCAGTTTTTCTGCCAGCGCTTTAATCTCGTCAGAGAAAGTCGCGGAGAACAGCAGGTTCTGGCGTTTCGCGGGCAGCTTTGTTAACACACGGCGAATATCGTGGATAAAGCCCATATCGAGCATACGGTCAGCTTCATCAAGGACGAGGATTTCTATCTGATCCAGTTTCACCGCATTCTGGTGTTCCAGGTCCAGCAGACGCCCGGGCGTTGCCACCAGCACATCAACACCGCCGCGCAGTTTCATCATCTGCGGGTTAATGCTGACGCCGCCAAACACCACCAGCGAACGAATGTTCAGGTATTTGCTGTAATCACGGACGTTTTCGCCAATCTGCGCCGCCAGTTCACGGGTCGGGGTGAGGATCAACGCACGAACCGGACGACGCCCTTTGGCGTGCGGCTCACGGGAAATCAGGTGTTGCAGTAGCGGCAGCGTAAAGCCCGCTGTTTTACCCGTGCCGGTCTGGGCACTGGCCATCAGATCACGGCCTTCCAGTACTGCGGGGATCGCCTGCTGCTGAATAGGGGTGGGTTCACGGTAACCTTGCTCGGCAACG
Source organism: Escherichia sp. MOD1-EC6098 (assembly GCF_002965865.1). Classification (NCBI taxonomy): domain Bacteria; kingdom Pseudomonadati; phylum Pseudomonadota; class Gammaproteobacteria; order Enterobacterales; family Enterobacteriaceae; genus Escherichia; species Escherichia sp. MOD1-EC6098. Next base: position 181,046 of record NZ_PTSN01000004.1, read on the forward strand.
GCGCGCAGGATATCAGGGCTTAAACCCAAAGAATCGAAAGACATAACTACTCCGAACCGCCCCGACCGTTACCGGTGTAGTTTTCAGGGAGATACTGAAAAGGAAAATGACAAAAACCACAATGTCATGAGGGAGCGGAGTGTAGCAGTTTTTGTGACGCAGCGCATAAATTATCCCTGTGACAGGCGTTGCTAAAATTCTTAGCCATACTGGACAACGCTAAAAATGAGTCATAATCTTAATCAATCATTTGATTAAGAATGGGCTGTGCGATGAATAGTCCTGCCATGACAACCAAAGGTGAACAGGCCAAAAAACAGCTAATTGCTGCGGCACTGGCACAGTTTGGTGAGTATGGAATGAACGCCACCACCCGCGATATCGCCGCCCAGGCCGGGCAGAATATCGCAGCCATCACCTATTACTTCGGTTCGAAAGAAGATTTATACCTCGCCTGCGCCCAGTGGATTGCCGATTTTATTGGCGAGCAGTTCCGTCCGCACGCCGAGGAAGCCGAACGCTTGTTCGCACAACCACAGCCGGATCGCGCCGCTATCCGCGAACTGATCCTTCGCGCTTGCAGGAACATGATTCAACTGCTCACCCAGGATGATACCGTCAACCTCAGCAAGTTTATCTCCCGTGAGCAGCTCTCTCCCACGGCGGCCTACCATCTGGTGCATGAACAGGTGATTAGTCCGCTACACAGCCACCTTACACGCCTGATTGCCGCCTGGACCGGCTGTGACGCCAACGATACCCGCATGATCCTCCATACTCATGCGCTGATTGGCGAGATTCTGGCGTTTCGTCTCGGCAAAGAAACGATTCTGTTACGTACCGGCTGGACCGCGTTCGATGAAGAAAAGACCGAACTGATTAACCAGACGGTAACCTGTCATATCGACCTGATTTTGCAAGGATTATCGCAAAGGAGTTTGTAGTGATGAAAAAACCTGTCGTGATTGGACTGGCGGTAGTGGTACTTGCCGCCGTGGTTGCCGGAGGCTACTGGTGGTATCAAAGCCGCCAGGATAACGGCCTGACGCTGTATGGCAACGTGGATATTCGCACTGTTAATCTTAGCTTCCGTGTCGGTGGTCGCGTTGAATCTCTGGCGGTAGACGAAGGTGATGCCATCAAAGCGGGTCAGGTGCTGGGCGAACTGGATCACAAGCCGTATGAGATTGCGCTGATGCAGGCGAAAGCAGGCGTTTCGGTGGCGCAGGCACAATATGATCTGATGCTTGCCGGTTATCGCGATGAAGAAATCGCCCAGGCTGCCGCTGCCGTAAAACAGGCGCAGGCCGCTTACGACTATGCGCAGAATTTCTATGCTCGTCAGCAAGGATTGTGGAAAAGCCGCACTATTTCGGCAAACGACCTGGAAAATGCCCGCTCCTCGCGCGACCAGGCTCAGGCAACGCTGAAATCAGCACAGGATAAATTGCGTCAGTACCGTTCCGGTAACCGTGAACAGGACATCGCCCAGGCGAAAGCCAGCCTCGAACAGGCGCAGGCGCAACTGGCGCAGGCGGAGCTGAATTTACAGGACTCAACGTTGGTAGCCCCCTCTGATGGCACGCTGTTAACCCGCGCGGTAGAGCCTGGCACAGTGCTCAATGAAGGTGGCACGGTGTTTACCGTTTCACTAACGCGTCCGGTGTGGGTGCGTGCCTATGTCGATGAGCGCAATCTCGACCAGACCCAACCGGGCCGCAAAGTGCTGCTCTATACCGATGGTCGCCCGGACAAGCCGTATCACGGGCAGATTGGTTTCGTTTCGCCAACCGCTGAATTTACCCCGAAAACCGTCGAAACGCCGGATCTGCGCACCGACCTTGTCTATCGCCTGCGGATTGTGGTGACCGACGCCGATGATGCGTTACGCCAGGGAATGCCAGTAACGGTGCAATTCGGTGACGAGGCAGGACATGAATGATGCCGTTATCACGCTAAACGGCCTGGAAAAACGCTTTCCGGGTATGGACAAGCCCGCCGTCGCACCGCTCAACTGTACCATTCATGCCGGTTATGTTACGGGGCTGGTGGGGCCGGATGGCGCAGGTAAAACCACGTTGATGCGGATGCTGGCCGGGTTACTGAAACCCGACAACGGCAGTGCTACGGTCATTGGCTTTGATCCCATCAAAAACGACGCGGCGTTACACGCGGTGCTCGGCTATATGCCGCAGAAATTCGGTCTGTATGAAGATCTCACGGTGATGGAGAATCTTAATCTGTACGCGGATTTGCGCAGCGTAACCGGTGAAGCGCGAAAACAGACGTTTGCTCGCCTGCTGGAGTTTACTTCTCTTGGCCCATTTACCGGACGCCTGGCGGGTAAGCTCTCTGGCGGGATGAAACAAAAACTCGGGCTGGCCTGTACCCTGGTGGGTGAGCCGAAAGTGTTACTGCTCGATGAACCCGGCGTCGGCGTAGACCCCATCTCACGGCGCGAGCTGTGGCAGATGGTGCACGAACTGGCAGGCGAAGGGATGCTGATCCTCTGGAGTACCTCATATCTCGATGAAGCCGAACAGTGCCGTGACGTATTGCTGATGAACGAAGGTGAGTTGCTGTATCAGGGAGAACCGAAGGCTCTGACGCAAACCATGGCCGGACGTAGCTTTCTGATGACCAGCCCGCACGAAAGCAACCGCAAACTGCTGCAACGAACGCTGAAACTGCCGCAGGTCAGCGACGGGATGATTCAGGGGAAATCAGTACGTCTGATCCTCAAAAAAGAGGCCACACCAGACGATATTCGCCGCGCCGACGGAATGCCGGAAATCAACATCAACGAAACCACACCTCGCTTTGAAGATGCGTTTATTGATTTGCTGGGCGGTGCCGGAACCTCAGAATCACCGCTGGGCGCAATATTGCATACGGTAGAAGGCTCACCGGACGAGACAGTGATCGAAGCGAAAGAGCTGACCAAGAAGTTTGGCGATTTTGCCGCCACCGATCACGTCAATTTTGCCGTCAAACGCGGTGAAATCTTTGGTTTGCTGGGGCCAAACGGTGCGGGGAAATCCACCACCTTTAAGATGATGTGCGGCTTGCTGGTGCCGACCTCCGGTCAGGCGCTGGTGCTGGGAATGGATCTGAAAGAGAGTTCCGGTAAAGCGCGCCAGCATCTCGGCTATATGGCGCAAAAATTTTCGCTGTATGGCAACCTGACAGTCGAACAGAATTTACGCTTTTTCTCCGGCGTGTATGGCTTACGCGGTCGGGCGCAGACTGAAAAAATCACCCGTATGAGCGAAGCGTTCGGCCTGAAAAGCATTGCCTCACATGCTACCGATGAACTGCCATTAGGTTTTAAACAGCGGCTGGCGCTGGCCTGCTCGTTGATGCATGAACCGGATATTCTGTTTCTCGATGAACCCACTTCCGGCGTCGATCCCCTCACCCGCCGCGAGTTTTGGCTACATATCAACAGCATGGTAGAGAAAGGTGTCACGGTGATGGTCACCACCCACTTTATGGATGAAGCGGAATATTGCGACCGCATCGGACTGGTGTATCGCGGGAAACTGATTGCCAGCGGCACGCCGGACGATTTGAAAGCGCAATCGGCCAACGATGAGCAACCCGACCCCACGATGGAGCAAGCCTTTATTCAGTTGATCCACGACTGGGATAAGGAGCATGGCAATGAGTAATCCGATCCTGTCCTGGCGTCGCGTGCGAGCGCTGTGCGTTAAAGAGACGCGGCAGATCATTCGCGATCCGAGTAGCTGGCTGATTGCGGTGGTGATCCCGCTGTTGCTACTGTTTATTTTTGGCTACGGCATTAACCTCGACTCCAGCAAGCTGAGGGTCGGAATATTGCTTGAACAGCGTAGCGAAGCGGCGCTGGATTTCACCCACACCATGACAGGCTCACCTTATATCGACGCCACTATCAGCGATAATCGCCAGGAATTAATCGCCAAAATGCAGGCGGGGAAAATTCGTGGTCTGGTGGTGATTCCGGTGGATTTCGCGGAACAGATGGAGCGTGCCAACGCCACCGCGCCAATTCAGGTGATTACCGACGGCAGCGAGCCAAATACCGCCAACTTTGTGCAGGGTTATGTCGAAGGGATCTGGCAGATCTGGCAAATGCAGCGAGCGGAAGACAACGGGCAGACTTTTGAGCCGCTTATTGACGTCCAGACTCGCTACTGGTTTAACCCGGCGGCGATTAGCCAGCACTTTATTATTCCCGGTGCTGTAACCATTATCATGACGGTGATCGGCGCGATCCTCACCTCGCTGGTGGTGGCGCGGGAGTGGGAACGCGGCACTATGGAGGCTTTGCTCTCTACGGAGATTACCCGCACGGAACTGCTGCTGTGTAAGCTGCTCCCCTATTACGTCCTCGGCATGCTGGCAATGCTGCTGTGTATGCTGGTGTCGGTATTTATTCTCGGTGTGCCATATCGCGGTTCGCTGCTGATTCTGTTTTTTATCTCCAGCCTGTTTTTACTCAGTACGCTGGGGATGGGGCTGCTGATTTCAACGATTACCCGCAACCAGTTCAACGCCGCACAAGTCGCACTGAACGCCGCGTTCTTGCCGTCGATTATGCTCTCTGGCTTTATTTTTCAGATCGACAGTATGCCTGCGGTGATCCGCGCGGTGACGTACATTATTCCCGCACGTTATTTCGTCAGCACCCTGCAAAGCCTGTTTCTCGCCGGGAATATTCCGGTAGTGCTGGTCGTGAATGTGCTGTTTTTGATCGCTTCGGCGGTGATGTTTATCGGTCTGACGTGGCTGAAAACCAAACGTCGACTGGATTAGGGAGAAGAGCATGTTTCATCGCTTATGGACGTTAATTCGCAAAGAGTTGCAGTCGCTGCTGCGCGAACCGCAGACGCGCGCGATTCTGATTTTACCCGTGCTGATTCAGGTGATCCTGTTCCCGTTCGCCGCCACGCTGGAAGTAACCAACGCCACCATCGCCATTTACGACGAAGATAACGGCGCACATTCGGTAGAACTGACCCAACGTTTTGCCCGCGCCAGCGCCTTTACCCATGTGTTGCTGCTGAAAAGTCCACAGGAGATCCGCCCGACCATCGACACGCAAAAGGCGTTATTGCTGGTGCGCTTCCCGCCTGATTTCTCGCGCAAGCTGGATACCTTCCAGACCGCGCCGTTGCAATTAATTCTCGACGGACGTAACTCCAACAGTGCGCAAATCGCCGCCAACTACCTGCAACAAATCGTCAAAAACTATCAGCAGGAGCTGCTGGAAGGAAAGCCGAAGCCAAACAACAGCGAGCTGGTGGTGCGCAACTGGTATAACCCGAACCTCGACTACAAATGGTTCGTGGTGCCATCACTGATCGCCATGATCACCACTATCGGCGTAATGATCGTCACTTCGCTTTCTGTTGCCCGCGAACGTGAACAGGGAACGCTCGATCAGTTGCTGGTTTCACCCCTCACCACCTGGCAGATATTTATTGGTAAAGCCGTCCCTGCGTTAATTGTCGCCACGTTCCAGGCCACCATTGTGCTGGCGATTGGTATCTGGGCGTATCAAATCCCCTTCGCCGGTTCGCTGGCGCTGTTCTACTTTACGATGGTGATTTACGGTTTATCGCTGGTGGGCTTCGGTCTGTTGATTTCATCACTTTGTTCAACGCAACAGCAGGCGTTTATCGGCGTATTTGTCTTTATGATGCCTGCAATCCTGCTTTCCGGTTACGTTTCGCCGGTGGAGAACATGCCAGTATGGCTGCAAAACCTGACGTGGATTAACCCTATCCGCCACTTTACAGACATTACCAAGCAGATCTATTTGAAGGATGCGAGTCTGGATATTGTGTGGAATAGTTTGTGGCCGTTACTGGTGATAACGGCCACAACAGGATCAGCGGCGTACGCGATGTTTAGACGCAAGGTGATGTAACTTTTTATCTTTCGCCAGTAGCGACACTACCGCCGGGCCGGCAAGGATCGCCAGCCCTGCAATTGCCAGCAAATAGTTATTTTCCAGCACGCGGGACAACAGCCACAGCACAATCAGCGCCGCGCCAAAATACCAGGTGGTGGTCAACTCTTCCAGCACATCTGCTACCTCGCGCCAGCGTTGCTCAGGATGACGCTGTAACACCAGCATCATCACTACTGTTACACAATACAGCACGCATAACCCTACGCCGACATGAACCAGCGTCTTACTCATCCAGCCCATAACCAGCAGCGCCACTACCAGTAAATGCAACATAATCTGCCAGCAACTTAGGCCAGTTGCGACACGAACGCGTTGTTGCCACTTCATGGCTTCTCTCCTGAAGAATTTATCTCTACTAATTCAGAGTACCGAACTTTACGGAAAATTCCGTAAGACCGCACCTTTTTGTGACGCCGACTACACTATTTCAATGAGATAAGAGGCAAAAACAGGAAAATTATGCCCGACCAAACACAACATTTTTCGTTCAAGGTGCTCACCATCAATATTCACAAAGGCTTTACAGCATTTAACCGACGCTTCATTTTGCCGGAACTTCGCGACGCCGTGCGTGCCGTCAGCGCCGATATCGTCTGCCTGCAGGAAGTGATGGGGGCGCACGAAGTCCATCCACTGCATGTGAAGAACTGGCCCGATACTTCGCACTACGAGTTTCTTGCCGACACCATGTGGAGTGATTTTGCCTACGGACGTAATGCTGTATACCCGGAAGGGCATCACGGGAACGCGGTGCTGTCACGCTATCCCATTGAACATTATGAGAATCGCGATGTTTCGGTCGATGGCGCGGAAAAGCGCGGCGTGCTTTATTGCCGCATTGTTCCGCCAGTCACGGGGAAAGCGATTCATGTGATGTGCGTGCATCTCGGCTTGCGGGAGGCGCACCGTCAGGCGCAGCTTGCGATGCTTGCTGAATGGGTGAATCAACTACCGAACGGCGAACCAGTATTAGTCGCGGGAGATTTCAACGACTGGCGGCAAAAAGCCAATCATCCCTTAAAAGTACAGGCTGGGCTGGATGAGATATTTACCCGCGCCCACGGACGCCCGGCGCGAACATTTCCGGTGCAATTTCCCGTTCTTCGTCTGGACAGGATTTACGTCAAAAACGCCAGTGCCAGTGCGCCCACAGCGCTGCCGCTGCGGACCTGGCGACATCTTTCTGACCATGCCCCTTTGAGTGTGGAGATCCATCTATGAAATGTGGTTGGCGCGAAGGGAACAAGATTCAGTTACTGGAAAACGGCGAGCAATATTACCCTGCTGTGTTTAAAGCGATTAACGAAGCAGAGCAACGCATCATCCTTGAGACATTTATCTGGTTTGAAGATGACGTCGGCAAACAGCTACATGCGGCGCTGCTGGCAGCGGCGCAACGTGGGGTTAAAGCGGAAGTCTTGCTGGATGGCTATGGTTCGCCAGATCTCAGCGATGAATTTGTCAGCGAACTGACTGCGGCTGGCGTGGTATTTCGTTATTACGATCCTCGTCCTCGCCTGTTCGGTATGCGCACGAATGTGTTCCGCCGGATGCATCGCAAAATTGTGGTCATCGATACACGAATCGCCTTTATCGGCGGGATAAATTACTCCGCCGAGCATATGTCCAGCTACGGCCCACAGGCCAAACAGGATTACGCGGTGCGGCTGGAAGGGCCGATTGTTGAAGATATTCTGCAGTTTGAGCTGGAAAACTTGCCTGGGCAGAGCGCGGCACGCCGCTGGTGGCGACGTCACCATAAAGCGGAAGAAAACCGCCAACCGGGGGAAGCGCAAGTATTACTGGTCTGGCGCGATAACGAAGAACATCGCAGCGATATCGAGCGCCACTATTTGAAAATGCTCACTCAGGCGCGGCGGGAAGTGATTATCGCCAACGCCTACTTCTTTCCCGGCTATCGATTTTTACACGCCTTACGTAAAGCGGCACGGCGCGGGGTGCGGATCAAACTGATTATTCAGGGTGAACCGGATATGCCGATTGTCAGGGTTGGCGCGCGTTTGCTCTATAACTATCTGGTTAAAGGCGGCGTTCAAGTGTTTGAGTATCGCCGCCGCCCGCTCCACGGCAAAGTGGCGTTAATGGATGATCACTGGGCGACGGTAGGCTCCAGTAATCTCGATCCGCTCAGTTTGTCGCTGAATCTCGAAGCTAACGTCATCATCTACGATCGTAATTTTAACCAGACGCTACGCGACAATCTTAATGGCATCATCGCCGCCGATTGTCGGCAGGTAGATGAAAGTATGCTGCCCAAACGCACCTGGTGGAATCTGACTAAAAGCGTGCTGACATTCCACTTTTTGCGCCACTTCCCGGCGCTGGTGGGCTGGCTTCCGGCGCATACGCCGCGTCTGGCACAGGTTGAGCCGCCCGCGCAACCGGCAATGGAAACGCAGGATCGGGTAGAAACAGAAAATACGGGGGTAAAGCCCTGATGAGTAAATCCCATCCTCGCTGGCGCTTAGCAAAGAAGATCCTTACCTGGCTATTTTTTATCGCGGTGATTGTGTTGCTGGTGGTCTACGCCAAAAAAGTGGACTGGGAAGAGGTCTGGAAAGTCATCCGCGACTATAACCGCGTTGTGCTATTGAGTGCGGTCGGGCTGGTGGTCGTCAGTTATCTGATTTACGGCTGCTATGACCTGCTCGCCCGTTTCTACTGCGGTCACAAACTGGCGAAGCGCCAGGTGATGCTGGTGTCATTTATCTGCTATGCCTTCAACCTGACGCTCAGTACCTGGGTCGGCGGGATTGGGATGCGTTATCGCCTTTATTCGCGTCTGGGATTACCGGGCGGCACCATCACACGCATTTTCTCGCTGAGTATTACCACCAACTGGCTGGGCTATATTTTATTAGCCGGGATTATTTTTACCGCAGGCGTGGTGGAGTTACCGGATCACTGGTATGTCGATCAAACCACGCTGCGTATTCTCGGCATTGGCTTACTGATGATTATCGCGGTTTATTTATGGTTTTGCGCTTTCGCGAAGCACCGCCATATGACCATCAAAGGGCAAAAGCTGGTGCTGCCTTCATGGAAATTCGCCCTCGCTCAGATGCTGATTTCCAGCGTTAACTGGATGGTGATGGGGGCAATTATCTGGCTGTTACTTGACCAAAGCGTGAATTATTTCTTTGTCTTAGGCGTGTTACTGGTTAGTAGTATTGCTGGTGTCATCGTGCATATTCCGGCGGGGATTGGCGTGCTGGAAGCGGTGTTTATCGCGCTACTGGCAGGAGAGAATACATCCAAAGGCACAATTATCGCCGCCCTACTCGCTTACCGTGTGCTGTATTACTTTATCCCGCTGCTGCTGGCGCTGATCTGTTACCTGTTGCTGGAAAGTCAGGCGAAGAAGCTACGGGCGAAAAATGAAGCGGCGATGTGAAGTTCGGTTAAGTTCTTTTGGTTTGTGCAGATTGTTAGCAACGTGCTATTTGTTCATGGCGGATGCGGCGTAAACGCCTTATCCGCCCTACAAAACCGGGCTAAATTAATAGATTACAATTCCACTCTGTGCCTGCTAAGCGTAGCGCATCGGGCTCATTGCGTTTCCTCACAATTTTACCCAAGAAAGAAATTTACCTATTTTTCTATGACTAATGAAAAAACCGCGTATGCCTTTGCCAAACAAGTGTTATAGCTATTGCTGCAAGAATCCCGAAGAAGCCGATAAAATAATAATAGAGAGTTAACGCACCTATAAAAGCGCAACGACAATCACCACCAAAGAGATTAAAAAAAGATACATTACACCTGCAATGGCAGAATTTATCTTATTGATATCTTTACTTAAGCCATATATACAAAAAATTATATTTATGGATGCGCCTCCATGTCATGGGCGCATTTTATAACAGGCTTTTATTCATTGTCGTTTTAATTAGAAAAAATCCCGACGCCAGGCCGGGATTTGGAGGGGAAACGGAATTAACGGCGGTTGCCAAAAATCCGCAGCAACATCAGGAACAGGTTGATGAAGTCGAGATACAACGTTAATGCGCCAAGAATTGAATATTTGCGCAGGTTCGACGTGTCGCGGGTATCAATCTGCTCACCCATATTTTTCAGTTTCTGGGTGTCATAGGCGGTCAGGCCGACAAAGACAATCACTCCGATATAGGTCACCACCCACATCAACGCCTCGCTTTTCAGCCAGAAGTTCACCAGCGAGGCGATGACAATGCCGATTAACGCCATAAACAGCATATTGCCGAAGCCGCTTAAATCGCGCTTCGTGGTGTAGCCGTACAGACTCATCGCACCGAACATTCCGGCGGTAACAACGAAAGTACTGGCGATAGAGGCGGCGGTGTAGACAATGAAAATGCTGGAAAGCGTCAGACCTGTCAGCGCCGAATAAAGCATAAAGAGCATGGTTGTCACACCCGCGCTGAGCTTTTGAATCATCGCTGATAACACAATTACCAGAGCTAATTGCGCTATTACCAGACCAATTAAAAAGATGCGGTTGGTGAAAAGCAGCTCCATCACGGCGGCGGAGTTAGCAGCATACCAGGCAACAAACGCGGTCAACAACAGGCCAACGGTCATCCAGCCATAGACCTGTGCCATATAGGTTTGCAGGCCAGTCCTGGCTTGTACGATTGAATCAGAACTTGGGAATCTGTCCATGAAGATCTCCTGAAGATATAAGGAATATCTAAAGGATACTGCAAATGATGAGGGTGTGCATCGCCGCAGCGTAAACGTATGTCCGGTACGGTGAAATTGCCGGATGCAGCTCTATGCCTTATCCGGCCAACAAACAACTACCAGCGTTTTGCTGCCTGCTGATCGCTCTCCCGCGCTTCGACCCAGCGGTCACCTTCCGGCGTAGCTTCGCGCTTCCAGAACGGTGCGCGGGTTTTGAGATAATCCATAATAAACTGCCCGGCCTCAAACGCACTACTGCGATGCGCACTGGTAACGCCGACAAAAACGATTTCATCACCCGGCCATAATTCGCCAATACGATGAATCACCGTGACTCGCCCCAGCGGCCAGCGGTTACGCGCTTCATCAACGATTTCCGCCAGTGCTTTTTCAGTCATTCCCGGATAGTGTTCGAGGGTTAATGCTTTTACGCTGTCACCCAGGTTATGGTTACGCACCTTACCGGTAAAGGTGACCACCGCACCGTCTTCATCACGCTCAGCCAGCCACGGATACTCTTCCCCTACGCTGAACGGCTGCGGTCCGACAACAATTTTGGTTTCAGCCATCTTAGCCTCCGGTTACCGGCGGGAAGAAAGCCACTTCGTCGCCGTCAGTTAGCGGATGGTCGAAACTCACCAGCGTCTGGTTGACGGCAGCCAGTAATTTGCCATCTTCCAGCGCCAGCGCCCAACGATCGCTCTGCGCTGCCAGGTGCTGGCGTAACGCTTCAACGGTTGGAAAATCCGCGGCAACGTCGGTTGCATCGGTCCCCACCAGCTCGCGCACCTGGGCAAAAAAAAGAACTTTAATCATCCGCTTCCACCTTAAAGTCACCCGACTTGCCGCCGCTCTTCGCCAGCAGGCGTACCGGACCAATCACCATATCTTTTTGCACGGCTTTACACATATCGTAAATGGTCAGCGCCGCCACGGAGGCCGCGGTTAACGCTTCCATTTCGACGCCGGTTTTCCCGGTCAGGCGGCATAAGGTTTCTATACGTACCCGATTGTGTTCCGGCTCTGCCTGCAAATTGACTTCAACTTTACTGAGCATTAGCGGGTGACACAGTGGGATCAGATCCCATGTACGTTTTGCCGCCTGAATACCGGCAATCCGCGCGGTGGCAAATACGTCGCCTTTGTGGTGACGACCATCGATGATCATCGCCAGCGTCTCGCTGCGCATGGTGACAAAGGCTTCCGCCCGTGCTTCACGTACAGTTTCCGCTTTGGCGGAGACATCCACCATGTGCGCTTCGCCAGCGGCGTTGATATGAGTCAGTTGCGACATACTTATTTCTTCAAATGTGGATGGAAATTGCATGGACGTGTACGGGCATCCAGTTGCGGCGCGATGATATTTTCCCATGCTGTGCGGCACGCTTTGGTCGAACCCGGCATAGCGAAAATCAGTGTCTTGTTAGCAACGCCCGCTATCGCACGAGATTGCAACGTTGCGGTGCCAATCTCTTCGAATGACAACATACGGAATACTTCACCGAAGCCTTCGACTTCACGATCGAACAGCGGCAGCAACGCTTCTGGTGCCTGATCGCCTTCCGTCAGTCCGGTGCCGCCAGTAATCAGCACCACTTGCACATCGTCGCTGGCGATCCACGCAGATACCTGCGCGCGGATGGCGTAGCGGTTTTCTTTAACAATCGCTTTATCGACAATGTGATGGCCCGCTTCCTGCGCCGAATCGCGCAGATAATGACCGGAGGTATCGTCTTCTTCACCGCGACGATTAGAAACCGTAAGAATAGCAATACGGGTCGGGATAAATTCAGTGCTTACCTGACTCATCTGATCTCTCCTTTTGACGTTTTAGCCGCCAATGTACGATAAGTTTTGCGTAATACCGGTGTTATTTTGATGCAGGAAATGGGTCTGTTTTTTCTCCCGCAGCGCCGCTGAAATACGCGCTTCCAGCGCCTGTTGCTGGGCATCATCTTCCAGCAGATCGCGCAGGTTAACGCCGCCTTCACCAAACAGGCAGAGATGGAGTTTACCAATGGAGGAGACGCGCAGACGGTTGCAGGTGGCGCAGAAATCTTTTTCATACGGCATGATAAGGCCGATTTCTCCGGCGTAATCCGGATGACAAAAGACTTGCGCGGGGCCGTCGCTGCGTTGACGAAGTTGATGGATCCAGCCGCGACGCAGCAGTTCGTCACGCAGAATCTGACCAGAGATATGGTGCTTACGGAAAAGTTCGCTACCCTCGCCCGTTTCCATCAGTTCGATGAAACGTAACTGGATGGGGCGATGCTGGATCCAGTTCAGAAAGGTGTCGAGCTGGTGATGATTGACATCGCGCATCAGCACGGTATTGACTTTGACCTTCTCAAACCCGGCTTCAAATGCGGCATCAATCCCCGCCATCACCTGGTTGAATTTATCCTGACCGGTAATAGCATAAAACTGGCGAGCGTCGAGGCTATCGACACTGACGTTAATCCCCGTCAGTCCGGCATCGCGCCAGTTCGCCACGTCGCGTTCCAGGCGGTAACCATTGGTGGTGACCGCAATCTGACGAATAGCGTCGTTTTCCCGCACGGCTGCGATGATATCGGTAAAGTCGCGGCGTAAAGACGGTTCACCGCCTGTCAGACGTACTTTTTCGGTGCCCAAACTGGCGAAGGCGCGAGTAACCCGGCGAATTTCATCGACGGTCAGAAAGCCTTTATTGGTGACGCCGCTCGGCTTATAGCCATCCGGCAGGCAGTAGGTGCAACGAAAGTTACACACATCGGTAATCGACAGGCGCAAGTAATAAAACTTACGCGCAAATGCATCAGTCAGTTGTGAAGCCATGTACACCTTTCCAGATACGGGAGGCGAAGTCATTTCTTCCTTCGCCCTGGTGGCAATCTTTATGAGCATTGTCACGGCCAAAGCACCATATCAGTTGACCCAGGTGCAGAGGCTAGAGTGTTTAGTGGTTATGTCGATACTAGCGTGTAAATGAGATTTTTACCATTCACACTTTCCGCTATGTAATCATATATATAGCGTCATGATCGTGCTATTTCGCTACAGAATAAGGGAATATGGCGGTTTTACTTTGATATACATCATCAGGGATGCACAGCGAACCTCGTCCTTTAGAGGTAGAAGAAAATATTTGTATCCTCAATATTGGCAGGTTAATTGCCGTTTCCCTGTCAGTTGCGCTACTGTAGCGCGGATAATCTGACTTCAGGAATCTATATGCGCAATCGTACGCTGGCTGACCTTGATCGTGTTGTTGCACTCGGCGGAGGGCATGGATTAGGACGCGTTCTTTCATCACTTTCATCTTTAGGCTCTCGTTTAACGGGCATTGTCACCACCACCGATAATGGCGGTTCAACAGGCCGTATTCGCCGCTCAGAAGGCGGCATTGCCTGGGGCGACATGCGCAACTGCCTCAACCAACTGATAACGGAACCGAGCGTCGCCTCCGCGATGTTTGAATACCGTTTTGGCGGCAATGGCGAGCTTTCCGGTCATAATCTCGGAAACTTGATGTTAAAGGCGCTGGATCACCTTAGCGTGCGGCCTCTGGAAGCCATCAATTTAATTCGTAATCTGTTGAAAGTGGACGCGCAATTAATTCCGATGTCAGAGCATCCCGTTGATCTGATGGCCATTGACGATCAGGGGCATGAAGTTTATGGCGAGGTCAATATCGACCAGTTAACTACGCCAATTCAGGAATTGCTCTTAACCCCGAATGTGCCCGCAACGCGTGAAGCGGTTCATGCTATCAATGACGCAGATCTGATCCTTATCGGACCTGGCAGTTTTTATACCAGCCTGATGCCAATTCTGCTGCTTAAGGAAATGGCACAGGCATTACGCCGCACGCCAGCGCCGATGGTTTATATCGGCAATCTGGGGCGTGAATTGAGCCTGCCTGCGGCGAATCTGAAGCTGGAAAATAAGCTGGCGATTATGGAACAGTATGTCGGGAAGAAAGTGATTGATGCCGTAGTCGTTGGGCCGAAAGTGGATGTTTCTGCGGTCAGCGACAGAATAGTGATTCAGGACGTACTGGAGGCCAGCGATATCCCCTATCGTCATGACCGCCAGTTGTTACATAACGCACTGGAAAAGGCGGTACAGGCATTGGGTTAACGGGAAGCCGGAAGAGAATTCCGGATTCATATTGCTGACAAAGTGCACGTTATCCATGCCGGATGCGGCCTACAAGCCGCGCAAATTCAATATATTGCAGAGATCATGTAGGCCTGATAAGCGTAGCGCATCAGGCAATTTTGCGTTCTCATTAGCCTCAAACCAGAAGAACATTCCTGCTTCTTCATCTCGTCACGACGCGGCAATAAACAGCTCACGCAACTGATGCAACTGGTCACGGATTTGCGCCGCCTCTTCGAATTCGAGGTTTTGCGCATGTTTCACCATCTGCCCTTCCAGCTCATGGATTTTCTGCTGCAACGCTTTTGGCGACATATCCATCGGCACATTATCCGGCTCAACAATCGGGCGCGATTTCCCTCTGCCCTTCGCTTTGGTTTTGGCAATGTTCTGCCCCAGCGCCAAGATATCGACCACTTTTTTATTAAGACCTTGTGGCGTAATACCATGCTCTTCGTTGTACCGCTGCTGTTTCTCACGACGACGTTCCGTTTCGCCAATCGCTTTCGCCATCGACGGGGTTATCTTATCACCGTAGAGAATCGCTTTGCCGTTGATGTTACGCGCCGCACGGCCAATGGTCTGGATCAGCGAACGTTCTGAACGCAGGAACCCTTCTTTGTCAGCATCGAGGATCGCCACCAATGAGACCTCCGGCATATCCAGACCTTCACGCAGTAAGTTGATCCCCACCAGTACGTCGAACTCGCCCAGACGCAAGTCGCGGATAATCTCCATACGCTCAACGGTATCAATGTCGGAGTGAAGATAACGCACGCGCTCACCGTGTTCTTCCAGATATTCCGTTAGATCTTCCGCCATTCGCTTGGTCAACGTCGTCACCAGAACGCGTTCGTTAATTGCCGCACGCAGGCGAATCTCCGAAAGAAGATCATCGACCTGGGTCGCTACCGGACGCACTTCGATAATCGGATCGAGCAAGCCAGTCGGGCGCACCACCTGATCCACCACGTCACCACCGGATTTCTCCAGTTCGTAGTTACCTGGCGTCGCAGAAACATAAATCGTTTGCGGAGCCAGCGCTTCAAACTCCTCAAATTTCAGCGGACGGTTATCCAGCGCCGATGGCAATCGGAAACCATACTCCACCAGAGTCTCTTTACGCGCCCTGTCACCGCGATACATTCCGCCAATTTGTGGAATGGTGACGTGAGATTCATCGACCACCAGCAGACCATCGGCAGGCAGGTAATCAAATAACGTCGGCGGTGGTTCGCCAGGTCCACGCCCGGAGAGAAAGCGCGAATAGTTTTCAATCCCCGAACAGTAACCCAGCTCATTCATCATCTCCAGATCAAACTGGGTTCGTTGAGTCAGACGCTGCTCTTCCAAAAGTTTATTGTTTTCCAGCAGCACTTTGCGTCGGTCCGCCAGTTCTGTTTTGATCTCTTCCATCGCCTGCACAATGCGTTCACGCGGCGTAACATAGTGCGTTTTCGGGTAGATGGTAAAACGTGGGACTGTTGAAACGATTTGCCCGGTTAATGGATCAAACAACGACAATCGTTCAACTTCTTCATCAAACAGCTCCACGCGTAGCGCAATGTCGTCGGACTCCGCCGGGAAAATGTCGATCACTTCACCACGCACGCGGAAGGTCCCGCGCTGGAATGCCTGGTCATTGCGGGTATATTGCAACTCCGCCAGGCGACGCAGGATCGCACGTTGGTCGATAATCATGCCGACCGTGAGGTGCAGCATCATTTTGAGATATAAATCAGGATCACCCAGACCATAAATAGCGGAAACTGACGCAACAACAATAACATCCCGCCGCTCCAGCAACGCTTTGGTTGCTGAAAGACGCATCTGTTCAATATGTTCGTTTACCGAGGCATCTTTCTCAATAAACGTATCAGAGCTTGGTACGTAGGCTTCCGGCTGATAGTAGTCGTAGTAGGAGACGAAGTATTCCACCGCGTTTTCCGGGAAGAATTCTTTCATCTCACCATAAAGTTGCGCTGCCAGCGTTTTGTTGGGTGCCAGCACCATCGTTGGGCGTTGCAGATCAGCAATGACATTAGCAATGGTGAAGGTTTTCCCCGACCCCGTCACACCGAGCAGAGTCTGGTGCGCGAGGCCATCCTCCAGCCCCTCTTTGAGGCGGCGAATCGCCTCCGGCTGATCGCCAGAAGGTTTGAACGCGGAATTCAGTTTGAATGGTTTACTCATGAGTCGCTACCTGAAGGAGTGGGCGGGCAGGTGTGTAATTTTACTCGTCATGATTAATAATGCCAACAAATAACACTGGATAAAAAAACAGGCTCACACCACAATATCTCTGTTACGCCGTAAACTAAGGTGTCAACCGTAGGCAAAATTGACGCAGTGACGAGATAAAACGCCAGTGTTGCAGGGTTATCCCCAGAGCAATGGCTTTTTTAACATTTGTCAAGATGGCTGATGACGGATTTATTGCAGGAGATGACACTTTCCTGACAGCCATTGCATTTATCTAACCAATTAAAAAATAACATATATTTCTTTAAGCCGTCTTTAGCGCCAATTTGCGTGCAGGCCGCGTATTCTCTCGCTTACATTACGTTTTCTAACTCTAATGCACATGGTTATCCACAGGAATAGTGGATAACTGCCTGCAGCCCCTATGTCCAGCCGCCTGGGCAATTCCCATACTAATCGTATAATGCAGGGGTAAAAATTTTTTCGCGATTTTTTTAGCCTTTGATTGGTTAAATTACGGACGACTGAAAACGCCAGCTCGCTCGCAATTCAACCAATTTTTTGCTACTTCAGTGAAGTGAGAGTGATATATCTTCCGGTTAACGCACTTTCTGGATTTTCCTCAAGCCAGGGGATTTCCCCCAGCAGCGGTGCAGGAATCATTCGTGTGAGAGTGGCCATATATTCGCCATGCCGTTTGCCTGGCGGCGTGACATCGTTTGCCACCCAGCCTGCGAGAGTGAGTCCAGCCTGCTGTACTGCCTGTGCTGTCAGCATCGCGTGATTAATGCAGCCCAGTTTTATCCCAACGACCAGAATCACCGGCAGTTGTTCGCTCTTCACCCAATCGGCAAAAGTAAAAGTAGCAGAAAGCGGCGTAAACCAGCCACCAGCGCCTTCCACTAACACCCAGTCAGCCTGTTGCTCCAGCGCGCGTAATCCGGCGCTCATTACCTTCGGCTCAATCGGTCTACCCTCTTCCGCGCTGATGATATGTGGCGAAGTAGGTTCAGCGAAGGTGTAAGGATTTACCGTAGCGTAATCCAGGTGCAAGCTGCTGTTGCGCTGTAACGCCAGCGCGTCGCTGTTACGTAAACCTTCTGCAGTCATTTCGCTGCCGGAGGCCACCGGTTTATAACCTGCTGTCCGGTAGCCTGCAGCCTTAGCGGCCTGTAAAAGCGCACAACTGGCAACAGTTTTCCCCACTTCGGTGTCCGTCCCGGTAACAAAAAAGCGTTTACTCACGAGTAATCACTCCCAAAAAAAGATGATAAGTCAGAGGGTATCGCCCCTGTTGTTGCGGCCAGGCCAGTTGCAATCGCTGTAACTGTGAACGCGTTAATACTCGCTGGTCGCGCCCTTCGTGAAGATGCGTTGCACCAATACCTTTCAGTGAACGCATGGCGCTGAGTGCGTCATCAAACCACAGCGTAATGGGTTGAATATTGTATTGATGACGAAAACCTTTCAACGCCCGTTCAATTTCTGCTGGCGGTAAAAAGTGATTAGCGTGGGGGCGTGCGTCTACAGCCTGCCATGCCTGATGTAGCTCTGGTAATGAGCCTTGTGCCAGGGTGGTAAACGCCACAATTCCGCCAGGACACACTACCCGATAAAGCTCGCGTAATGCCGTAGATAATTCAGCGCACCATTGCACGGCAAGGTTGCTCCACGCGAGATCAAACGTCGTGTTCGCCAGCGGTAAGGATTCGATATCCCCCGTCAGGTAATGATGTGCGGCATCCTGCTGACGTGCCTGTACAAGCATAAGCGGAGAGAGATCCAGTGCCGTCACCTGTGCGCTACGTTCACGCCAGCGGCGGCTCATCCAGCCAGGCCCGCAACCAGCGTCCAGCACCCGGGCGTACTGGCGTTGCGGGAGCATTGCCAGTAAGGCGTCGGCACTCTGGCGCTGCAACTCTGCGTGTTGCTCATACTGTGAGGCTGCCCGACCAAATGCCGCCGCAATGGCCTGCTTATTAACCGTTGCCATGCAGCACCTCCAGCAAACGGTCGATATCCGGTATTTCATGCCCTGCGGTTAAAGTCAGGCGCAGCCGCGCGGCGCCAGCGGGTACGGTTGGCGGGCGAATCGCCGTCACCCAGCAACCTTGCTGACGCAGGTTTTCTGCCAGGCGTAGCGCGCGAGCGTTATCACCAACGATTAATGGCTGGATGGCACTGCATGAGTCCGCGAGAGTAAATGGCGAACCCTGTACTCCACTACGAAAACGTGCAATCAGATCCGCCAGTTTTTCCCGCCGTGCGTCACCCTCTTCGCTACGAATCACCGCCAGCGATGCACGTAATGCCTGCGCCTGAGCGGGCGGCATACTGGTGCTGTAGATAAGATGGCGGGCAAACTGCAACAGATAATCTGCCACGCTATCGGAGCAAAGTACCGCCGCCCCACTGACGCCAAATCCTTTGCCAAAAGTCACCACCAACAATTCTGGTTTCATCTTTTGCTGCCAGCAACTGCCGCGCCCCTGCTCACCGATAACGCCCGTCCCGTGGGCATCGTCGACCATTAACCAGGCGTTGTGCTGTTGCGCTACTTGCTGGATTTCTGCCAACGGCGCGCTATCACCGTCCATGCTAAACACGCCTTCTGTCACCACCAGTTGCTGCCCCGGACAGGAGGCTGTAAGCAGACGCGTCAGATGAGTGACATCGTTATGGCTAAAACGGCGAAGCTGCGCCGGACTTAAACTGGCAGCCTCCAGCAACGAAGCATGACTAAGACGGTCGGCAACGATGCGATCCTCTTTCGTCATCATCGCGGCAATGACCGCCTGATTGGCAGCGAAACCGGAGATAAACAGTAGCGCCCGCGAATAGCCCAGCCACTCCGCCAGTTCTTCTTCCAGCGCCTGATGCACCACGCTATAACCGCTGACATGCCCGGAACCGCCGCTACCGACACCAAATTGTTCCGCGCCCTGCTGCCAGGCGCGGATGATGTGCGGATGATGGCTTAAACCGAGGTAATCGTTACTGGAAAAGTTCAGATACTGGCGACCATCTGCCACCAGCCAGCGTCCGGCTCCCTGCGCCACCGGATAGCGACGACGCAGGGCATCAGCTTCGCGCCGCGCATCAAGCGCCGCGTCGATTTTCTCCTGCCAGGTCATAGGGCTGCCGCGTTGTAGTATTCGTCAGTGTCCGGGGTCATCAGCGCCTGCTCCAGACGCTGCTGTTGTTCGTTATCGCCCGCCAGAACGGCGGTTTGTTGCGGATTCAGCCCCAGTTTGCGGAACAGTTGCAGGTCTTTATCTTCTTCCGGATTCGGCGTGGTCAGCAATTTGCAGCCGTAGAAAATCGAGTTAGCCCCAGCCATAAAGCACATCGCCTGAGTCTGTTCATTCATCTGCTCGCGTCCGGCAGAAAGACGCACATATGAGGTCGGCATCATGATCCGCGCCACTGCAATGGTACGAATAAAATCAAAGGCATCGACATCATCGTTATCTGCCAGCGGCGTGCCTTTCACCTTCACCAGCATGTTGATCGGCACACTTTCCGGTGGCGTCGGCAGATTCGCCAGTTGTAGCAATAATCCGGCGCGATCTTTCACCGTTTCACCTAAACCAACAATGCCGCCAGAACAGACTTTGATCCCGGCTTCGCGCACTTTTTCCAGCGTATCAAGACGCTCCTGATAAGTGCGTGTAGTGATGATGTTGCCGTAAAACTCCGGCGAGGTATCAAGGTTGTGGTTGTAGTAATCCAGCCCGGCATTCGCGAGGCGCTGCGCCTGGGATTCGCTCAACGTGCCCAGCGTCATACACGCTTCCAGGCCCATCGCTTTTACCCCCTGCACCATTTGTTCCAGGTACGGCATATCGCGCTCGTGCGGATTTTTCCACGCCGCGCCCATGCAGAAGCGCGTCGAGCCAGCCGCTTTCGCTTTGCGCGCTGATTCCAGTACCTGTTCGACTTCCATCAACCGCTC
The DNA here is from genome assembly GCF_002965865.1 of Escherichia sp. MOD1-EC6098. NCBI lineage: Bacteria > Pseudomonadati > Pseudomonadota > Gammaproteobacteria > Enterobacterales > Enterobacteriaceae > Escherichia > Escherichia sp. MOD1-EC6098. Next base: position 201,991 of record NZ_PTSN01000004.1, read on the forward strand.
AGCTTCCAGACCGGTTTTATAGCGAGAGCTTTGCGGGCAGTATTTGCAATCTTCCGGACAAGCGCCGGTTTTAATCGACAGCAAAGTACTGACCTGTACCTGGCGAGGATCGAAATGCTGACGGTGAACCTGCTGCGCTTCGAACAGCAGATCCAGTAATGGTTTTTCAAATAATTCTGTGACTTGCGACAATGTCCAGCGTGGGCGGTGAGCCATGGGGCTTCTCCAAAACGTGTTTTTTGTTGTTAATTCGGTGTAGACTTGTAAACCTAAAACTTTTCAATTTGGTTTACAAGTCGATTATGACAACGGATGATCTTGCCTTTGACCAACGCCATATCTGGCACCCGTACACATCCATGACCTCCCCACTACCGGTTTATCCAGTGGCGAGCGCAGAAGGTTGCGAACTGATTTTGTCTGACGCCAGACGCCTGGTTGACGGTATGTCTTCCTGGTGGGCGGCGATCCACGGCTACAATCACCCACAGCTCAATGCCGCGATGAAATCGCAAATTGATGCCATGTCACACGTGATGTTTGGCGGTATTACCCATGCGCCAGCCATTGAGCTGTGCCGCAAACTGGTGGCAATGACGCCGGAATCGCTGGAGTGCGTTTTTCTCGCGGACTCCGGTTCCGTGGCGGTAGAAGTGGCGATGAAGATGGCGTTGCAGTACTGGCAGGCCAAAGGCGAAACGCGCCAGCGTTTTCTGACCTTCCGCAATGGTTATCATGGCGATACTTTTGGCGCGATGTCGGTGTGCGATCCGGACAACTCAATGCACAGCCTGTGGAAAGGCTACCTGCCGGAAAACTTGTTTGCTCCCGCCCCGCAAAGCCGTATGGACGGCGAATGGGATGAGCTCGATATGGTGGGCTTCGCGCGGCTAATGGCGGCGCATCGTCATGAAATCGCTGCCGTAATCATTGAACCTATTGTTCAGGGCGCAGGCGGGATGCGTATGTACCATCCGGAGTGGTTAAAACGAATCCGCAAAATGTGCGATCGCGAAGGTATCTTGCTGATTGCTGACGAGATTGCCACCGGTTTTGGCCGTACCGGCAAACTTTTTGCCTGCGAACATGCGGGTATCGCACCGGATATTTTATGTCTCGGCAAAGCCTTAACGGGCGGTACAATGACGCTTTCCGCCACACTCACTACGCGCCTGGTTGCGGAAACCATCAGTAACGGCGAAGCTGCCTGCTTTATGCATGGGCCAACTTTTATGGGTAATCCGCTGGCCTGCGCAGCAGCAAATGCCAGCCTGACGATTATCGAATCTGGCGACTGGCAGCAGCAGGTAGCGGCTATTGAAGCACAACTACGCGAGCAACTCACACCCGCCCGTGACGCCGAAATGGTTGCCGATGTCCGCGTGCTGGGGGCTATTGGTGTGGTCGAAACCACACGCCCGGTAAATATGGCGGCTCTGCAAAAATTCTTCGTCGAACAGGGGGTATGGATCCGGCCATTTGGCAAACTTATCTACCTGATGCCACCCTATATTATTCGCCCGGAACAGTTACAGCGCCTGACGGCAGCCGTTAACCGAGCGGTGCAGGATGAAACATTTTTTTGCCAATAACGAGAAGTCAGCGTGAGTGTTTCTGGCTACACTTTCTGCAAACAAGAAAGGAGGGTTCATGAAACTCATCAGTAATGATCTGCGCGATGGCGATAAGTTACCGCATCGTCATGTCTTTAATGGCATGGGCTATGATGGCGATAATATTTCGCCGCACCTGGCGTGGGACGACGTTCCTGCGGGAACCAAAAGTTTTGTTGTCACCTGTTACGATCCGGATGCGCCAACGGGTTCTGGCTGGTGGCACTGGGTAGTTGTTAACTTGCCTGCCGATACCCGCGTATTGCCGCAAGGGTTTGGCTCTGATCTGGTGGCTATACCAGACGGTGTTTTGCAGACGCGTACCGATTTTGGTAAAACCGGATACGATGGCGCTGCGCCACCGAAAGGCGAAACCCATCGCTACATTTTTACCGTTCACGCACTGGATGTAGAACGTATTGATGTCGATGAAGGTGCCAGCGGCGCGATGGTCGGCTTTAACGTCCATTTCCACTCTCTGGCAAGTGCCTCGATTACCGCGATGTTCAGTTAAATACTCTGCCAGATGGCGCGATACCATCTGGCATCACTTAAAGGTATTAAAAACAACTTTTTGTCTTTTTACCTTCCCGTTTCGCTAAAGTTAGTATAAAAAAGCAGGCTTCAACGGATTCATTTTTCCATTTCAAAGCCCGGAGCAACCTGTGAACACATTTTCAGTTTCCCGTCTGGCGCTGGCACTGGCTTTTGGCGTGACGCTGACCGCCTGTAGCTCAACACCGCCCGATCAACGTCCTTCTGATCAAACCGCGCCTGGTACGTCTTCTCGCCCGATTCTGTCGGCAAAAGAAGCGCAGAATTTCGATGCGCAGCACTATTTCTCCTCACTGACGCCAGGTGCTGCAGCGTGGAACCCTTCACCGATTACCCTGCCCGCGCAACCTGACTTTGTTGTTGGACCAGCGGGTACACAAGGTGTGACGCACACGACCATTCAGGCTGCGGTGGATGCGGCAATTATCAAGCGCACCAATAAGCGCCAGTATATTGCCGTGCTGCCAGGTGAGTATGAAGGCACGGTTTACGTTCCTGCAGCTCCGGGTGGAATCACTTTGTACGGTACAGGTGAAAAACCGATTGATGTGAAGATTGGGCTTTCCCTTGATGGGAGCATGAGCCCTGCCGACTGGCGTCACGACGTCAACCCGCGCGGCAAATATATGCCAGGTAAACCAGCGTGGTATATGTACGATAGCTGCCAGAGCAAACGCAGCGACAGTATCGGTGTTCTCTGCTCTGCGGTCTTCTGGTCACAAAATAATGGCCTGCAACTGCAAAACCTGACCATCGAAAACACGCTGGGCGATAGCGTAGATGCGGGTAACCATCCGGCGGTGGCACTGCGTACTGATGGCGACAAAGTGCAGATCAATAACGTCAACATTCTCGGTCGTCAGAACACCTTCTTTGTCACCAACAGCGGTGTGCAGAACCGTCTGGAAACGAATCGTCAGCCGCGTACGCTGGTGACCAACAGCTATATTGAAGGGGATGTGGATATCGTTTCTGGTCGCGGCGCAGTGGTGTTCGATAACACCGAATTCCGCGTGGTGAACTCTCGTACCCAGCAGGAAGCGTATGTTTTTGCACCGGCGACGCTGTCTAACATCTATTACGGTTTCCTCGCGGTAAACAGCCGTTTCAATGCTTCTGGTGATGGTGTCGCGCAATTAGGCCGCTCGCTGGATGTTGATGCCAATACCAACGGTCAGGTGGTAATCCGTGACAGTGTGATCAACGAAGGCTTCAACACTGTCAAACCGTGGGCCGATGCGGTGATCTCTAATCGTCCGTTTGCGGGTAACACCGGCAGCGTTGATGATGATGACGAAGTGCAGCGCAATCTGAATGACACAAACTACAACCGTATGTGGGAATACAATAACCGCGGCGTGGGTAGCAAAGTGGTTGCAGAGGCGAAGAAGTAAGCGCTGTTAACTATTGGCCGGATGCGGCGTAAACGCCTTATCCGGCCTACAGGTTCGATGCGATTTGTAGGTCGGATAAGATGCACCAGCATCGCATCCGACAATAAGTGCCGGATGCGGCGTAAACGCCTTATCCGGCCTACAGGTTCGATGCGATTCGTAGGTCGGATAAGATGCGCAAGCATCGCATCCGACAATAAGTGCCGGATGCGGCGTAAACGCCTTATCCGGCCTACGGTTCGATGCGATTTGTAGGTCGGATAAGATGCGCAAGCATCGCATCCGACAATAAGTGCCGGATGCGGCGTAAACGCCTTATCCGGCCTACGGTTCAATGCGATTCGTAGGTCGGATAAGATGCACAAGCATCGCATCCGACAATAAGTGCCGGATGCGGCGTAAAAGCCTTATCCGGCCTACGGTTCAATGTGATTTGTAGGTCGGATAAGATGCACAAGCATCGCATCCGACAATAAGTGCCGGATGCGGCGTAAACGCCTTATCCGGCCTACAGGTTCGATGCGATTCGTAGGTCGGATAAGATGCACAAGCATCGCATCCGACAATAAGTGCCGGATGCGGCGTAAACGCCTTATCCGGCCTACGGTTCAATGCGATTCGTAGGTCGGATAAGATGCGCAAGCATCGCATCCGACAATAAGTGCCGGATGCAGCGTAAACGCCTTATCCGGCCTACGGTTCAATGCGATTCGTAGGTCGGATAAGATGCGCAAGCATCGCATCCGACAATAAGTGCCGGATGCGGCGTAAACGCCTTATCCGGCCTACGGTTCAATGCGATTCGTAGGTCGGATAAGATGCGCAAGCATCCGACAATAAGTGCCGGATGCGGCGTAAACGCCTTATCCGGCCTACGGTTCAATGCGATTTGTAGGTCGGATAAGATGCACAAGCATCGCATCCGACAATAAGTGCCGGATGCGGCGTAAACGCCTTATCCGCCCTACAGGTTCGATGCGATTCGTAGGTCGGATAAGATGCGCAAGCATCGCATCCGACAATAAGTGCCGGATGCGGCGTAAACGCCTTATCCGCCCTACAGGTTCGATGCGATTCGTAGGTCGGATAAGATGCGCAAGCATCGCATCCGACAATAAGTGCCGGATGCGGCCTACATTCACATGACGCTTTTTACATCTGACGGTTTTTATTGAAGTTAATCAAACTCCCCGCCTTGATAATTTCGCGCTCTTCGGCAGTCAGGTTCTCCATATAGAGTGTAATTTCTGTTACCGGCACATCTTCATGGATCACGTAACCTTTGAACGTCGTACCGGGATTATCCAGCGCCGATTTAATGCCTGGAATATAAATGTAATCCCCCACGTCAAAGCTCGGCACTTCCACCATTTGCAGCGGTAACATCCCCCAGTTGATGACGTTAGAACGGTAACGTTTAGTCGCATATTCCTCAGCAATATTCGCCAGACCGCCAATTACACGCTGGCAGCTTGCCGCCTGTTCACGCGCAGAACCATCGCCTGGTTTGACCGCATAGACCATGCTGCCAATTTCAGTTTGCAGCGGATCAATATTTTCCTGACCAGCAATCTGCTTAATACGCGCAAACACCTCTGCCAGCTCGCTGATGTTCCCCGCCAGACGTTTATTTTCCAGCTCGGCAGTGGCTTTACTTCTGCCGACATAACCCGGATCGCGGCGTGACAAAGTAAACTCCGCCAGACCAATCGGATTTGAACGATACGAAGAGGTTTCACCGGAAGGAATCAATTCGTCGGTAGTGGTCACTTCGTCGAGGATCTTCGAACACACTTTAAGGACGATATTGTCAGTCAGCGCACCTAATTCTGGCCAGTCTTTGATGTTCGGCCCGTAGATCAGCGGTTGCTGAGTCGCCCCTTTCACAAAGCCCTGATAAACACGGTTTTTATACGGAGTTACATCGAAGGCGTACTCCGGCACGTTGCCCCAGCAGTCGAGTTCGCTGGCAGAAGTTAAGTACCCACCGTTTGCGGCAGTTGCGGCGATAGAACGAGCGTCCATCAACGCCACCGCTGACATTTGGCCATTGGCTGGCTTAGAGCCTTCACGGTTCGGGAAGTTACGCGTGGTGTGGCGAATACTCAAACCGTTGTTGATTGGCGTATCACCCGCGCCAAAACATGGGCCGCAGAATGCGGTTCTGATGATTGCGCCTGCGCCAATCAAATCCGCCACTACGCCTTTTTTGGCTAAATCCATAAACACCGGCTGTGATGACGGGTAAACCGCCAGCGAGAAAGTGTCGTTGCCACAAGATTGACCGCGCAGCGCATTTGCTGCGGCGATGACGTTTTCATAGTTACCGCCAGAGCAACCCGCAATAATCCCCTGCTGCACTTTCAGGCGACCATTTTCCACTTTATCCAGCAGCGAGAGTTTGGCTTTACCATGCGCTACGCGTTCGGACTCAATTTCAATCTCACGCAGAATGTCAGTCAGATTCTGGTTCAGCGTGTCAATTTCATAGACGTTGCTCGGATGGAATGGCAGCGCAATCATTGGCTTGATGGCGCTTAAATCAACGCTAATACAGCCGTCGTAATAAGCCATTGGCTGTGGATTAAGCTGGCTGTAATCCTCACCGCGACCGTGCAGCGCCAGCCAGTTATGCACTTCGTCATCAGTTTGCCAGACGGAGCTTAAACAGGTGGTTTCAGTGGTCATCACGTCAACGCTGTTACGGAAATCGGTAGAGAGAGCCGCAACACCCGGCCCCACGAACTCCATCACTTTGTTTTTGACATAACCGTTTTTGAACACCGCGCCGATAATCGCCAGCGCCACATCCTGCGGCCCGACATAGGGGGCTGGTTTGCCGGTCAGATGTACCGCTACTACGCCCGGATAGTCGATATCCCAGGTGTCGTTCAGCAGTTGCTTAACCAGCTCGCCGCCGCCTTCACCAACCGCCATCGTACCTAACGCACCGTAGCGGGTATGGCTGTCTGACCCGAGGATCATTTTTCCGCCGCCTGCCATCATCTCACGCATATATTGATGGATTACCGCAATGTGCGGAGGCACAAAAATACCGCCATAACGCTGAGCTGCCGATAAACCAAAAATATGGTCATCGCCATTAATAGTGCCACCCACTGCACACAATGAGTTATGGCAATTGGTCAGCACATACGGCAGCGGAAAACGCTCCATCCCGGAGGCTTTGGCGGTCTGAATAATCCCGACAAAGGTAATATCGTGTGAGGCCAATGAATCAAACTTAATTTTAAGTTTGTCCATATTTCCTGACGTATTATGGGAAGAGAGAATAGACCAGGAAATCGTGCCTTTTTTGGCTTCTTCTTTTTTTATTTCGCCAGTGAAATATTCTTCGGCAATTATTTCGTTATTACTGGCGAGAAACACGCCTTTTTCAGACAACTTGATCATCAGAGACTCCAGATATCTGCGCACCGTAAAGTGCGCAGAAAGATAATGAAGGGATATTTGAGAATATTTACAGCATGTTCCAGCCGATCAGCATATTCCACCACCATACACCGAGGGTGATATGTACCAGGAAAGTTAATATCGTCAGTACCGCACCGACCAACCACCAGGATTTAATATCGTTGTAACCCACGCCGAAGATGACCGGACCTGCCGCGCCGCCATAGTGAGTGACCATGCCGCCGTAGGAGTTGGAGAACAGCAGAGCCAACGCGGTTAACATTAACGGTGCACCGGAGACATTCGCCAGCATGGCAAATACCGGTAACATAGCTACGATATAGGCACTACCGGAAGCGAAGAAATAACGCACAATGATGCTAAGGAAAATAATCACGAAGAAGGCAACGTTACCGTGACCATCAAATGCCAGATTATTTTTAAAGACTTCGGCTAACCATTCAAAGAATTTTACTTTCGATAATAGTGAGCTTAAGCCGATAATACCGCCATACCAGATTAAGGTATTCCAGCCGCCTTTATTTTTAACCACGTCTTCCCAGGTCACAATACCCAGCAGCAGCATGGTCGCCATAACAACAATAGCCACGGTAGATTCATCAACCCCAAGAGTCTTACTGAAAATCCACCCCAGCAGCGCCAGCACAAATACACCGAGCAGCATTTTTTCGCGAATTTTCATCGGCCCCAGTTCAGAAAGACCCGCTTTGGCGATGGTTTTGTTATCCACTTTTTTGATTTCTGGTGGATACATGGTGTAAATCACCAGTGGAGTGACCAGCAGCATAATGATGCCAGGCAAACCGGCAGCCAGCGCCCACCCACCCCAGCTAATTTGCAGGTGCAGAATGTCGTTGATCATTTTCAGCGCCAGGATGTTCCCCGCCATTGCGGTAAAGAACATATAGCTGGTGGTTTTGGTGACCATGTAAATGGACATCATCAGGTAATGCCCAACACGACGCGGGCTTTTTTCCGGTTCAGAACCCAGAGCCACCGCCACGCTGTTGATAATCGGCAATACGATACCGCCAGCACGCGCGGTGTTAGACGGTGTTGCCGGAGCCAGTACCAGATCGAGGAATACGGTAACGTAACCCAGTCCCAGGGTAGTGCTACCAATTTTACCAATCAGCAGATAAGCGATACGTTTACCTAAGCCGGTGGTAACAAACGCGGCGCTTAAGGTGAACGCAGAGAATACCAGCCAGGTTGTACCGGAAGAGTATCCACTTAGTACGGCGGTGGTTTTGAACTCTCCACCAGATAAGTTACCCACCACCACCATCGAGGCAGCAACCGCAATTAACAGCACGACAGGTTCCGGGAAAGGCTTGATGACCAGCCCTACAATTGCTGCCAGATAAATACCAAAAAGCACCCACGCCAGTTCACTTAATCCTGCCGGGGCTGGCATAAAGCCAATAATACACGGGATCGCTAATATCAGAATTAGCTTCCATAATGATTTTTTATTCATTTAATATCCTGCACTTTCTGTATTATTAATACAGAATTCCTTTATTGATTGTCCTTATCACGACAAAGAAATTTTTCAGGGAAGATAAACTTCACCGGAAAATATTTTTCTGGTCGTCCGAATAACAGATGCACGTAACGTTGTGGCATCCTGACCTTCATTACTTAAATGAACGTCAAGCGCACCACTGGGGTGTTCAATATTGATATTGCCGTAACCCACTGAAGGAACAATTTGCCGGGTGACCGTGCCTTCCAGCGCACAGCTACTGGATATGGCAATAGCTCCGGTTATCGCCAGCGCGCGATGACAAGAATGCGGCATAAAATAACGTACATTAATCGCACCGCCTTTCTGCGCTGGGGAAATAAGCACGGGTTTAGGAATTACCATATTACTGACATCTCCTAACCCCATTGCTTTACCGGCTTGCAGACGGATAGATTCAACACGGGCTAATAATGCTTTATCAGCATCTAATTCCACAGGCAATTCATAGCCTGTTTTTCCAAGATATTCAGCAGGAATAATGACCACCGGCATGGCCATATCGATACAGGTCACCGGAACATCGTCAAAATAATCAATCGGTTTATCCGTCGGGAAAACTTTTCCAGTTTTCGTCCCTGCGGCATTCAGGAAAGTGAGCGCGACCGGTGCGGCAGTTCCTGGCACGCCGTCAATTCTGGCGCTACCTTCGTACTCGACGACACCATTTGGCGTTTGCACATCAGCTTCGATGAGTGTGTCAGTATTGACGTTGCGGATACGCACGCGAGTAACCGGTGACGTTGCAGTGATCAACCCATTTTCAATCGCGAATGCCCCAACGCCAGACAACATATTGCCGCAGTTAGGCGTAGTATCGACACGCTGCTCATGGACGATTACCTGTGCAAACAAATAATCGACATCAGCACGCGAATCGCTGGAACGGCTAATAATGGCGACTTTACTGGTCAGCGGATTACCGCCGCCGATACCGTCAATTTCCAGATCATTCCCGGAACCCATAATTGCCATCAATATTTTATCGCGCTGCGTTTGATCTTCGGGTAAATGTTCCGCTAACAGGAACGCCCCCCTCGAGGTTCCACCTCGCATCATCACGCAGGGTATTTTTTTCATAATAATGCCCTCAATTTAAAAACATAACTTATTGCGATATGGTCACATTAAGGGCAAAGCATCTCTAATGACTTTAGCTCAACGATTAATAACATTTTTTCATTAATTTAAGTAATTAAATTGCAGTTAAACTGTTTAACTGTAAATTACTAAAAAGCACAGGTTCCATTTTTCGGAGTAGTAATGAAGCATGAATTATCAAGTATGAAGGCGTTTGTCACGCTGGCAGAGTCCAGTTCATTTAACAACGCCGCTAAATTACTTAATATTACGCAACCTGCATTAACACGCAGAATAAAAAAGATGGAAGAGGATTTACATATCCAGCTCTTTGAGCGTACAACTCGCAAGGTTACTTTAACAAAAGCGGGGAAAATGCTGCTACCAGAGGCTCGGGGATTAATAAATAAATTTGATGAAACTATTTTTAATATTCGCGGCATGAATGCTCATCATCGAGGTATGGTGACATTAGCGTGTATTCCAACCGCGGTGTTCTATTTTTTACCGCTGGCGATCGGCAAATTTAATGAGCTATATCCCAATATTAAAGTGCGGATTCTGGAACAAGGCACGAATAATTGCATGGAGTCGGTGCTATGTAACGAGTCTGACTTTGGCATAAACATGAACAACATCACAAATTCATCCATTGATTTTACCCCACTGGTCAACGAGCCGTTCGTGCTGGCCTGTCGGCGTGACCATCCATTAGCCAAAAAGCAGCTAGTGGAATGGCAGGAACTGGCGGGTTACAAAATGATTGGTGTACGCTCCTCCAGCGGCAACCGACTGCTGATTGAGCAAAAACTGGCCGACAAGCCCTGGAAGCTGGACTGGTTTTACGAAGTGCGTCATCTTTCGACGTCATTAGGACTGGTTGAGGCGGGGTTGGGGATTTCGGCGCTTCCTGGTCTGGCAATGCCCCATGCGCCCTATTCTTCTATCATCGGTATTCCGCTGGTGGAACCGGTTATTCGTCGGACATTGGGGATTATTCGCCGCAAAGATGCCGTACTTTCTCCAGCGGCAGAACGCTTTTTTGCCTTACTGATTAATTTGTGGACTGACGATAAAGACAATTTGTGGACCAATATCGTCGAACGCCAGAGACATGCGTTACAGGAGATGAGTTAATACACCCGGCGCAATAGATTCAGCGCCGGGTAAGTCAACGGTTAGTGTGCGTTCACCACTACCCACATTGGCCCCTGTCCGACCGCATAGCGACCTTTTTCATGCAGCAGCCCCTGCTCACCGACAATTTCGTACACTGAGATGTGGTGAGATTTTTGTCCGGCAGCAATCAGGTACTTGCCGCTGTGATCGACGTTAAAGCCGCGCGGCTGGGTTTCAGTTGGCTGGAAGCCCTCTTTACTTAACACACTGCCATCTTCCGAGACGCTGAAGACGGTAATCAGGCTGGCGGTACGGTCACAAGCATATAAATGTCGACCATCCGGAGTGATATGAATATCAGCCGCCCAACGGGTGTCGGAAAAGTTTTCCGGCATCATATCCAGGGTCTGTACACATTCGATATTGCCGTGCGGATCTTTCAGTTCCCAGACATCAACTGAGCTGTTTAACTCATTGACACAATAAGCATATTGTTCGTTTGGATGGAACACCATATGACGTGGGCCGGCACCTTCGACGGTAGTCACTTCTGCCGGATCCTGCGCCACCAGATGACCGTCATCGCTGACCGTAAACAGGCAAATACGATCCTGCTTTAATGCCGGAACCCACAGCGTGCGGTTATCCGGCGAAATATTGGCGGAATGGCAGCCGTCCAGTCCCTCAACCACATCGACCACGCCCACTGGCAGGCCATCTTCCAGACGCGTTACGCTTACATTGCCCGCGTTGTAAGAGCCGACAAAAACAAATTGTCCCTGATGATCGGTGGAAATATGGGTCGGGCTACCCGGCAACGCCGACTCTGCGGCGAATGTCAGTGCGCCATCGTCTGGTGCAATGCGATACGCCAGTACGCGAAACTCCGGACGAACGCCAACATAGAGATAACGCTTATCCGGGCTGACCACCATCGGCTGCACCTGTCCCGGGACATCAACAACCTGTGTCAGCGTCAGTGCGCCTTCATGATCCAGGTTCCAGACGTGAATTTGCTGACTCTCAGGGCTGGCGATATAAACGGTTTGCTTCATGAATGCTCCTTTGCATTTAGCAACTGACTGTAACAGCTAAAATTAGTCGCTTTTGGCGGTGAATGCTGAATTAAAGCGCAGAATTTTGTCCGATAGTGGTATCGGTGTACCATTCACTTAGACGAAAATTCTTAACCTTAATCTGGAAAACGCCATGACCACACGCGTGATTGCTCTCGACTTAGACGGCACCTTATTGACCCCGAAAAAGACCCTACTTCCTTCATCAATAGAAGCACTTGCCCGCGCTCGCGAAGCTGGCTATCAATTGATTATCGTCACGGGTCGCCATCACGTCGCTATCCACCCTTTTTATCAGGCACTGGCGCTGGATACACCTGCTATTTGCTGTAATGGCACCTATTTGTATGATTATCATGCAAAAACTGTGTTGGAAGCTGACCCAATGCCCGTCAACAAGGCCTTGCAACTCATTGAGATGTTGAATGAACACCACATTCACGGTCTGATGTATGTGGATGATGCGATGGTTTATGAGCACCCGACCGGGCATGTTATTCGTACCTCTAACTGGGCACAGACACTGCCACCGGAACAACGTCCGACTTTTACCCAGGTCGCCTCACTGGCCGAGACGGCACAAGAAGTTAATGCGGTGTGGAAATTCGCTCTGACGCACGATGATCTGCCGCAATTGCAGCATTTTGGTAAACATGTTGAACACGAGTTGGGGTTGGAGTGTGAATGGTCCTGGCACGATCAGGTTGATATTGCGCGCGGCGGTAATAGTAAAGGCAAACGTCTGACGAAATGGATTGAAGCACAAGGCTGGTCAATGGAAAACGTGATTGCATTTGGCGATAACTTTAATGATATCAGTATGCTGGAAGCTGCTGGCACAGGTGTGGCAATGGGCAATGCTGATGACGCGGTAAAAGCTCGCGCCAACATTGTGATTGGTGACAATACCACTGACAGCATTGCCCAGTTCATTTATAGCCACCTGATTTAATCAGGCAGTTATCGACACACTTTTAATTTGCGCGTACAGCCACAGACCCGGTCTGATTGCCAGTTCGTCCCTGGCCCACGGGCTAATACGCGCCCACAGCGTTTTACCGCCGACTTCCAGTTCGACTTCCACCTGACCGTTATCGTCATAACTGTTGACCACTTTTGCGCGCAACACGTTGCGGATGCTGGTTTGCTGCGGTGGTTGTAAAACCAGAGAGACATCGGATGCCTGAATGCGAATCCGTAGCGCGGCTTGCAGTGGTTCGTCCAGCTTATTAACCCACAAATGCTGATCGCCCAGCGCCAGCGCGGTCATCGCATAATGCGGGTGATGCTCCAGTACCGTCACTTTCAGAATGCTGCTTTGTTGCTCTTTCGGCAGCCACGGATTCATCACGCTACTGCCCCAGACGTCTTCCAGTGCACCAAAGGCTTTCACCTGACCGTTTTCCAGCACCATAACCCGGTCTGCCAGATGGAGGATCTCATCCAGTGAATGGCTAACATAGAGCATTGGAATGTTGATTTCCCGCGTCAAACGTTGCAAATAAGGCAACAGTTCGCGTTTACGCGGAATATCCAGCGACGCCAGCGGTTCATCCAGTAACAGTAATTCCGGAGCCGTCAGCAAGGCCCGACCAATCGCCACGCGCTGTTTTTCGCCCCCGGAAAGACTGCCCGGTAAGCGGTCAAGCAAGGGTTCAATACCTAAAAGCGCCACCAGTTTGTCGAACTGATCGACCATGCTTTTCGCCATGCCATAGCGCAGATTGCCACGCACTTTGTAATGCGGAAACAGCCGCGCATCCTGAAAAACATAGCCAACGCGACGCTTTTCCGGCGTCAGGCAGATACCTTTTTCGGCATCATTTAATACCCGACCATTGAGGACAATTCGCCCTTTTTGCGGACGAGTCAGCCCACTGATAGCGTTAATTAGCGAGGTTTTTCCCGCACCGGAAACACCAAAGATAGCGGTGATGCCATTAGCTGGCAGCTTTTCATTAATGGTCAGGCAATGGTTGCCCAAAGTCTGGGAAAAATTCAATTCCAGCATGATTAACGCCCCGCCCGTTCACGACTGATTCTGGCCAGCCATTCCGAGATCAGCAGGGAGATCATCGCCAGCGCAATAGAGATAATACAAAGTCTTGCCGCGCCGCTTTCGCCGCCAGGAGTCTGGATCAGGGTATACATGGCAGAAGGAATGGTCCGCGTTTCGCCAGGAATGTTCGAAACAAAGGTGATGGTGGCGCCAAATTCACCGAGCGAACGTGCGAAAGCCAGTACCGTACCGACGATAATTCCCGGCAACGTCAGCGGTAAGGTAATAGTAAAGAAAACGCGCCAACGCCCGGCCCCCAGCGTTCTTGCGGCTTGTTCCAGTTTGACATCAACCCCTTCCAGCGCCAGACGAATCGCCCGCACCATCAGTGGAAAAGACATGACTGCGGCAGCGAGGACTGCGCCACGCCAGCTAAACGCGAAGGTAATGCCAAACCAGTCATACAGACGTTCACCGATAAATCCGCGCCGCCCCATCGAAACTAACAGCAAGTAACCGACGACCACTGGCGGTAACACCAGAGGTAGATGCAGTACACTGTCGAGCAGAGCTTTGCCCGGAAACGTGCAGCGCACCAGTAACCAGGCAAAAAAGATCCCAAACGGCAGGCTAAACAGCACAGCCAGGGAAGAAACTTTCAGGCTTAATAAAACTGCCTGCCATTCTGGATCGGTCAGTATCATTACTTAGTTGTAAATCCGTAACGTTTAAAGATTTCCGCTGCCTGCGGTCCCTTCAGATAATCGTAAAATGCTTTCACTGTCGCATTGTTATGCCCTTCCACGACAGCAACCGGATATTCCACTTTTTTATGCGAATCTTCCGGGAAGGTAGCAACCACTTTTACCCCTTTGCTGGCAACCGCGTCAGAACCGTAAACAATGCCCAGCGGTGCTTCATTGCGTTCAACCAGCGCCAGTGCCCCGCGAACATCTTCTGCCGGAGCCAGTTTCGGGGAGAGGGTATCCCATGCGCCCAGTTTTTGCAGAGCTTCTTTCGCATAAATGCCAGCCGGAACATGTTCCGGATCACCAACAGCCAGGCGACCGCCATTCAGTAAAGTGGTCCAGTTAGTTTTGCTATCGATGGTGAACTCTTTCTGCTCGCTGGTTTTCGGTGCTACAACGACCAGGCTATTGCCGAGCAATGTCTGACGCGTGGCGGTATCAATCCCTTTTTTATCAATTGCATAATCCATCCATTTCTGATCGGCAGAAATAAACAGATCCGCTGGTGCGCCCGCTTCAATCTGACGAGCTAAGGTAGAAGAAGAGGCAAAAGAAGAAACGACATCCACGCCCTTCTCTTTTTTATACTGTGTGGCGATATCCTGCATCGCGTTGGTCAGTGATGCTGCAGCAAAAACCGTGATTTTCCCTTCATCCGCCAACGCGTTGCCAGCAACGGTGAAAGAGAGCGCCGCCCCGGCAAACAGGTTTAACCATTTACGAGCCATTTGTAACCCCTTTATTTAACGTTATGTAGGCGTCAATATAACGGCAAGTTCAGAATTTTCCCAGCAGTTATTGTTAACCTTTGAGAGGTAGTTAGAAAAAATATCGGCAGGAAAAGCAGGAAGTTGAGGAAAAAGAAAATGCCCGACTGAGCGGGCATTCATGGAATCAATGATTTTGTCCGGGCTGGTCTTTTTTACCAACACCAGAAAAGATGTTGAATACTTCACCAAGACCGTAAATCAGACCCAGGATGATGGCCATCACGACAGGTACCATGATTACGGCGAATACCAGACTTTTTAATAACTCTAACATGGTCAACTCCAGATATAGTCCTGTCATTATTCTAACCGCTAAGCACAGAAAAGCACTCCCCTTTTGTGCGGTCAGCTTTGCGTGGCGCTCATTTTCCGTCACAATAAGACTTTTGCCAGGACATTGTTATGCAGGCCGAAATCCTTCTCACTCTTAAGCTTCAACAAAAGCTCTTTGCCGACCCACGCCGCATTTCGCTACTAAAGCACATCGCGCTTTCCGGTTCCATCAGCCAGGGGGCAAAAGATGCCGGTATCAGCTATAAAAGCGCCTGGGATGCCATTAACGAGATGAATCAGTTAAGTGAGCATACGCTGGTTGAGCGTGCAACGGGTGGAAAAGGCGGCGGCGGTGCGGTACTGACCCGCTATGGTCAGCGGCTGATTCAGCTTTACGATCTTCTCGCCCAGATCCAGCAAAAAGCCTTTGATGTGTTAAGTGACGATGACGCCCTGCCGCTGAACAGCCTGCTGGCAGCTATCTCACGTTTCTCACTGCAAACCAGCGCCCGTAACCAATGGTTCGGCACCATCACCGCACGCGATCATGATGACGTTCAACAACATGTTGATGTCTTACTGGCCGACGGCAAAACACGGTTAAAAGTCGCAATTACCGCGCAAAGTGGCGCGCGTCTGGGGCTGGATGAAGGCAAAGAAGTGTTGATTCTGCTGAAAGCGCCGTGGGTGAACATTACCCAGGATGACACGGTGGCCCAGGGTGCCGACAACCAATTACCGGGTATTATTAGTCATATTGAGCGCGGCGCGGAACAGTGCGAAGTATTAATGGCGTTACCAGACGGGCAAACCCTGTGCGCCACGGTGCCGGTAAATGAAGCCGCATCTCTTAAGCAAGGGCAAAATGTCACGGCTTACTTTAACGCCGACAGTGTGATTATCGCCACGCTGTGTTAAGCGTGTTGACAATTTGTTATGAAACACGTATCCCTGTCAGTAATCGCTGCACAAAATGGGATACAAAATGTCATCGTTGCAAATTTTGCAAGGCACGTTTCGTCTTAGCGACACAAAAACGCTGCAATTGCATCAGCTAAATTTAAACGCGGGTGATAGTTGGGCGTTTGTCGGTTCTAACGGTAGCGGGAAGTCGGCGCTGGCTCGCGCGCTGGCAGGTGAACTTCCGCTATTGAAAGGCGAACGGCAAAGCCAGTTTTCCCACATCACTCGTCTCTCCTTCGAGCAATTGCAAAAGCTCGTCAGCGATGAATGGCTGCGTAATAACACCGATATGCTCAGCCCTGGCGAAGATGACACCGGGCGCACCACGGCAGAGATCATTCTGGATGAAGTTAAGGATACTCAGCGTTGCGCTCAACTGGCGCAACAGTTCAGCATTACCGCTCTCCTCGACCGACGTTTTAAATATCTTTCTACTGGCGAAACGCGCAAAACCCTTTTGTGTCAGGCGCTGATGTCGGAGCCTGACTTGCTGATTTTAGATGAACCGTTCGATGGTCTTGATGTTGCCTCACGTCAGCAACTGGCAGAACTACTCGCTTCGTTACATCAGTCAGGGATTACTCTGGTATTGGTACTCAATCGCTTCGATGAGATCCCGGAATTTGTCCAGTTTGCCGGTGTGCTGGCGGATTGCACATTAACGGAAACTGGCGCTAAAGAGGAACTGCTCCGGCAGGCTCTCGTCGCCCAACTGGCACACAGTGAGCGGCTTGATGGCGTGCATCTACCAGAGCCGGATGAGCCTTCAGCACGTCACACCTTACCCGCCAGCGAACCACGAATTGTACTAAACAACGGCGTGGTTTCTTATAACGATCGCCCTATTCTTAACAACCTTAGCTGGCAGGTGAATCCTGGTGAACACTGGCAAATTGTCGGGCCAAATGGCGCGGGAAAATCGACGTTATTAAGCCTGATTACTGGCGATCATCCGCAAGGTTACAGCAACGATTTGACGCTTTTCGGACGGCGTCGCGGCAGCGGTGAAACCATCTGGGATATCAAAAAGCATATCGGTTACGTCAGCAGTAGTTTGCATCTGGATTACCGCGTCAGTACTACCGTGCGCAACGTGATCCTTTCTGGTTATTTTGATTCCATTGGCATTTATCAGGCCGTTTCAGATCGCCAGAAAAAACTGGTGCAACAGTGGCTGGATATTCTCGGCATTGATAAACGCACCGCTGACGCGCCCTTCCATAGTCTTTCCTGGGGACAGCAGCGTCTGGCGTTAATCGTGCGGGCGTTGGTGAAGCATCCTACATTGCTTATTCTCGATGAACCTTTACAAGGGCTTGACCCGCTGAATCGCCAGCTTATCCGCCGTTTTGTGGATATACTGATTAGCGAAGGTGAAACGCAGTTGTTGTTTGTTTCGCACCACGCTGAAGATGCACCAGCCTGTATTACCCATCGGCTGGAGTTCGTGCCGGATGGCGACCTCTATCGCTATGCGCTGACAAAAATAAGCTAAGTCTGTAATGCTGACTGTGCCGGATGCGGCGTAAACGCCTAATCCGGTCTACGGTTAGACACATCCAGGCATGAAAACACCTCTTTTTTCAGATAAAAGACGCAATCATTCACCAACTCTCTGTTTTATAATCGCTTAATCGCACATAAAAGATGGCTAAATTCTTGTGTAAACGATTCCACTAATTTATTCCATGTCACACTTTTCGCATCTTTGTTATGCTATGGTTATTTCATACCATAAGCCTGATGGAGCGAATTATGAGAGTTCTGGTTACCGGTGGTAGCGGTTACATTGGAAGTCATACCTGTGTGCAATTACTGCAAAACGGTCATGATGTCATCATTCTTGATAACCTCTGTAACAGTAAGCGCAGCGTACTGCCTGTTATCGAGCGTTTAGGCGGCAAACATCCGACATTTGTTGAAGGCGATATTCGCAACGAAGCGTTGATGACCGAGATCCTGCACGATCACGCTATCGATACCGTGATCCACTTCGCCGGGCTGAAAGCCGTTGGCGAGTCGGTACAAAAACCGCTGGAATATTACGATAACAACGTCAATGGCACCCTGCGTCTGATTAGCGCCATGCGCGCCGCGAACGTCAAAAACTTTATCTTCAGCTCCTCCGCCACCGTCTATGGCGATCAACCCAAAATTCCTTACGTTGAGAGCTTCCCGACCGGCACACCGCAAAGCCCTTACGGCAAAAGCAAGCTGATGGTGGAACAGATCCTTACCGACCTGCAAAAAGCCCAGCCGGACTGGAGCATTGCCCTGCTGCGCTACTTCAACCCGGTTGGTGCGCATCCGTCGGGCGATATGGGCGAAGATCCGCAAGGTATTCCGAATAACCTGATGCCATATATCGCCCAGGTTGCTGTAGGCCGTCGCGACTCTCTGGCTATTTTTGGTAACGATTATCCGACCGAAGATGGCACTGGTGTTCGCGATTACATCCACGTAATGGATCTGGCGGACGGTCACGTCGTGGCGATGGAAAAACTGGCGAACAAGCCAGGCGTACACATCTACAACCTCGGTGCAGGCGTAGGCAGCAGCGTGCTGGACGTGGTTAATGCCTTCAGTAAAGCCTGCGGCAAGCCGGTTAACTATCATTTTGCACCGCGCCGTGCGGGCGACCTCCCGGCCTACTGGGCGGATGCCAGCAAAGCCGACCGCGAACTGAACTGGCGCGTAACGCGCACACTCGATGAAATGGCGCAGGACACCTGGCACTGGCAGTCACGCCATCCACAGGGATATCCCGATTAAGGAACGACCATGACGCAATTTAATCCCGTTGATCATCCACATCGCCGCTATAACCCGCTCACCGGGCAATGGATTCTGGTTTCACCGCATCGCGCAAAGCGCCCCTGGCAGGGGGCGCAGGAAACGCCAGCTAAACAGGTGTTGCCTGCGCACGATCCTGATTGCTTCCTCTGCGCAGGTAATGTGCGGGTTACAGGCGATAAAAACCCCGATTACACCGGGACTTACGTTTTCACCAATGACTTTGCGGCATTGATGTCTGACACGCCAGATGCACCAGAAAGCAACGATCCGCTGATGCGTTGCCAGAGCGCACGTGGCACCAGCCGGGTGATCTGCTTTTCACCGGATCACAGTAAAACGCTGCCAGAGTTAAGCGTTGCCGCGTTGACGGAAATCGTCAAAACCTGGCAGGAACAAACCGCAGAGCTGGGAAAAACGTACCCGTGGGTGCAGGTGTTTGAAAACAAAGGGGCGGCAATGGGCTGCTCGAACCCGCATCCGCACGGACAGATTTGGGCAAATAGCTTCCTGCCTAACGAAGCTGAGCGCGAAGACCGCCTGCAAAAAGAATATTTCGCCCAACAGAAATCCCCCATGCTGGTGGATTATGTCCAGCGTGAACTGGCTGATGGTAGCCGTACCGTTGTTGAAACCGAACACTGGTTAGCCGTGGTGCCTTACTGGGCTGCCTGGCCGTTCGAAACGTTGCTGCTGCCCAAAGCCCATGTTCTGCGGATCACCGATTTGACCGACGCCCAGCGCAGCGATCTGGCACTGGCGTTGAAAAAGCTGACCAGTCGTTATGACAATCTTTTCCAGTGCTCCTTCCCTTACTCGATGGGCTGGCACGGTGCGCCGTTTAATGGCGAAGAGAACCAACACTGGCAGTTGCACGCGCACTTTTATCCACCTCTGTTACGCTCTGCCACCGTGCGTAAATTTATGGTCGGTTATGAAATGCTGGCAGAAACCCAGCGAGACCTGACAGCAGAACAGGCAGCAGAGCGTTTGCGTGCAGTCAGCGATATCCATTTTCGCGAATCCGGAGTGTAAGAAATGAGTCTGAAAGAAAAAACACAATCTCTGTTTGCCAACGCATTTGGCTACCCTGCCACTCATACCATTCAGGCGCCTGGCCGCGTGAATCTAATTGGTGAACACACCGACTACAACGATGGTTTTGTTCTGCCCTGCGCGATTGATTATCAAACGGTGATTAGCTGTGCGCCGCGTGATGATCGCAAAGTACGCGTTATGGCTGCCGATTATGAAAATCAGATTGACGAGTTTTCCCTTGATGCGCCCATTGTCGCGCATGACAGCTACCAATGGGCCAACTATGTCCGTGGCGTGGTGAAACATCTGCAACTGCGCAATAACAGCTTTGGTGGCGTGGACATGGTGATCAGCGGCAACGTGCCGCAGGGTGCCGGGTTAAGTTCTTCCGCTTCGCTGGAAGTCGCAGTCGGTACTGTATTGCAACAGCTTTACCATCTGCCGCTGGACGGCGCACAAATCGCGCTTAACGGTCAGGAAGCTGAAAACCAGTTTGTGGGCTGTAACTGCGGGATCATGGATCAGTTGATTTCCGCTCTGGGCAAGAAAGATCATGCATTATTGCTCGACTGCCGCTCACTGGGGACTAAAGCTGTTTCCATGCCGAAAGGTGTGGCGGTGGTGATTATCAACAGTAACTTCAAACGCACTCTGGTCGGCAGCGAATACAACACCCGCCGTGAACAGTGTGAAACCGGTGCGCGTTTCTTCCAGCAGCCAGCCCTGCGCGATGTCACCATTGAAGAGTTCAACGCCGTAGCGCATGAACTGGATCCGATCGTCGCAAAACGCGTGCGTCACGTTCTGACCGAAAACGTCCGTACCGTTGAAGCTGCCAGCGCGCTGGAGCAAGGCGACCTGAAACGTATGGGTGAGTTGATGGCGGAGTCTCATGCCTCTATGCGCGATGACTTCGAAATCACCGTACCGCAAATTGACACCCTGGTAGAAATCGTAAAAGCAGTGATTGGCGACAAAGGGGGCGTGCGCATGACCGGTGGTGGGTTTGGCGGCTGTATTGTTGCGCTGATCCCGGAAGAACTGGTGCCTGCAGTACAGCACGCTGTTGCTGAACAATATGAAGCAAAAACAGGCATTAAAGAGACTTTTTACGTGTGTAAACCATCACAAGGAGCAGGACAGTGCTGAATGAAACTCCCGCACTGGCACCCGATGGTCAGCCGTACCGACTGTTAACTTTGCGTAACAACGCAGGGATGGTAGTCACGCTGATGGACTGGGGTGCAACTTTACTTTCCGCCCGTATTCCGCTTTCCGATGGCAGCGTCCGCGAGGCGCTGCTCGGCTGTGCCAGCCCGGAATGCTATCAGGATCAGGCCGCATTTCTGGGGGCCTCTATTGGTCGCTATGCCAACCGTATCGCCAATAGCCGTTATACCTTTGACGACGAAACTGTCACGCTGTTGCCAAGTCAGGGTGTCAACCAGCTACACGGCGGCCCGGAAGGATTCGATAAACGTCGCTGGCAGATTGTAAATCAGAACGATCGTCAGGTGCTGTTTGCCCTGACTTCAGAAGATGGCGATCAGGGCTTTCCGGGTAATCTCGGCGCGACGGTGCAGTATCGTCTGACCGATGATAACCGTATCTCTATCACCTATCGCGCCACGGTTGATAAACCTTGCCCGGTGAATATGACTAACCACGTCTATTTCAACCTCGACGGTGAACAGTCTGACGTGCGTAATCACAAGCTGCAGATTCTGGCTGACGAATATCTGCCGGTAGATGAAAGCGGTATTCCGCACGACGGACTGAAATCTGTTGCCGGTACGTCTTTTGATTTCCGCAGCGCCAAAATCATCGCCAGTGAGTTTCTTGCCGACGAAGATCAGCGCAAAGTGAAAGGTTACGATCACGCGTTCTTGTTGCAGGCCAAAGGCGATGGCAAGAAAGTGGCAGCGCATGTCTGGTCAGCAGATGAGAAATTGCAGCTTAAGGTCTACACCACCGCTCCGGCTTTGCAATTTTACTCCGGCAACTTCCTTGGCGGCACACCCTCGCGGGGAACTGAACCTTACGCCGACTGGCAAGGTCTGGCGCTGGAAAGCGAGTTTTTGCCGGACAGCCCGAACCATCCTGAATGGCCGCAGCCGGACTGTTTCTTACGCCCAGGCGAAGAGTATTCCAGCCAGACGGAATATCAGTTTATTGCACAGTGACTTCAAGCCCTCAATATGAGGGCTTTCTCATCGTATCGTTCATCTTGCCAGCAAATGAATACATATTTGCAACTCAATATTCACAACAACCTTACACTGCGACACTATTTTCGCTATGGTTATGCGTAAGCATTGCTGTTGTTATCCCACGGCAATATAATGAGAATTATTATCATTAAATAATGATTTGAGGAGTAAGTATATGGCTGTAACTAAGCTGGTTCTGGTTCGTCATGGCGAAAGCCAGTGGAATAAAGAAAACCGTTTCACCGGTTGGTACGACGTGGATCTGTCTGAGAAAGGCGTAAGCGAAGCAAAAGCAGCAGGCAAGCTGCTGAAAGAGGAAGGTTACAGCTTTGACTTTGCTTACACCTCTGTGCTGAAGCGCGCTATCCATACTCTGTGGAATGTGCTGGACGAACTGGATCAGGCATGGCTGCCCGTTGAGAAATCCTGGAAACTGAACGAACGTCACTACGGTGCGTTGCAGGGTCTGAACAAAGCGGAAACCGCTGAAAAATATGGCGACGAGCAGGTGAAACAGTGGCGTCGTGGTTTTGCGGTAACTCCGCCGGAACTGACTAAAGATGATGAGCGTTATCCGGGCCACGATCCGCGTTACGCTAAACTGAGCGAAAAAGAGCTGCCGCTGACGGAAAGCCTGGCGCTGACCATTGACCGCGTGATCCCTTACTGGAATGAAACCATTCTGCCACGCATGAAGAGCGGTGAGCGCGTGATCATCGCGGCACATGGTAACTCCCTGCGTGCGCTGGTGAAATATCTCGATAACATGAGTGAAGAAGAGATCCTTGAGCTGAATATCCCGACTGGCGTACCGCTGGTGTATGAGTTTGACGAAAACTTCAAACCTCTGAAACGTTATTACCTGGGTAATGCTGACGAGATCGCGGCGAAAGCAGCGGCCGTTGCGAACCAGGGTAAAGCAAAGTAAGCGTAATCCGTTGAAAAAATGAGAAAGCCGACTGCAAGTGAGTCGGCTTTTTTTGTTTTTGCACAAGGCGTACGTAACTGACAACGGAGCACATTGCCTGATGCGACGCTACGCGTCTTATCAGGCCTACAAACGTACAGTCATGGCGATTCGCAGGTCGGGACTATAAACCTTATCCGCGACGTGCTTTTACGGCGTTCGCCAGTTGACGTAACAGAGAGTCGGTATCTTCCCAGCCAATGCAGGCATCGGTGATGCTCTTGCCATAGGCCAGCGGCTCACCGCTTTCCAGACTCTGGTTCCCTTCAACCAGGTGACTTTCCACCATCACGCCAATAATGGCATTTTCACCACCGGCAATCTGCTGGCAAACGTCAGCGCAAACTTCCATCTGCTTTTTGAATTGTTTGGACGAATTTGCATGGCTGAAATCAATCATCACCTGCGCCGGTAAACCCGCTTTTTTCAGCCCTTCTTTCACTTCAGCAACGTGTTTCGCACTGTAGTTAGGCTCTTTACCGCCGCGCAGAATGATATGGCAATCGCCGTTACCGCTGGTATTCACAATTGCCGAATGACCCCATTTGGTCACTGACAGGAAGCAGTGCGGCGCACCAGCAGCATTAATGGCATCAATAGCCACTTTAATCGTGCCATCGGTGCCATTTTTGAATCCTACCGGGCAAGAAAGACCAGACGCCAGTTCACGGTGAA
The DNA here is from genome assembly GCF_002965865.1 of Escherichia sp. MOD1-EC6098. Classification (NCBI taxonomy): domain Bacteria; kingdom Pseudomonadati; phylum Pseudomonadota; class Gammaproteobacteria; order Enterobacterales; family Enterobacteriaceae; genus Escherichia; species Escherichia sp. MOD1-EC6098. Next base: position 226,228 of record NZ_PTSN01000004.1, read on the forward strand.
CCTGCGATTCGGTTGTACGTGCGCCAATTGCGCCCCAACTCATCAGGTCGGCCAGATACTGCGGGGTGATCATATCGAGAAACTCACCTGCTGCTGGCAGGCCACTATCGTTAATGTCGAGCAGCAATTTACGAGCAATGCGCAAACCGTCGTTGATCTGGAAACTGTTATCCATATGCGGATCGTTGATCAACCCTTTCCAACCCACTGTCGTACGCGGCTTTTCAAAATAGACACGCATGACGATTTCCAGCTCGTCTTTCAGCTCTTCACGCAGCGCCAGCAAGCGGGTTGCATACTCTTTAGCGGCTACAGGATCATGAATTGAACAAGGGCCAATCACCACTAACAGGCGATCATCATTACCTTTCAGGATCTTGTGGATCGCTTTACGGGCATGGGCAACCGTATTCGCGGCATTTTCGGTAGCGGGGAATTTTTCCAGCAATGCGACAGGCGGAAGTAACTCTTTGATTTCTTTGATGCGTAAATCGTCGTTCTGATAATTCATGTCTGTTCCAGTGTTGCCATACTTAATTTAGTGAATGCAATAGTTCCAATCTATATCTTCCGTCAGAATGTGTAAACGGGGTTTTACACTATGAACGGAATAATCCTGGAATTAGCAAGAAAAACGCCAGATTGTCGCGAAAAACGAGATCTCACCTACAATTTCTAACTGTAACTTCTTTGTTTATTAATTTTTTCAAGATTCTCTGCTGGATTTATTCTTCTGGCTGAAATCTTAAACCATTGCCTGACAATCACCTGCAAATGCACTGTTGGAAGAGGTTATCCGACATAACGACCATAACAGGAGCATCGTATGAAAATGACAAAACTGGCCACTCTATTTCTGACTGCCACTCTTAGTCTTGCCAGCGGAGCTGCACTGGCTGCCGATAGCGGCGCACAAACTAATAACGGCCAGGCAAACGCTGCGGCTGATGCGGGCCAGGTTGCCCCAGATGCCCGTGAAAATGTCGCGCCAAATAACGTCGATAATAGCAGGGTTAATAGCAACTCGGGCGGCACCATGCTGCACCCGAACGGTTCATCAATGGATAATGATGGCATGACCAAAGATGAAGAGCACAAAAATACGATGTGCAAAGATGGTCGCTGTCCGGACATCAATAAAAAAGTCCAAACCGGTGATGGCATCAACAATGATGTCGATACCAAAACCGACGGTACAACACAGTAATCCTGCAATAAAGCCAATACAGGGAGAGCGGAGTCTCTCCCTTTTAATTTTTCCCTTCTAAAAGCAGTATGATGTCATAAAGTTAAGTGAGATTAATTAAGGGATGACTCGTCATGGCGCACTCACACACTTCCGCACATCTGCCAGAAGATAATAATGCTCGTCGCTTGTTATATGCTTTCAGCGTTACCGCCGGTTTTATGCTGGTTGAAGTTATTGGCGGCTTTCTTTCCGGTTCTCTGGCATTGCTGGCCGATGCGGGTCATATGCTGACCGATACTGCCGCCCTGCTTTTCGCCCTACTTGCCGTTCAATTTTCCCGTCGTCCCCCCACCATTCGCCATACTTTCGGCTGGCTTCGATTGACCACCCTCGCGGCGTTTGTAAATGCCATCGCCCTGGTGGTGATTACTATTTTGATTGTCTGGGAGGCGATAGAACGCTTCCGCACGCCACGTCCGGTTGAAGGCGGTATGATGATGACTATTGCCGTGGCTGGATTGCTGGCGAATGTGCTTTCTTTCTGGTTGCTGCATCGTGGCAGTGAAGAGAAAAATCTCAATGTACGCGCGGCAGCGTTGCATGTCCTGGGGGATCTGCTGGGTTCTGTCGGCGCTATCATCGCGGCGTTGATTATTATCTGGACCGGCTGGACGCCTGCTGACCCTATTCTTTCCATTCTCGTTTCACTTCTGGTTCTGCGCAGTGCCTGGCGATTATTGAAAGACAGCGTGAATGAATTACTTGAAGGTGCGCCGGTTTCGCTGGATATCGCTGAACTGAAGCGCCGCATGTGCCGGGAAATCCCGGAAGTGCGCAATGTGCATCATGTACACGTGTGGATGGTGGGCGAGAAGCCAGTAATGACGCTGCATGTGCAGGTGATCCCGCCACACGATCACGACGCATTGTTGGACAAGATCCAACACTATCTGATGGACAACTATCAGATTGAGCACGCCACGATTCAGATGGAATATCAGCCTTGTCATGGGCCGGATTGCCACCTTAATCAAGGGGTTTCCGGCCATTCACATCATCACCATTAATGAGACAGCGCGCGTGAACCTCTTTCGCGTGCGCTGTTTATCCACATCCGGCTGCCGTTCAGGGCAATAAAGGTCAGGATCAGATACTCCAGCGACATGGCATAAACCCCCTGCAAGGCGAAAATCACCACGCTGATCACGTTAATAATGACCCACAGTAACCAGTTTTCGACGTATTTACGTGTCATCAGGATCATTGCCACGATGGAGAGTACCATCATGCAGGAATCCCAGAATGGGAAGGCGTCTGGTTGCAATTCTGGCATAGCCACTTGTAGACCCAACGCTTGCATAATCATTACCGCCACGCGGGTCAGGAACGCAAATACCGGGTTGATAAATACCGTCATCAGACCAATGGCAACGACGCAAACAGCCAACCAGGTTAATGCCTTCGGCAGTGGCAGCCAGCGAATTTTCAACTCGGCTTCATGCTGACTGGTTTGTCGCGACCAGGCATACCAACCATAAATGTTAGCGGCAAAGAAAAATACCTGCAGCAGTAAGCTGGCATACAATTGAATCTGAAAGAAAATAATGCCAAACAAGGTAACGTTGATCAGACCAAAAAAGTAGTTGCTGCTCTTCTCCAGGCTGGCAAGGCCAATACACAGTAACCCAGCGATCGTCCCTACCGCTTCGATCCATGAGAGATCGTAACCGCCAGTACCGATCGGTATATGAACCAGAATGTTCTGTGTGCTAAAAAAATCCATCTTTCCTCCAATGCGTAGCATGATGCCTTATTGTCAGCTATCCACGTAGTGTAGCCGCAAAATCCAGCATACGGTTGAGCGGCACCAGCGCCCTCTCTCGCAGCTTTTCATCAACATGAACCTCGTGTTTGCTTCCTCCCTGTTCTAATGCCTCTGCGATGGCCTGGAGGCCATTCATGGCCATCCACGGGCAATGCGCACAGCTACGGCAGGTTGCACCCTCGCCAGCGGTTGGCGCTTCCAGTAGCTCCTTGTCAGGCACCGCTTGCTGCATTTTGTAGAAGATCCCCCGATCCGTCGCCACAATAAGCCGTTGATGCGGCAATGTTTTCGCAGCATTGATCAACTGACTTGTGGAACCGACCGCATCGGCCATATCGACAATGGCCTGGGGTGACTCCGGATGTACCAGTATGGCAGCGTCAGGGTATTGTTTTTGTAAGCGGGTTAACGCCTGAGTCTTAAACTCATCATGAACGATGCAGGCACCTTGCCAGCATAAGATGTCTGCGCCCGTCTGTTTTTGCACGTAACGCCCCAAATGTTTGTCTGGTGCCCAGATGATTTTTTCCCCCAAACTATCCAGATGATCAATAAGTTCGACGGCAATGCTTGAAGTCACCACCCAATCTGCACGCGCTTTTACCGCAGCAGACGTGTTAGCGTAGACGACGACAGTACGATCGGGATGGGCATCACAAAATGCGTTAAATTCTTCAATGGGGCACCCGAGATCCAGTGAACATTCGGCCTTAAGTGTGGGCATCAGAATTGTTTTTTCCGGGCTGAGGATTTTGGCGGTTTCTCCCATAAATCTCACCCCAGCAACTAACAGCGTAGAAGCAGGATGCTTTGCACCAAAGCGCGCCATTTCCAGCGAATCGGAAATGCAGCCGCCGGTTTCCTCCGCCAGTTGTTGGATTTCAGGGTCGGTGTAGTAGTGGGCGACCATAACCGCATTATGTTCTTTCAGCAGGTGTTTTATTTTCTCGCGGTAATACGCTTTTTCATCAATGCTTAACGGCGTCGGCTTTGCTGGGAAAGGATAAATCGCTGCTTCAGGATCAAACATCACGCTCATCTTGCTATCTCGTTTTGCAGACTTAACATTTAAACCGATATGAAGCGTGATATCGCTATTACCGATTTCATTTGTTTTATATGCTAAACAAGATAACCGAATGGCAGGGAAAAGTCACAAGAATTACGTACGTGATATTGGATGCAACGCTTTGCGCTTATCCGACCTACATAAGGTTATTCACTCATCAAGCGTGGGAACTTACGAATTAAAATCGAGGGATGTTAAGATAGCAAAAAGGCACCTTTAGGGTGCCTTTTCACATTGGTGGGTCGTGCAGGATTCGAACCTGCGACCAATTGATTAAAAGTCAACTGCTCTACCAACTGAGCTAACGACCCCTTGCGGGATTATACTGCTTTAATCATTCAGGATGGTGGGTCGTGCAGGATTCGAACCTGCGACCAATTGATTAAAAGTCAACTGCTCTACCAACTGAGCTAACGACCCGAGTGGTGGGTGATGACGGGATCGAACCGCCGACCCCCTCCTTGTAAGGGAGGTGCTCTCCCAGCTGAGCTAATCACCCGATACTGCGCTGGATACTACTAACTGTTTCCACCTAACCCACCATAATTAGTGGTGGGTCGTGCAGGATTCGAACCTGCGACCAATTGATTAAAAGTCAACTGCTCTACCAACTGAGCTAACGACCCGGTGGTGGGTGATGACGGGATCGAACCGCCGACCCCCTCCTTGTAAGGGAGGTGCTCTCCCAGCTGAGCTAATCACCCGATACTACGCTGGATACTACAACTAACTATGCTAGTGGTGGGTCGTGCAGGATTCGAACCTGCGACCAATTGATTAAAAGTCAACTGCTCTACCAACTGAGCTAACGACCCACTTTAGTGTTGCTTTCGGTTTGTTTGATATCCCGTGGCAACGGCGGCATATATTACTGATTTCAGATTTGAGCGCAACAAAAATTTCGATGTAGATCACTCAACTGCTTATGATTCGCACGACACGACCAGAAATAATGCGACTTCTGGTCGCGTGTTATGCATTACATAGCGTTCAGACGTTTTTGTGCCTGTTTGGCGCCATCAGTACCAGGGTACTTACTGATAACCTGTTGGTACACGGCTTTCGCTTTCGCAGTGTCACCTTTGTCCTGCATGATGACGCCGACCTTAAACATCGCATCTGCAGCCTTCGGTGACTTCGGATAGTTTTTCACTACCGAAGCAAAATAGTACGCCGCATCATCTTTCTTACCCTTGTTGTAGTTTAACTGACCCAGCCAATAATTGGCGTTTGGCAGGTAAGTTGAATCAGGATAATTTTTGATGAAATTCTGAAATGCCACCATCGCATCATCCTGGCGGGATTTATCCTGCACCAGTGCAATAGCTGCATTGTAATCAGTGTTTGCATCACCGCTTTTCACCGGCGCGCCAGCACTCGCAGTACCAGCATCAGCCGTTGGCGTTGTTGCCGCCGCCCCGCTTTGCTCAACGCTGGCAGATTGCGTCGCTGCACCACCGCTGCTGAGGCTATCGATCTGCAACAGGATCTGCTTTTGCCGCTCCACGACCTGATTTAGTTGATACTGATTTTCCTGAATTTGACCACGCAGGGAATCAATATCGGACTGATTATCGGAGAGTTGCTGCTGAAGTTGAGTTAAAAGCTGACTGTGAGCATTAGAAATACGCTCAAGTTGAGTGACGCGGTCTTCGACCGAGCCTGAGCCGACACTACTGATTGGTGCCTGAGCAAAAGCGGCCCAGGGGGCCGCTATACCAACCAGTAACGACAGACTCAATAGTTGATGTCTGAAGTTACTGCTCATGCAATTCTCTTAGTAAACCAGTACCGCACGACGGTTTTTGGAGTATGCCGCTTCGTCATGGCCCAGTACTGCAGGTTTTTCTTTACCGTAAGAAACGATGGAGATCTGGTCAGCAGAAACACCTTTACCCTGCAGGTACATCTTAACGGCGTTCGCACGACGTTCACCCAGGGAGATGTTGTATTCCGGAGTACCACGTTCGTCCGCGTGACCTTCTACGGTGACTTTGTAAGACGGGTTGCTACGCAGGAAGTTTGCGTGTGCATCCAGCATTTGAGCGAAATCAGAACGGATATCGTATTTGTCCAGATCGAAGTAAACGATATTATTCTGCTGTAGCTGTTGCATTTGCAGACGAGCCTGCTCTTCGGAAGACATGTTGCCGTTACCGCCGTTCGCATCCATACCAGTGCCGGCACCCAGCATGCCTTCGCTGCCGTCATTGCTGGCGTTCTTGTTGGAAGAACATGCCGCAATTGCCATAACAGGCAGAGCAATCATCAGCCCTTTCAGCACTTTGTTCAGTTGCATTTCAATGATTCCTTTACTATTCAATTAATTATTATCACAGATACGGCGACCAGGCAGGGAATTTGACCTGTCCATCAGTTGCCGGAAGACGCGCTTTGAAACGCCCATCTGTAGAAACCAAATTCAGCACGGATCCCATCCCCTGAGAAGAGCTGTAGATTACCATAGTGCCGTTAGGTGCCAGACTTGGCGTTTCATCCAGGAACGTTGACGACAGAACTTGTACGCCTCCCGTTACCAGATCTTGTTTGGCAATGTGCTGCTGCCCACCATTGGAGCTGACCATTACCATAAATTTACCGTCGCTGCTGACATCCGCATCCTGGTTCTGCGAACCTTCCCAGGTAATACGTTGTGGCGCACCGCCGTTGATATTCACTTTATAAACCTGCGGACGACCTGCCTGGTCAGAAGTAAATGCCAGGTTCTGGCTGTCCGGGAACCAGGTCGGTTCAGTGTTGTTGCTACGGCCATCAGTCACCTGACGAATCTGACCAGAAGCTAAATCCATTACGTACAGGTTCAGGCTACCCGTTTTAGACAGGGCAAACGCCAGTTTGCTGCCATCCGGTGAGAACGCTGGCGCACCGTTGTGACGCGGGAATGAAGCCACCTGACGCACAGCGCCATTTGCCAGCGTCTGGATAACCAGCGCGGAACGACCGCTTTCGAAGGTGACATATGCCAGTTTAGAACCGTCTGGTGACCACGCCGGAGACATCAGCGGCTGCGGAGAACGGTGAACCACAAACTGGTTGTAGCCATCGTAGTCAGATACGCGCAATTCGTACGGGAACTGACCACCGTTGGTCTGAACAACGTAGGCAATACGAGTACGGAACGCACCCTTAATGCCGGTCAGTTTTTCAAACACTTCGTCACTGGCGGTATGGCCAGCATAACGCAGCCATTGCTTGTTAACTTTATATGAGTTCTGAGCAAGTACAGTACCCGGAGCACCACCGGTATCAACTAGCTGATAAGCAACATTGTAAGAGCCGTCCGGGTTCGGAGTGACCTGACCTACAACCACAGCGTCAATACCCAGTGCAGACCATGCTGCGGGTTGAACTTCCTGCGCGCTACCCGGCTGCTGTGGCAGACGAGCGCGATCTAACGGGTTAAATTTACCGCTGTTACGCAAGTCAGCAGCAACGATGCCGCCAATATCTTCAGGTGCCGCACCAGGCCCTGCCCACTGGAAAGGAACGACACCAATAGGACGACCGGAATCTACACCACTGTCGATCACAATGCGGACTTCAGCGTGCAGAACCGACGCCCACAGTATGAGAAAACCAAATGCTACTCGTAATGCCTGCTTCATCATATCTCCCTTATCCGGACAGATAGTCCACGATAATTTAGCAGAATGTTAACAAACTCAAATACACAAAACTACCAGAACCCCGCGACAACCGATGTCTGATATTAACCGCCGTGACGGCCAACATCGCGATTACGGCTTGAAGTCCAATGGTGCGTTTTTGAACACTTCATATACTGCCTGGCTTGGTGGTTTCGGGATCTTCGCAAGTTTAGCTGCTGCCAATGCAGCCTGACAAAGTGCGGGATCGCCACCTTCAGGTTTGATATCCAGTAACATGCCATCTGGTGCCAGTTTTATGCGCAGCGTACAGGTTTTGCCTGCATAAGACGATGCGTCATAAAACTTACTTTCGATAGCAGATTTAATCTGCCCGGCATAGTTATTGATATCTGCACCTGATGCGCCATTGTTTTTAGTATTACCACTCCCGGCAGGCGAAGCATTGTTCCCTTTCGCCCCACCACCGGTTTTCGGTGCATTCTTACCAGAGCTTAGCTCACCGAAGATATCATCTGCCTCTGCGGCCGCTTTAGCTGCAGCGGCTTTTTCAGCAGCCGCTTTTGCCGCTGCTGCTTTCTTCTCTGCTGCTGCTTTCTCTGCTGCTGCTTTCTTATCAGCCGCAGCTTTCTCTGCCGCTGCTTTCTTATCAGCCGCAGCCTTTTCAGTAGCCGCTTTCTTCTCAGCTTCAGCCTTCGCTTTTTCAGCAGCTTCAGCCGCTGCTTTCTTTCTTGCTTCAGCAGCGGCGGCTTCTGCAGCTTCGGCTTTCTTCTTCAGTGCCGCAGCCGCTTTGGCGGCTTCAGCCTCAGCTTTCTTCTGCGCTTCGGCTGCGGCTTTGGCAGCTTCTGCTTCCGCTTTTTTCTTCGCATCCGCAGCCGCTTTCTTCGCCGCTTCGGCTGCTGCTTTGGCATCCGCTTCGGCCTTCGCTTTAGCATCTGCCGCAGCTTTCGCTGCCGCTTCTTCCGCTTGCTTCTGCTTTAACTCAGCCTGTTTGGCAGCGTCTTCAGCCTGCTTTTTCTGTTCCTGAGCAGCTAACCGCTCTTTCTCAAGTTGCTTCAGGCGTTCCTGTTCAGCCGCTTGCTTTTCACGGAGTTCTTCGGCTGCCTGCTGTTCCTTAATCTTGCGCTGCTCTTCGGAACGCTTCGCGCTTGACTCCTGGCTTTGCATGCGTTTGTACTGCTCAACTACCGCACCTGAATCAACCATTACGGCGTCGATAGACGAACCACCGCCACCTCCGGCTGAAGCTTCTATATTCTCATCGAACGAACTCCAGATCAGCGCCGCAAATAAGATGACATGCAGCACTGCTGAAATAATTATCGCCCGTTTGAGCTTGTCGTTTTGTTCGGTTGCCTTTGACACTCTCGGTTCCCAAAAACTGTTCGCCTGTTACCCGCTCTCTTTCAAGCAAGGGAAACGCAGATGCTTAGATAGGCTGCGTCATTAAACCAACCGATTTCACACCCGCACTGTGTAACAAGTTCAGCGCTTTAATTATTTCATCGTAAGGCACATCTTTTGCGCCACCGATCAGAAAGACCGTTTTCGGATTAGCCTTGAAACGGCTGGAGATTTCTGCCACCACCTGCTCTGGAGGTAAACGCTCCAGGCGATCTTTCTCAACCACCACGGTGTACTGACCAATACCAGATACTTCAACTATCACTGGCGGATTATCGTTACTACTCACTGCCTGCGATTCAGTAGCGTCTGGCAGATCGACCTCCACACTCTGGGTAATGATGGGTGCTGTCGCCATAAAGATCAGCAACAGCACCAGCAGTACATCCAGCAACGGTACGATGTTGATTTCGGACTTGAGATCGCGACGACCTCGTCCACGCGCTCTGGCCATGGCTTACCCCTTGTTGCTCTCGCTAACGGTAAACGCCTGGCGGTGCAGAATCGCAGTAAACTCTTCCATAAAGTTATCGTAATTCAGTTCCAGTTTGTTTACGCGTTGGTTAAGACGGTTGTAAGCCATAACCGCCGGAATAGCGGCGAACAGACCGATTGCCGTGGCAATCAACGCTTCTGCGATACCGGGAGCCACCATTTGCAGTGTTGCCTGCTTCACCGCACCAAGGGCAATAAAAGCGTGCATGATCCCCCAGACTGTACCAAACAAACCGATATACGGGCTGATAGAACCCACCGTACCGAGAAACGGAATGTGTGTTTCCAGATTTTCCAGCTCACGATTCATAGAGATACGCATCGCACGTGCAGCCCCTTCCACCACTGCTTCCGGCGCATGGCTGTTGGCACGATGCAGGCGCACAAATTCTTTGAACCCGCTGTAAAAGATTTGTTCCGACCCAGTGAGATTATCCCGTTTTCCCTGGCTCTCCTGATAGAGGCGAGAAAGTTCGATTCCAGACCAGAATTTATCTTCAAACGCTTCGGCTTCACGCGCTGCAGCGTTAAGAATACGGGTCCGCTGGATAATAATGGCCCAGGATGCGATTGAAAAACCAATCAAAATCAACATGATAAGTTTAACCAGAAGGCTAGCCTTCAGGAACAAATCAAGGATATTCATGTCAGTCACTGCTTAAACTCCGCGACAATAGACTTAGGAAGCGCACGAGGCTTCATTTTGAGTGGGTCAACGCAAACAATCAGAACCTCAGCTTCATTCAGCAGAGTATTCTCGGCGTTGACAATACGTTGCGTGAAAACCAAAGAGGTGCCACGCATTGATGTTATTTCAGTCTGTATTTCGAGCATATCGTCGAGCCGTGCAGGTGCGTAATATTCCACCGTCATTTTACGCACCACGAAGGCAACACGTTCAGCCATCAGTGCCTGTTGGCTAAAGTGATGGTGGCGCAGCATCTCTGTGCGTGCTCTTTCATAAAAAGCGATGTAACTGGCATGGTACACCACACCACCGGCATCAGTATCTTCATAATAGACACGAACCGGCCATCGAAACAGCGTTGTATTCACTTTACATCCCGGTAATGCAACAAAAGTTAGAACTTTTAAACGCTGCTACTATACGCGTGCGATTGAGGTTTGGGAATGAGGGTAAGTTAAGGGAGCGTAAAAATTTATGGACCCTCAACGGCCCATAAATTTTTAAAGAGAATTCTGATTTAAAAGAAGAAGAAAATCAGCCCTACAATGAGAACAAGATCAGCAAGCAATGGGCAAAAAATCCCTTTCCAAAGAACCTTCTGCGGACGAAACCCCACGCCGTGAATAACGCCTGCGCAGACGGCCCACATCAGCAATAATCCATGCCAGATTTCCAGCTCACTGGTCTTCGCGGCAAAACGTGATGGGTCCCAAAACATACATCCTGCTAACAGAAGCGCCATCACGAAGGAAAGCGCCCTCAGAGGGCGCTTGTCCATTACCGCATACAAGGTTGCGATAATCTTACTCATCAACTGTCTTCTTGACCGGCTTTGCCTGATTCGACGTGCTCAAGCGCCAGCGCGGTAATTACCCCAAATGAACAGGCAAGAAGCGTTCCCAGAATCCATGCGAAATACCACATTTTTAGCTCCTTACTTAGTACAGAGAGTGGGTGTTACGTTCAATATCTTCTTTGGTGATACGTCCGAACATTTTCCAGTAACACCAGGCGGTGTAGAGCAGAATGATCGGCACCAGAACCACCGCAACCCAGGTCATGACGTTAAGCGTCAGTTGGCTGGAAGTTGCATCCCACATTGTCAGACTTGCATTCATCATGGTGCTGGACGGCATTACAAACGGGAACATTGCAATACCCGCAGTCAGAATGATGCAGGCCAGTGTCAGAGAAGAGAACACAAACGCCCACGCGGCTTTATCCATACGCGCAGTCAGGATAGTCAGCAGTGGTAGAACCACCCCCAGAGCCGGAATAGCCCACAGAATTGGCGTGTTGTTGAAGTTCACCAGCCATGCACCAGCTTCACGAACCACTTCTTTATTCAGCGGGTTAGATGCTGCGTAATGGTCCATTGTCGACTTCACAACATAACCGTCGATACCGTACATCACCCATACGCCAGCCAGTGCGAAGCACACCAGCGTTACCAGCGCCGCCACCTGAGCCGTTGCACGGGTACGCAGGTGCAGTTCACCAACGGTGCGCATTTGCAGATAGGTTGCACCCTGAGTGATGATCATCCCGACGCTTACCACACCAGCCAGCAGGCCGAACGGATTGAGCAGTTGGAAGAAGTTACCGGTGTAGTACAGACGGAGATATTCATCAACATTGAACGGTACACCCTGCAACAGGTTACCGAACGCCACGCCAATCACCAGCGGCGGAACGAAGCTACCAATGAAGATGCCCCAGTCCCACATGTTACGCCAGCGGGTTTCTTCAATCTTGGAACGGTAATCAAAACCGACCGGACGGAAGAACAAAGATGCCAGCACGAGGATCATCGCGACATAGAAGCCGGAAAACGCAGCGGCATAGACCATCGGCCAGGCAGCAAATAATGCGCCGCCTGCAGTGATCAGCCAAACCTGGTTACCGTCCCAGTGTGGGGCGATGGAGTTAATCATAATTCGACGCTCGGTGTCGTTACGACCGAGGAAACGGGTGAGCATGCCCACCCCCATGTCGAAACCGTCAGTGACTGCAAAACCAATCAGCAGAATGCCAACCAGCAGCCACCAGATAAAACGCAATACTTCATAATCGATCATTTGACGACTCCTGTCTTAGCGTGCCGGCTGAGTAGTCGTGGAAGACTGCTCAAAGTGATAGCGACCGGTTTTCAGGCTGCTTGGGCCGAGGCGTGCAAACTTGAACATTAAGAACATTTCTGCCACCAGGAACAGGGTATACAGGCCGCAAATCAGAACCATAGAGAAGATGAGATCGCCTGCAGTCAGCGACGAGTTCGCCACTGCGGTAGGCAGCACCTCACCGATAGCCCACGGTTGACGACCATATTCGGCAACAAACCAGCCCGCTTCTACAGCGATCCACGGCAGCGGAATACCGTACAGCGCGGCGCGCAGCAGCCATTTTTTCTCACCGATACGGTTGCGGATTACGCTCCAGAAGGAGAGCGCGATAATTGCCAACAGCAGGAAGCCACACGCCACCATGATGCGGAACGCGAAGTACAGCGGTGCTACACGTGGAATAGAGTCTTTGGTTGCCTGTTGAATCTGCGCTTCAGTCGCATCCGCCACATTCGGCGTATAGCGTTTCAGCAGCAGACCATAACCGAGATCTTTCTTCATGCTATTGAACTGATCGCGTACAGCCTGGTCGGTAGAACCAGAACGCAGTTGCTCAAGCAGAGAGTACGCTTTCATCCCGTTACGGATACGTTCTTCGTGCTGCACCATCAGCTCTTTCAGGCCGATAACCGGCGTATCCACAGAACGTGTAGCGATGATACCCAGCGCATAAGGGATCTGGATTGCAAATTTGTTCGTCTGCTCTTCCTGATCAGGAATACCGAACAGAGTAAAGGCAGCAGGCGCAGGTTGAGTTTCCCACTCGGCTTCAATAGCAGCCAGTTTGGTTTTCTGCACGTCACCCATTTCGTAACCGGATTCATCACCCAGAACAATAACGGACAGAACAGCAGCCATACCGAAGCTTGCAGCGATAGCAAAGGAGCGTTTTGCGAAGGCGAAGTCACGGCCTTTCAGCATATACCATGCGCTGATACCGAGGATGAACATCGCGCCAGTCACATAACCAGACGCAACAGTGTGAACGAATTTCACCTGAGCAACCGGGTTAAGCACCAGCTCGGAGAAGCTCACCATCTCCATACGCATAGTTTCGAAATTGAAATCGGACGCGATTGGGTTTTGCATCCAGCCGTTCGCAACCAGAATCCACAGTGCGGACAGGTTTGAACCGAGCGCCACCAGCCAGGTGACACACATATGCTGAACTTTACCCAGACGATCCCAACCGAAGAAGAACAGACCTACAAAGGTGGATTCGAGGAAGAAGGCCATCAGACCTTCGATTGCCAGCGGCGCACCGAAGATATCCCCTACATAGTGAGAATAATAAGACCAGTTAGTCCCGAACTGGAACTCCATGGTTAAACCGGTTGCCACACCCAGAGCAAAGTTGATACCAAACAACTTGCCCCAGAACTTTGTCATATCTTTATAAATCTGTTTGCCGGAAAGGACGTAGACCGTTTCCATGATGGCCAGCAGGAACGCCATACCGAGCGTCAGTGGCACAAAAAGGAAGTGGTACATCGCGGTCAAGGCAAACTGTAAGCGCGACAGTTCGACTATATCTAACATCATGACTCCTTGCTCATCGCATGAAGACTCCGAGAGTGAACCCCGTTAGAAAGGGTCACACGCATGCCCCAATACAAAATTATTTGCTCGCCCCTATCGTTGCCATTTCATCAAAAGAGGAAAAGACAATGATAAAAAGTTACAAACATGTTAATGAATAAACCAAATTGATCCCGCAATTATATTACGCCGCAAAATCCTTACAATAAACAGGTTTTTATTGAACAAATTTGCATTTTTCGACAGTGATCAATTTATAGCGAAATTGTCACCATCTCACCAATTTAATCTACGACAATTTATCGTGTTTTGCAGATTTTTTTCAAGAATTAAAAATTGATTTATATCAAAATCAATCAGATATGTTAATTATGTGTGAATTAGAGATTGTTGGTAATTTTATTGTTAACATATTGTAAATCATAAATGCATAATTATTATCGCAATGGAGAGATATAGATAAAAAACCAGTATTTTATTTAACAGAGCTGCTTTATCGACTTTTTATAATACTAATTAGTTAGAGTAGCCAATTTGTTGCCATTTTACATAACATATTTTTATCAAAATTAATCGATTGTTGTCTTTATGAGCACATTCCTATGAGTCCATTATTTTATTGTTTCTCTGGTAATAATCACTTATAGGAATAGATGTATTGGGTATAGTCAGGCGGGACGAAAATTTTTTAAGCGAAATTATAGGGTATAGGTATTTTCCCGCTCTTGTCCTCTACGATTAATTCAGCAATTAACAATTAAGAAAAATAGCAGGTAATTCAGCAAGTAAGTCTACCGCAGGCTGTTATATATAGAATATTGTTATTCATTTAACAGCAACACGAAACAACGAAGTGGGATTGTAAGTGAGTGTTATAAAACTCCAGATTCCTTCGAACAATACGTTACCCTGCCTCTAAAAAATACTCCTATGGCGTAAAGTTGATTAGCTCCAACGAATGGCATAACCCTGTGCAGGATATTAACTACTTGTTACTTACAACATTATTTTTACAATTCTGCGTTAAGCCAGAAGCGAATAGTATTGAATACATACATCAAACTTTTTTAATTGCCTTTATAGGGGTTAAAAGTGTGCCCAAAATGCAAATTAGATGTTGATCACAATTATATCAACATATTAGATCAATAGAATTTAAAAAAAATTAAAATCAATGGCGCAAGGCATCGCAACGCATTGAATTTTCTCATCTATTTAAACACACATTATAAACAAGCATTTTACGAAAGATATTTTGAAAATAGATCAATTGCATCCTAATGACTGGGCAAAGAAACTCCAGTGATATTAAGCATGTGCCGTTATGTATGGCCATAAATACAACGTGTGTAACTTATTTTACTCTCTGTCTTACAAAGGATTACCCATGAAGAAAGCAACACTTGTGATTGGCGTTATTGGCGCTGACTGCCATGCAGTAGGCAATAAAGTTCTGGATCGTGTTTTTACCACCCATGACTTCAGGGTCATTAATCTGGGCGTTATGGTCAGCCAGGACGAATATATTGATGCTGCCATTGAAACTGGCGCTAACGCGATTGTGGTTTCCTCTATCTATGGTCATGGCGATATCGACTGTCTGGGCATGCGTGAACGCTGCATCGAGCGCGGGCTGGGTGACATTCTGCTTTATGTGGGCGGTAACCTGGTGGTGGGTAAACATGACTTCGCTGACGTGGAAATCAAATTCAAAGAAATGGGTTTTGATCGCGTCTTCGCACCCAGCCATGACTTAGAAGATGTCTGCCAACTGATGACCAACGATATCAACCAACGTCATGGCGTAGAAATACACATTCTCGAAGAGGCAATCTGATGCAAATTGTCTCTGTCGATATTGGATCGACGTGGACCAAAGCAGCCCTCTTCACTCGGGAGGGGGACGCGTTAACGTTGGTTAACCACGTTCTGACTCCAACCACCACGCACCATCTGGCGGAAGGTTTTTTCTCCAGCCTGAACCAGGTGTTAAACGTAGATAATGCCCTCCCCCTGTTAAACTGCGGTGAGGTTGCATTGAAGTATTCCTCCTCAGCCAAAGGGGGACTGGCGGTCGCTGCAATGGGGTTAGTGCCTTCTATCACCCTGGAAACTGCGAAAGTAACCGCTCACTCTGCTGGCGCTAAAATCACGCAATATTACGCCTATAAGCTGAACCGCCGTGATATTCAGGCGCTGGAAGAGACACCGCCAGACATCCTGTTGTTCACCGGCGGCACCGACGGCGGTGAAGAAAGTTACGGATTGAATAACGCCCGCGTGCTGGCAGAATCAAAACTCGACTGCGCCATTATTTATGCCGGAAACAGGGATATTCAGGATGAAGTGCAAGCCATCCTTGGGCATAAAGAGCTGACTATCGTCGATAACGTCCTGCCTGACCTTGACCATCCAACCCCTTTGGCCGCGCGTCAGGCCATCTGCGACATTTTTCTCAAACGTATTGTTAAAGGAAAAGGACTGGATGTCATTGTTGATGAAACGGGCGAAGAACCGATGCCGACACCGTGGACGGTCTATGAGTTGGTAAAGGCCATCAGCAATGTAAATAGTCACTGGAAAGAGTTCATTCTTCTCGACATGGGCGGCGCAACCACCGACGTCTATTCCGCCTGCATTAATCATCTCACGCCAGATACCGTTTTGCACGGCGTACCAGAACCATTCATAAAACGAACCGTAGAAGGCGATCTGGGGATGCGCGTCTCGGCGGCGGTGGTTGGTGAAAACGCAAAAGACTTAGTCAATATGATCTTTGCTCAGCAACCCGTGCAGCAGGAGGCTTTTTATCATTACCTTCGTCATTTGGCCGCTCATCCCGAATACTTACCCGCTAACACAGAAGAAAAATATTTCGATGCTGTGCTGGCCGGGCTGTGCGTGGGTTACGCCACAGAACGTCATGCGGGCACCAAAAAAGAAGTCTGCACCTGCGTCGGTAATGTTGATTTACAAATGGGACGCGACCTTACCACCGTGCACAAAGTCATCGGCTCCGGTGGATGGCTGTCGCGCGCCAGCCAGTTTGATATTCATCACTGGCTGAAGTACCGCGAGTTAAACGACGACGGCAAACGCATTCTCTTACCGACTCAATTTGAATATTACCGTGATTCACAGGGGCTATTTCCACTGCTGGCAAACGTTGCCAGAGTAGACCCGCAAGCCGCCGCGCTCACCAGTATTCAATGCTTAACCCTATAACAATTAAGGCAGCAACCAATGGAACTTCGAAACAAGAAATTAACCCATGACGAATTCATGGCCGAGCGGCAACAGGTACTGAAAACCTGGGAAACTGGCAAGGACGTTGAAAAATTCGAAGATGGCGTTAAATACCAACAAACCATTCCTGAACATAAACGCTTCTCCCTTGCCCTGCTGAAAGCAGACCTGGAAGGTAAAACACTTAGCCAGCCGCGCGCTGGCGTGGCGCTGATGGACGAACACATTGAACTACTGAAAACACTACAAGAAGAGTGCGATCTGCTGCCGAGCACCATTGATGCCTACACCCGTCTGAATCGTTACGAAGAAGCGGCGGTGGGCATTAAGAAGTCCATCGAAGCCGGAACATCTAAACTGAACGGTTTACCGGTGGTTAACCACGGTGTCGCAGCGTGCCGCCGTCTGACCGAAACCCTGCAAAAACCGTTACAGATCCGCCACGGCACGCCAGATGCGCGCCTGCTGGCTGAAATCTCAATGGCCAGTGGCTTCACCAGTTATGAAGGCGGCGGCATTTCCTACAATATTCCGTATGCCAAACGTGTAACGCTGGAAAAATCTATCCGCGACTGGCAGTACTGCGACCGCTTAATGGGGTTGTATGAAGAACATGGCATTCGTATCAACCGCGAACCATTTGGCCCACTGACTGGAACGCTGATCCCGCCATTTATCTCGCACTCTGTTGCGATTATCGAGGGCCTGTTGGCGTTGGAACAAGGCGTAAAATCTATCACTGTTGGTTATGGCCAGGTCGGCTGCCTGACACAAGATATTGCGGCGATCCGGTCTCTACGTGAACTCGCGCACGAATACTTCCAAAACAATGGTTATACAGACTACGAGTTAAGTACGGTGTTCCACCAGTGGATGGGCGGTTTTCCGGAAGACGAATCGAAAGCGTTCGCTATTATCTCCTGGGGCGCGGCGGTAGCAGGCATGTCGGGCGCAACTAAAGTTATCACCAAAAGCCCACATGAAGCATGGGGTATACCTACCGCCGCCGCCAACGTGCAGGGGCTGAAAGCCTCCCGTCAAATGCTCAATATGGTCAGCGATCAAAAATTCCCGCCATGCCCTGTGGTTGAACTGGAAATTGAGCTGATTAAAAGTGAAGTTCGTGCCGTCCTGAATAAAGTGTTCGAACTGGGCAATGGTGATATCGCGCGCGGTACAGTGCTGGCTTTTGAAGCGGGTGTACTGGATGTACCCTTTGCGCCAGCCGCCTGCAACGCGGGCAAACTTCTTCCGGTTCGTGACAACACCGGGGCTATCCGCGTACTTGAAGCCGGAGCCGTTCCTCTGCCAAAAGAGATTCTTGACCTCCACCACGATTACGTTGCCGAACGCGCACGCGTTGAAGGACGCCAACCGACATTCCAGATGGTTGTAGATGACATCAATGCCGTATCCCACAGCAAATTAATAGGAAGACCATAATGAAAATAAAACAGGCCCTTTTCACCGCTGGTTACTCATCGTTCTATTTCGACGACCAGCAGGCGATAAAAAACGGAGCGGGTCATGACGGCTTTTTTTATACCGGGGAGCCAGTAACGCCCGGTTTTAGCGCTGTGCGCCAGGCCGGGGAGTGCGTTTCAGTTCAGTTGATTCTGGAAAACGGTGCCGTCGCCGTCGGTGACTGTGCTGCTGTTCAATACTCCGGAGCCGGTGGCCGCGATCCACTATTCCTTGCTGAACACTTTATTCCGTTCCTCAACACGCATATCAAACCTTTGCTGGAAGGCCGCGATGTGGACGCATTCCTGCCGAATGCCCGTTTCTTCGACAAACTGCGTATTGACGGCAACCTGCTGCACACTGCCGTGCGTTATGGTTTATCGCAGGCATTACTTGACGCCACCGCGCTGGCAACCGGTCGCCTGAAAACCGAGGTCGTTTGTGCCGAATGGCAATTACCCTGCGTAGCGGAATCCATTCCGTTATTTGGTCAAAGCGGTGACGACCGTTACATCGCTGTGGATAAAATGATCCTTAAAGGCGTCGATGTCCTGCCACATGCATTGATTAATAACGTTGAAGAGAAGCTGGGCTATAAAGGTGAAAAACTACGCGAATATATCCGTTGGCTGGCGGATCGCATTTTGGGCAAACGCACCAGCGCACGCTATCGCCCTACCCTGCACATTGACGTTTACGGCACTATCGGTCTGATCTTCGATATGGATCCGGTGCGCTGCGCCCAATACATCGCCAGTCTGGAAGACGAAGCACAAGGTTTGCCACTGTACATTGAAGGTCCTGTCGATGCCGGTAATAAACCTGATCAAATTCGCTTGTTAACCGCCATCACCAAAGAGCTGACGCGCCTCGGTTCCGGCGTGAAAATTGTCGCTGACGAGTGGTGTAACACCTACCAGGATATCGTTGATTTCACCGATGCAGGCAGTTGTCATATGGTGCAAATTAAAACGCCGGATCTTGGCGGTGTTCATAACCTCGTTGACGCAGTGTTGTATTGCAACAAACACGGGATGGAAGCCTACCAGGGCGGCACCTGCAACGAAACAGAGATCAGCGCCCGCACCTGTGTGCACGTTGCGCTGGCCGCACGCCCAATGCGTATGCTGGTCAAGCCAGGGATGGGTTTCGACGAAGGCCTCAACATCGTCTTCAACGAAATGAATCGTACTATCGCACTGTTGCAGGCTAAGGGATAACAGATGGCTCGTAAATTCAAAGTGTTATCGCCAACAGCCATTCTTGGTTATGGTTTCCCGGAAGAAAGTTTTAATAAGGCGATGGAAGAATCTCCGGATCTGATCGCCGTTGACGCCGGTTCATCTGACCCAGGTCCCCATTACCTGGGGGCGGGTAAAGCCTTTACCGACCGGGCGGGCGTCAAACGCGACCTGCGTTACATGATAACCGCTGGCGTGAAGAACAACATTCCGGTGGTAATCGGTACGGCAGGCGGCTCCGGCGCGGCCCCACATCTGGAGTGGTGCCGTGAAATTATTCATGAAATTGCGCAAGAAGAAAAACTCTCGTTCTCGATGGCGCTGATTCCTGCTGACGTCGACAAAGCACTCGTCCACGAAGCGCTGGATAATGGCAAAATCACGGCGCTGGATTTTGTCCCGGCATTAACCCATGAAGCAATCGACGAAAGTACCTACATTGTGGCGCAAATGGGGATCGAGCCTTTCCAGCGGGCGCTGAAAGCAGGCGCTCAGGTGGTTCTGGGTGGGCGCGCTTACGACCCGGCCTGCTTTGCCGCACTGCCTATCATGCAGGGGTTTGACGAAGGGCTGGCGCTGCACTGCGGGAAAATCCTTGAGTGCGCGGCCATTGCCGCAACGCCTGGCTCCGGTTCAGACTGTGCAATGGGTATCATTGACGACAACGGCTTTACGCTGAAGACATTTAATCCACAGCGTAAATTTACCGAAACGTCCGCCGCCGCGCATACGTTGTATGAGAAATCTGATCCGTACTTCCTGCCTGGACCTGGCGGCGTACTGAATCTGAAGAGCTGTACATTTAAAGCGGTCAATGATGGCGAAGTGTATGTCAGCGGTTCAAAACATGAAGAAACGCCGTATGCCCTGAAACTGGAAGGCGCCCGTCGGGTTGGCTTCCGCTGCCTGACCATTGCCGGGATCCGCGATCCTATTATGATTGCCGGGATCGACAAAATTATAGAAGAAGTGAAAGCAAGCGTAGCGAGTAACCTTTCGCTGGACGATGACAGCATCCGCATTACATTCCACCTGTACGGAAAAAATGGCGTCATGGGAGTTCATGAACCCACGCAAACTGCCGGGCACGAACTGGGGATCCTGCTGGATGTCGTCGCGCCAACTCAGGAGATTGCCAATAGCGTTTGCTCGCTGGTGCGTTCAACCATGTTGCACTATGGCTATGAAAATCGCATCGCTACCGCAGGTAACCTCGCCTTCCCGTTCTCGCCCTCAGATGTACAGGCTGGGCCGGTATATGAGTTCTCGATCTATCACCTGATTGAAGCCAACGACGCACTGCGTTTTGATTTCCACATCGAACAGGTGACGCCGGAAGGAGTTCAGGCATGAAACAGTCAATTCGTTCACTGGCGCAGGTGATCCGCTCCAAAAACGCCGGACCCTATGAACTGGTTTTAGATATTTTATTTAAAACGAAAGAAAACTATGAGCGAGTTAAATCATCTGGGCAATTAACCCCAGAACTGGTGGCTGGCTTATATCATGTTGAACCTGAATTTATTCATCGTATTGTCTGGTTTGATCCTTCTAATGCAGTAAAAATCGTCATGCCACGAGATATTATCTCCGGAAATGTGGGTGATAGTGATGTTTATGGTGCACAGCAACACGCACCTTTATTAAGTATTCATTTTGATATTTAATAATTAATATTGTTTAGATTATCAACCTCATAAATGTACCTGCATAGATTTATTCATGACAGGTACATTTATCTAAATATATCAATAAAATAAATTGCGAAGCATGCTGGTATTATCACATCTTAAATAACGGGTGAACTACGTCCCTCTAAAAATCACACGTAATTAAACAAAAAATGCTTAAGTAAATACCGAATGACAACGTGATATAAACATCCAGCTCCTGCTGGAAAAATGGCCTGTCTTAGCATTCGGTAAAAATAACCACAACGTGAGAAGAGATCATGTCTAAACCATTCGTCTGGCAGGATCCGTTTTTGCAAGATAAAGACGGTACAGAATATAAATTAATTAGCGATCAACATATTATGGTAACGAAGTTAGACGGTGAAGACGTAATAAAAGTCGCCCCTGACGCGTTAACGTTGCTTGCCCGACAGGCATTTTATGAAGCCTCTTTTTTCTTACGCTCTGCTCATTTGCAACAGGTCGCCAGCATTCTTAACGATCCGCAAGCCAGCAGTAATGACAAATACGTGGCCTTGCAGTTACTGCGAAATGCAGAGGTCTCGGCAAAGGGAATATTACCCAACTGTCAGGACACAGGCACAGCAACGATTGTTGCCAGCAAGGGACAACATATCTGGACCGGGTGCAATGATGCTGAAGCCCTGAACAAAGGTATTTACAGCACTTTCCAGGAAAATAATCTGCGTTTTTCGCAAAATGCGCCACTGGATATGTATACCGAGATGAATACCCAAACCAATCTCCCGGCGCAGATTGATATCAGCGCCGTACCCGGCGACGAATACCATTTTCTGTGTGTTAATAAAGGGGGAGGCTCCGCCAATAAAGCCGCGCTTTATCAGGAAACAAAATCTCTCCTGCAACCGGAAAAACTGACCGCATTTTTAATTGAAAAAATGAAATCGCTGGGCACCGCCGCCTGTCCGCCCTACCATATCGCCTTTGTCGTCGGAGGACTTTCTGCCGATCAGGCGTTAAAAGTCGCCAAACTGGCTTCAACGAAATACTACGATAATCTGCCCACCAGCGGAAACGAGCAGGGACAAGCATTCCGCGATGTTGAACTGGAAAAAACATTGCTCGACGCCAGCCAGCAATTTGGTATTGGTGCTCAGTTTGGTGGCAAATATTTCGCTCATGATATTCGTGTTATTCGTCTGCCACGCCACGGCGGCTCCTGCCCAATTGCCATGGCGCTCTCCTGTTCCGCCGATCGCAATATTAAGGCCAAAATTAACAAACACGGTATCTGGCTGGAAAAACTCGAACATAATCCGGGGCAATATATTCCTGTATCAATGCGGGAAGAAAATCGCACGCATCATGTGCATCTCGATCTGAATCGTCCATTGCGTGACGTGGTGCAAGATCTCGCCACGTTACCAGTCGGCACCCGCGTGTCGTTAAGTGGGCCAATCGTGGTGGCGCGCGATATCGCCCACGCAAAAATTAAAGAGCGACTGGATAACGGTGAACCGATGCCGGATTACCTGAAACATCATGTTGTCTATTACGCAGGGCCGGCGAAAACACCAGAAAACATGGCCTGCGGTTCATTGGGGCCAACCACTGGCGGTCGAATGGACGGTTATGTCGATACCTTTCAGGCAGCGGGCGGCAGTCTGGTCATGTTGTCGAAAGGCAACCGCAGCCAGCAGGTCACCGATGCCTGTCACAAACATGGCGGCTTTAATCTGGGAAGTATTGGCGGTGCGGCGGCGTTACTGGCGCAAGAATATGTCAAAAGCCTTCGCTGTCTGGAATACCCGGAGCTGGGCATGGAAGCCGTGTGGATGATGGAAGTTGAAAATCTGCCCGCATTCATTCTGGTGGATGATAAAGGCAATAATTTCTTTAGCCAGTTTGAGCAGCAACACCGCTGTGCCAGTTGCCCTGCGGGGCATTAATGAAAGTGAATGTTACGCTTTAGTCGTGCAGGGTGAGCTGATCTTTATGCTGGCTTACCATTTTCTGGATACTGAAGAGGTGAACGCCTCACTGCAAAATTGCCCCGTCAGGCACAACCAGGTCTCGACGGTTAATATCTGCGCCTGGCATTTCGCCAGGCGTAGGTTTACATATCCTCCGGCACCACCGATTTTGCCAGCAACCACTCACGAAAGAGCTGCAAGTGCGGATATTCAGCCTTCTCTTCCCGCCACGTCATAATGAAGCGATTACCGGTAAGAATGGGCACATCGCACGGGATCACCATATCACCACTATCTAAATCGTGTTGGATAGCGAACCGCGGCAGCAATGCCACGCCGAGATTAGAGCGCACGGCGGCAATCAGCATCGAAAGCAAATCGAAACGCGGCCCATTATTGACCAGCGGACTGCTAACGCCCGATAGCGCAAACCACTCTTCCCAGCCAGTAATACGGGTGCTCTGATGCAGAAGAGGTAGCTCACTAAGTAGTTCTGCAACGGACAGCTTTTGATCGGGCAGTGAAAGCAAACTGCCGCTGCATACTGGCAGAATCTCTTCCTCAAAGAGATATTCTACCTTCGACCAGGGGGCGCAAAAATTTTCGCGCATAATGACAGCATCGTATTCCCGATTAAGAAAATCCCCGTTATTGGCTAATGAGTGGATATTGACAATAATATCGGGATACAATTTATTGAACTCACGTAAATTGGGGATCAACCAGTGCGTGCTGAAGGTAGGATTGACAGCAAGCTCAATAACCTGAACCGTGGGTTGCCAGGTCATGATTGTATTTGTGTCACGTTCCAGTTTATTCAATGTTTCTTTAACAATTCCCAGATAATATTTACCGGCATCATTAAGGAATATTCTTTTTTTAGAATGCGCAAATAATGATATATGTAAAAACTCTTCCAGTGCGCTAACTTGTCTGAATACTGCACTTTGGGTTAACGCCAACTCCTCTGCTGCTCTGGTATAACTTTCATGACGTGCGACTACCTCAAAAGTCACCAGCAATTCCGTTTTGGGTATTTTTCCTCTCATAATGCCGTCCCTTAAAAATAGTTTAAACTATCAAAAATACATTACTTATTACTAAGTAATGGTAACCAAAGCAGCAATAAATAATTTATAAGTATCATGATTGATATTTATAACCCAGCACGTTCGGTATGGCAATTACCTTAATGAGGCAATAATAATCCGAAAAGCAAAACGCCCTTCGGATTATTATAATCAATATTAAGAAAAACTATTAAACTGATAATTATCATATCTATGGATATTATGATAAACAACCAACACCGATTTTATTTTTGATTTATCGCATATCCTTCTAAGAATTTTTGCGATGCTGCAATATCCGGAGTAAAGATGCGATCCTGCTCGACAAATGGCACGACTTTTCTGTAGGCGGTAAACATCGCTTTTGTTGATTTACCTAATGCCAGTTGTGGATCGGCTTGCAACCGCAAATCGATTGCCTGCGCGGAATGCATCAATTCAATGCCATAAATAATGTTCAAATTATCAACCACCTGTTTCAGTCTTCTGGCTGCATGGTCGTTATTGGCACCGGTATCTTCAATGCCTCCGGCAACCGGTTGAATATCGAAAGAAACAGGATTGGCGAGATCAACATTTTCTGCATGCAGCGCGACAAAAGGAATATGCAGCGAACCGAAGCCGTGACCTTTATTACCGGGTGCCGACAGGAAGCGCGTTAAACCCGTAAAGTGATCATCTTCCAGGTGCAGCGAGCGACGCATACTGTTATGCGAAACATGCACTAACGCCACGGTCAGACGCTGGGTGGCAAGCGCAACAGGTAACGATTCGAAGTTTGCCGTCGGGAAAATCCCGCCGCTGATTGCGCCATCTTTAACAAAATATTGCGCGACCTGGCTGGAATCCTGGTACGCCTTATCAGCATTCAGCACAGTTGCCGGGTTATCGTCAGAACTGTTGATCTGCACGGTAATGATATCTTCTGCGTCATGTAGCGCACGTACCGACTCAGAAAGGGTATACACCGTTGTTCTGAACGATAACGGATCCTGCAATGCACGTTTGTCATCCTTATGCCATAAATAAGAACCGATTAACGCATCGCGGATCTCTTTCGCGGAATCAGCCAACTGCGGGAAAGGACGCACGCCGATCGACTGCGGCAGTACCGGCGCGACGTTACCATTCAACGCTTCCAGACTCATAGCGAAAACCACCGGGCTGACATTCAGCAACTGGCGTGCCGACCGTACCGCTTCAATCGCATACGCCGTGCCAACGCTGTTGTTCGACAAAATCGCCAGCATATCTTTACCCTGCGGCACCAGTGGTTTAAGCCCCACTTTCGCCAGCGCATCGCCACCACTCATTTCCACGCCATTAACCCGCGCTTTCCATTCCCCCATCATCACCAGGCCAACGTGTGATGCGAGCATAATATCTGCTGCGCCAATGCTTCCACGCGCCGGAATTAAAGGTGTAACGCCGCGATTAATAAATTCAGCATACAGTTCGGCAATATAAGGCTGCGCTCCGGTTTGCCCATGCAGCATGGTATTTAAACGTAATACCATTGAGAGACGAGCAAGATAATCCGGTAACATTGAGCCGACGCCTGCAGAATGGGCGCGCAGCGCGGCAGCATTAAATTTTTTCGATGCGTCAATCACCTCTGGCGTTAAATTTCCTTTGGCATCAAATATGGGCTGATCTTTATTTAGCCCCACGCCCACGGTTAAACCGTAAACGGGTGTTCCAGAATGCGCGGCGGTCATCACCAAATTTGCTGACACTCAATATTTAATGAACATGCCCCTGCCAGAGTCGCCGCCAGCGGTTGTGCTCCCCCCATGCCACCCAGACCCGCAGTCAGGATCCACTTTCCGCTTAGCGAATTGTTGTAGTGCTGACGCCCCGCCTCAACAAAGGTTTCAAACGTTCCCTGCACAATGCCCTGGCTACCAATGTAGATCCACGAACCGGCGGTCATCTGTCCATACATGAACAGACCTTTGCGATCGAGTTCGTTGAAGTGATCCCAGTTGGCCCATTGCGGCACCAGGTTAGAGTTGGCGATCAACACACGTGGCGCGTCAGTATGGGTTTTAAATACACCAACGGGTTTACCGGACTGAACCAGCAGCGACTCATCGGGTTCCAGATTTTTCAGGGATTCCAGAATCTGGTCGAAACACTCCCAGTTACGTGCCGCGCGGCCAATACCGCCGTACACCACCAGATGTTGCGGATTTTCAGCCACGTCTGGATCAAGGTTGTTCTGCAACATCCGATAGGCAGCTTCGATCTGCCAGTTTTTGCAATGCAGTTGAGTACCTTGTGGCGCATGGATGACGCGGCTGGTATCAATACGAGGATCTGAAGGCTTACTCATGAATCTTCTCCTGTTACTGGATAAAATTAAATGCTGTAATCGCCCAGAAAGATGAGCGAATGAATACAGAAACGGCTTATATAATTCCTGTTTATAATTTCGTATTATTAATTCATTTAGTGAATTTAATTTCTATAGCATATTCACCGTGAATATAAATTCAAAAAAATTGCCAACGTTTTGTATGCGAATTCAATATGCTTAATTTAACTTTTGGAAAAAGTGATATTGTTGGCAAAATATTTTCTCATTTGAACATATGAATATGATGAGATTGCAAGATGTCTGTAATTTAATTATTCGCAAAAACGTATTCACGACAGCTAATCATTAACGTAATAGCCGAAAAACCAGCGTTGTATCAAGAGCATAATACATTGACATATAGCGACATTTAAAAAACCATTAATTTTCAAGCATAAGAGTATGTCTTGTTATCATTAATACATATTCTATTTTTATCATCCTTAAAATAACAAACCCTAACTGAAAAAACTGGCAAACATATAAAATTAAAAAATATGAACCCTGGAGAATATAATTTTTCATTTTCAACAAAATGGCATCAAGAAGAAGCGGTGGTCGCTTATAAGCGATATTGATTCACTTATCGAAGCCCCGCAGGAGACAGGATTGATTCAACCAGCAGTCAGATTTCGACCGTGGTTAACGTTTAAGGCATAAAAAAGGCCATCATAAGATGGCCAACCATGTCGAAACCGACAGCCCTTCGCCATTCCTGTAGAGGGACGCGGCGAGGGCTATTTCTTATTACAGATATTTATTTCAGAACAGTTTTCAGTGCTTCACCGATGTCAGCCAGGCTGCGAACGGTTTTCACGCCT
This sequence comes from Escherichia sp. MOD1-EC6098, assembly GCF_002965865.1. Taxonomy (NCBI): domain Bacteria; kingdom Pseudomonadati; phylum Pseudomonadota; class Gammaproteobacteria; order Enterobacterales; family Enterobacteriaceae; genus Escherichia; species Escherichia sp. MOD1-EC6098. The sequence continues at coordinate 254,015 of NZ_PTSN01000004.1, forward strand.
GCGGCTTCCAGGGCAGCAAATTTCTCATCCGCAGTCCCTTTACCACCGGAAATGATTGCACCTGCGTGACCCATACGTTTGCCTTTCGGCGCAGTCACACCGGCAATGTAACCCACAACTGGCTTGGTGACGTGCTCTTTGATGTACGCAGCCGCTTCTTCTTCGGCGCTACCGCCGATCTCACCGATCATCACGATCGCTTCGGTCTGCGGATCTTTTTCGAACATTTCGAGAATGTCGATAAAGTTAGAGCCAGGGATCGGATCGCCGCCGATACCGACACAGGTAGACTGACCGAAACCGTAATCCGTGGTCTGTTTAACTGCTTCATAAGTCAGCGTACCGGAACGGGAAACGATACCCACTTTACCAGGGCGATGGATGTGGCCCGGCTGGATACCGATTTTACACTCACCCGGAGTGATTACACCCGGGCAGTTCGGGCCAATCATGCGCACGCCCGCTTCGTCCAGTTTCACTTTCACGGTCAGCATATCCAGCGTCGGGATGCCCTCAGTGATGGTGATGATAAGCTTAATGCCTGCGTCGATGGCTTCCAGAATGGAGTCTTTGCAGAACGGTGCTGGTACGTAGATAACAGAAGCAGTGGCACCAGTGGCAGCTACTGCTTCACGCACGGTGTTGAACACCGGCAGGCCAAGGTGGGTGGTGCCGCCTTTACCTGGAGTTACGCCGCCCACCATTTTAGTGCCGTATGCAATGGCCTGTTCAGAGTGGAAAGTCCCCTGGCTACCGGTAAAGCCCTGGCAGATAACCTTGGTGTTTTTATCAATTAAAATGGACATTATTTCCCCTCCACTGCGGCAACAACCTGCTGAGCTGCATCCGTCAGACCTTTTGCTGCAATAATATTCAGGCCGCTGTCAGCCAGTTTCTTCGCGCCGAGTTCGGCGTTGTTACCTTCCAGACGTACGACAACCGGGACGTTAACACCCACTTCTGCTACCGCGCCGATGATACCGTCAGCAATCAGGTCGCAACGAACGATACCGCCAAAGATGTTAACCAGAACGGCTTTTACTTTTTCGTCAGAGAGGATGATTTTGAATGCTTCGGTCACGCGTTCTTTGGTTGCACCACCGCCAACATCGAGGAAGTTAGCCGGTTCACCGCCGTGCAATTTAACGATGTCCATCGTGCCCATCGCCAGGCCTGCGCCGTTAACCATACAACCGATGTTGCCGTCCAGCGCTACGTAGTTCAGTTCCCACTGTGCAGCCTGCGCTTCACGCGGATCTTCCTGCGACTGGTCGCGCATTTCGCGCAGATCAGGCTGGCGGAACAGTGCGTTACCATCAGCGCCCAGTTTGCCGTCGAGGCAGATAAGATCGCCCTGTTTGGTGATAACCAACGGGTTGATTTCGATCAGCGCCAAATCCCGTTCCAGGAAAATGGTCGCCAGGCCCATGAAAATTTTGGTGAACTGTTGAACCAGTTTACCTTCCAGACCCAGTTTGAACGCCAGCTCGCGTCCCTGATACGGCATCGGGCCGGTCAGCGGATCAAGCGCAACTTTGTGGATCAGGTGCGGGGTTTCTTCCGCCACTTTTTCGATTTCCACGCCACCTTCAGTGGAGGCCATAAAGACCACGCGACGGGAGCTACGGTCAACAACGGCACCAAGATACAGCTCTTTCGCGATATCGGTCGCCGCTTCAACCAGAATCTGGTTAACCGGTTGTCCATTGGCGTCTGTTTGATACGTTACCAGACGCTTGCCCAGCCAGTTTTCTGCAAAAGCACGGATGTCTTCTTTGCTGTTTACCACTTTCACACCGCCCGCTTTACCGCGGCCACCAGCGTGAACCTGACATTTCACTACCCACGGACCGGCACCGATTTTTGAAGCGGCTTCTTCTGCTTCGCGCGGAGTAGTACAGGCATAACCCACCGGTGCTGGTAAGCCATAGCGGGCAAAAAGTTGTTTTGCCTGATATTCATGTAAGTTCATGTATTCTGTCCATCCTTTAGTAATCGTTATCTTTTAAACCGTAGACCGAATGTGACGTATCGCTTCCGGGTATTGTCGGATGCGGCGATAACGCCTTATCCGACCTACATCAGAGTCACCCATAGGCCTGATAAAACGCGTCAGCGTCACATCAGGCATCGCTTGTCGGATGCGGCGCGAGCGCCTTATCCGACCTACATCGGAGTCACCCGTAGGCCTGATAAGACGCGTCAGCGTCGCATCAGGCATCGCTTGTCGGATGCAGCGCGAGCGCCTTATCCGACCTACATCAGAGTCACCCGTAGGCCTGATAAGACGCGTTAAGCGTCGCATCAGGCATCGCTTGTCGGATGCGGCGCGAGCGCCTTATCCGACCTACATCGGAGTCACCCGTAGGCCTGATAAGACGCGTTAAGCGTCGCATCAGGCATCGCTTGTCGGATGCGGCGCGAGCGCCTTATCCGACCTACATCAGAGTCACCCATAGGCCTGATAAAACGCGTTAAGCGTCGCATCAGGCATCGCTTGTCGGATGCGGCGCGAGCGCCTTATCCGACCTGCATCGGAGTCACCCGTAGGCCTGATAAGACGCGTTAAGCGTCGCATCAGGCATCGCTTGTCGGATGCGGCGCGAGCGCCTTATCCGACCTGCATCGGAGTCACCCGTAGGCCTGATAAGACGCGTTAAGCGTCGCATCAGGCATCATTCATCGGATGCGGCGATAACGCCTTATCCAGTCTACAGTGCAGGTGAGGCTTAAACTACTACACGTCCAGCAGCAGACGCGTCGGATCTTCCAGCAACTCTTTGATTGTCACCAGGAAACCCACGGATTCGCGACCATCGATCAGGCGGTGATCGTAGGACAGCGCCAGGTACATCATCGGCAGGATCTCAACCTGACCATTCACCGCCATCGGACGATCTTTAATAGCGTGCATGCCCAGAATTGCGCTCTGCGGCGGGTTGATGATAGGCGTAGACATCAGGGAACCGAACACACCACCGTTGGTGATGGTAAAGTTACCACCGGTCAGATCTTCAACCGTCAGCTTGCCGTCACGGCCTTTCACAGCCAGCTCTTTGATTTTCTTCTCAATGTCAGCCATGCCGAGGGTATCGACATCACGCAGAACCGGCGTTACCAGACCGCGCGGCGTAGAAACTGCCATGCTAACGTCGAAATAGTTGTGGTAAACCACATCATCGCCATCAATAGATGCGTTCACTTCCGGGTAACGTTTCAGCGCTTCAACAACCGCTTTCACATAGAAGGACATAAAGCCCAGACGGATGCCGTGGCGTTTTTCAAACGCTTCACCGTACTGCTTACGCAGATCCATAATCGGCTTCATGTTGACTTCGTTGAACGTGGTCAGCATAGCGGTGGAGTTTTTCGCTTCTAACAGACGCTCTGCCACGCGCTTACGCAGACGAGTCATCGGTACACGTTTTTCGCTACGAGCAGCCAGTGCTGGTTGAGCCGCCGGAGCAGTTGCTGCCGGAGTTGCATCTTTCGCTGGGGCTTTCGCCAGATGTTTTTCCACATCTTCACGGGTCAGACGACCGCCAACACCGGTGCCTTTAATAGCGCTGGCATCGAGGTTGTGTTCAGCCAGCAGGCGACGGATCGCCGGGCTTAACGCGTCGTTGTTTTGCTCTTCCAGAGACGCCTGCTGACGTTGCGCAGGCGTGGACGCTTTCTCTTCAGATTTAGCGCTGGTTTCTTTACCCGCGCTATTGCCTTCACGCAGGCGGCCGAGGATCTGACGAGACGTTACGGTTGTACCTTCATCTTCCAGAACCGCATCCAGAATGCCGTCTGCTGATGCCGGTACTTCCAGTACCACTTTGTCAGTTTCGATTTCCACCAGCACTTCATCACGTACGACTGCGTCGCCGGGTTTTTTATGCCAGGTTGCGACGGTGGCATCAGCTACGGATTCAGGCAGGTCAGGGACCAGAATATCTACGCTACTCATTTTGTATCCTTTATTTATTCGACGTTCAGCGCGTCATTAACCAGATCTTGTTGCTGTTTCTGGTGAACGGACATATATCCTACCGCCGGAGAGGCGGAGGCCGGGCGGCCTGCATAACGCAGAGAAGCCCCAAACGGAATCACTTCACGGAAATGATGCTGGCTGCAGTACCATGCGCCCTGGTTGAGCGGCTCTTCCTGGCACCAGACAAAATCCTTGACGTGAGCAAACTGCTGCAACACTTCCTGCATCGCTTTATGCGGGAACGGGTAGAGTTGCTCGATACGCACGATGGCGACATCTTGTTGATTGTTCTTACGGCGTTGTTCAAGCAGGTCGTAATAAACCTTACCAGAACACATCACTACGCGCTTCACGCCCTTCGGATCAAGCTCGTCGATTTCACCGATGGCTGGCAGGAAGGTGCCGTTCGCCAGTTCTTCGAGGCTGGAAACCGCCAGCGGATGACGCAGCAGCGATTTCGGTGACATGACCACCAGCGGACGACGCATCCCGCGCAGCGCCTGGCGACGCAGCATGTGGTAAACCTGTGCCGGAGTAGACGGTACGCAAACCTGCATGTTTTGCTCGGCGCAAAGTTGCAGATAACGCTCCAGACGCGCGGAGGAGTGCTCCGGCCCCTGCCCTTCGTAACCGTGCGGCAGCAGCATCACCAGACCACACATACGGCCCCATTTCTGTTCGCCGGAGGAGATGAACTGGTCAATAACGACCTGGGCACCGTTGGCAAAGTCACCGAACTGTGCTTCCCAGATGGTCAACGTCCGCGGTTCTGCGGTGGCATAACCGTATTCAAATGCCAGCACTGCTTCTTCAGACAGTACGGAGTCCCAGACGCGGAACGCGCCCTGACCGTTATGAATATGTTGCAGCGGCGTATAAGTGGAGCCGTTGGACTGGTTGTGAATCACTGCGTGACGGTGGAAGAAGGTTCCGCGACCGGAGTCTTCACCAGACAGACGAACCGGAATACCTTCATCAACCAGCGTGGCGTAAGCAAGGTTTTCCGCGCCGCCCCAGTCAAACAGTTTTTCACCGGCCGCCATCGCCTGGCGATCACCATAAATCTTGGCAACGCGAGACTGCATCTCAATGGCTTCTGGCACCGTGCTGATACGTTTTGCCAGTTCCTGCAAACGCTTCATCTCAACCTTGTTCGGGTATTCTTCATCCCATTCGTGGTTGAGATACGGCGACCAGGTGAAAGAGTGCATGTTCATCGGACGCCACTCAGCCACTACGCAATCGCCCGCATCCAGCGCATCGCGGTACAGGTTAACCATCTCGGTGGCATCTTCCAGCGTCGCCACTTTTTCCTGCTCCAGCTTGTCCGCGTAGATTTTGCGCGGCGTCGGATGTTTTTTGATTTTCTGATACATCAGCGGCTGGGTTGCACTCGGCTCGTCGGCTTCGTTGTGGCCGTGACGGCGGTAGCATACCAGGTCGATGAAAACATCACGTTTGAAGGTGTTACGGAAATCGAGCGCCAGACGGGTAACAAAGGCAACCGCTTCCGGATCATCCGCATTAACGTGGAAAATCGGTGCCTGTACCATCTTACCAATATCAGTACAGTACGGCGTAGAACGGGCATCCAGCGGGTTAGAGGTAGTGAAGCCCACCTGGTTGTTGATAACGATACGCACCGTACCGCCAACTTCATAACCACGCGCTTTTGACATGTTCAGGGTTTCCTGAACTACGCCCTGTCCGGTCACTGCGGCATCACCGTGGATGGTGATTGGCAGCACTTTGTTGCTGCTCGGCTCATCAAGTCTGTCCAGACGGGCACGAACAGAACCGATAACCACCGGGCTTACAATCTCAAGGTGAGACGGGTTAAACGCCAGCGCCAGGTGTACCAGGCCGCCATCGGTCTGGAAGTCAGACGAGAAGCCCATGTGGTATTTCACGTCGCCCGTGCCGAGGTGTTCTTTATGCTTACCGGCAAACTCGTCGAACAAGTCTTGCGGTTTTTTACCCAGCACGTTCACCAGCACGTTCAGACGACCACGGTGCGCCATCCCGAGAACCACTTCACGGGTGCCGCTGTTGCCAGCGTGGCGGATCATCTCTTTAAGCATCGGGATTAACGCGTCACCACCTTCCAGCGAGAAGCGTTTTGCGCCAGGGAATTTTGCGCCGAGGTAACGTTCAAGGCCTTCAGCGGCGGTCAGTTCGCTTAAGAAGCGTTTTTTCTCTTCGCTATTGAACGTCGCGCGACCAGACTCGATACGCTGTTGGATCCAGCGTTTTTCTTCGGTGCTGGTAATGTGCATATACTCGGCACCAATCGGGCCGCAGTAGGTTTGCTTGAGGGCTTCCAGCAGCTCGCCGAGTTTCATGGTTTCTTTGCCGCTGGCAAATGAACCGACGTTGAAGGTCTCCTGGAAGTCTGCTTCGGTCAGATCGTGGAAAGACGGATCCAGATCGGCCACTTTATCTTGCTGCCACAGTCCCAGCGGATCGAGATTCGCATGCTGGTGACCACGGAAGCGGTATGCGTTAATGAGCTGCAGGACTTTAACCTGCTTCACATTGGTGTCAGGGTCGGAGATCGTTGAAGAGTAACGTGAAGCATCTTTCGCCAGGCGGCGGAAATATTCACGCGTTTGAGAGTGGAATTGATCCGGTTTGACTCCCGTACCAGGTAACTGCTGGAACGTCGAACGCCAGTTAGCGTCAACCGAGTCAGGATCGGTTAAGAAGTCTTCATAGAGCTGTTCTATCCAGCTCTGGTTTGCGCCAGAGAGGTAAGAAGAGTCCAACCAGGCTTTCAAAGCGCTGTTCTGCATCGTGATCCCTTAAGCATCTTTTTTATGCTTACTTAATACTCTAAATAGTTCACGTTTCAGGAAGTTGGTCAGCTTGTGAATCCCCGGGAGCTTACACTCAGTAAGTGACCGGGGTAAGCAAGCGCAACCAACGCACATGCAACGTGAAATATGACGAGTATTTTCGCCGTGGATACTACCACGCACAATGATGTGCGTGCCGGGGTTCACTTGTTGCGGACTTGTCGTATTTTCTGCGTCCGCTAAGGAACCTTTAAAAACTGTCTTAGTGTCAGGGGCAGTTTTTAAAGATTTCCTGCATTTCTTTTGTAGGCCGGATAAGGCGTTCACGCCGCATCCGGCTCTGGTTGCCTGATGCGACGCTTGCGCATCTTATCAGGCCTGAGGTTTACGCATTGCGTTGCAACAACATCGACTTGATATGGCCGATGGCGCGCGTCGGGTTCAGCCCTTTTGGACAGACACTGACGCAGTTCATGATGCTGTGACAGCGGAATACACTGAATGCATCGCTCAAACCGTCGAGGCGGCTGTCAGTCTCGGTATCACGGCTATCGATAAGGAAACGATACGCCGCTAACAAGCCTGCCGGACCGATAAACTTATCGGGGTTCCACCAGAAAGACGGACAAGAGGTTGAACAACATGCGCAGAGAATACATTCATACAGCCCGTCGAGTTTTTCACGTTGCTCTGGCATTTGTAAATGCTCACGAGCTGGTAGATTTTGTCCATTATTCAACAAGTAAGGCTTAATTTTCTCATATTGGGCATAGAATTGTCCCATGTCTACCACCAAATCGCGGATCACCGGTAAACCAGGCAGCGGGCGAATCACAATCTTCTTGCCCGGCTGGTTGAGTGCCGAAATTGGGGTTATACAAGCCAGACCATTTTTGCCGTTCATGTTCAGACCGTCAGAACCGCACACTCCTTCACGGCAGGAGCGGCGGAACGACAGGCTGGGATCTTTCTCTTTGAGCTGAATAAGCGCATCCAGCAGCATCATGTCGCGACCTTCTTCCGCTTCCAGGGTGTAATCCTGCATACGCGGAGCATCATCAACATCCGGGTTATAGCGATAAATTGAAAACTCGAGTCTCATTTTCCTGTCTCCGCATTAGTAAGTACGAATCTTCGGCGGGAATGCCGGGCGCAGTTTCGGTTCCATGTTGACGCTACGTCGCGTCATGGATTCCGACTCTGGCAGATACAGGGAGTGGCACAGCCAGTTTTCATCATCACGATCCGGGAAGTCGAAGCGGCTATGCGCGCCACGGCTTTCGGTACGGAAATTAGCAGAAACAGCCGTTGCATAAGCCGTTTCCATCAGGTTATCCAGTTCCAGGCACTCAACGCGCTGAGTGTTGAACTCACTGGAGGTGTCATCCAGACGAGCATTTTTCAGCCGCTCGCGGATCACTTTCAACTGCTCAAGGCCTTTCGCCATCGCATCACCTTCCCGGAATACCGAGAAGTTATGCTGCATACATTCTTGCAGTGCTTTGCGAATCGCCACCGGATCTTCACCGTTACGGTTGTTGTTCCAGCGATTCATGCGTTCCAGAGAGGCTTCAACATCAGACTCGCTGGCATCGCGCAGTGCACCCTGTTCACTGATAGATTCTTGCAGATGCAGACCCGCCGCTCGTCCAAATACCACCAGATCCAGCAGAGAGTTACCGCCAAGACGGTTAGCGCCGTGTACCGATACACAGGCAATTTCGCCCACCGCAAACAGCCCTGGAATCACCACATCTTCGCCTTTCTCATTCACAGTCAGCGCCTGACCGGTCACTTTGGTCGGAATACCGCCCATCATATAGTGGCAAGTAGGGATAACCGGAATCGGTTCTTTCACCGGATCGACGTGAGCAAAGGTTCGGGAGAGTTCAAGGATACCCGGCAGACGGGAGTCAAGAACTTCTTTACCCAGATGGTCAAGTTTCAGTTTTGCGTGTGGCCCCCACGGACCATCACAACCGCGACCTTCACGGATTTCGATCATGATGGAACGCGCCACCACATCACGCCCCGCCAGGTCTTTGGCGTTCGGTGCATAACGCTCCATAAAGCGTTCGCCATGTTTGTTCAGCAGATAACCGCCTTCACCACGACAACCTTCAGTCACCAGCACACCCGCACCCGCAATGCCGGTCGGGTGGAACTGCCACATTTCCATATCCTGCACTGGTACGCCAGCACGGATAGCCATGCCAACGCCGTCGCCGGTATTAATGTGGGCGTTAGTGGTGGACTGATAAATACGCCCAGCCCCGCCAGTCGCCAGCACCGTTGCGCGGGCTTTGAAGTAAACCACTTCACCGGTTTCGATGCACAGTGCGGTACAACCAACCACCGCGCCATCCTGATTTTTCACCAGATCCAGCGCATACCATTCGGAGAAAATGGTGGTGTGGTTTTTCAGGTTCTGCTGATAAAGGGTGTGCAACAGTGCATGACCGGTACGGTCAGCCGCCGCCGCAGTACGTGCCGCCTGCTCACCGCCGAAGTTTTTCGACTGGCCGCCAAATGGACGCTGATAAATACGACCATCATCAAGGCGCGAGAACGGCAGGCCCATATGTTCCAGTTCCAGAATCGCTTCCGGCCCGGTTTTACACATATATTCAATCGCGTCCTGGTCACCGATATAGTCCGACCCTTTGACGGTGTCGTACATATGCCATTCCCAGTTATCTTCATGGGTATTACCCAGCGCAACGGTAATGCCGCCTTGCGCAGAAACAGTATGGGAACGGGTCGGGAAGACTTTGGAAAGCAGCGCACAGGTCTGGCCGCTCTGGGAAATTTGCAGCGCCGCGCGCATACCTGCGCCACCGGCACCAATCACAACTGCATCAAATTCTCTGACTGGCAATTTCATCACACACCCCACACCACAACGAATCCATAAATCACGTAAACCACCAGCGCAACAACAATTACCAGTTGCAGCATCAGACGCAAGGCCAGCGGTTTAACGTAGTCGGTCAACACCTGCCACATGCCGATCCAGGCATGAATCAAGATGGAAAACAGCGCCAGCAGGGTAAACACTTTGGTGAACGCAGAGGCAAAGAAACCGCTCCAGACTTCATATGTCAGCTCGCTACTGGTAGCGAAAAAACCAACCATATAAATGATGTAGAGCGTCAGGACGATAGCGGTGGCGCGAACGAGGATGAAATCATGTACGCCATTGCGTCCTAATGCGGAGGCGTTGCTTACCATACGAGGACTCCTGCGAGAAGTGAAAGCACGACAGTGATAACAAAGGAGATTTTGGCGGAGCGTTTACCCGCTTCGAATGTTTCTTCCAGATAGCCAAAATCCATCATCATGTGGCGAATACCTACGACGACGTGATATGCCAGAGCGGTAAGGATGCCCCACATGATAAATTTGACGAAGAAGCTGCCCATAATGGCGGAAGCTTGTTCGAAACCTTCGGGAGAAGAGAGACTGGAACCCAGAAGCCACAGCAGGATGCCCACTGCAACAAACGTGATCACACCGGAAACGCGATGAAGAATGGACGCTATCGCCGTGATGGGGAACCGGATGGTCTGTAGGTCCAGATTAACAGGTCTTTGTTTTTTCACATTTCTTATCATGAATAACGCCCACATGCTGTTCTTATTATTCCCTGGGGACTACGGGTACAGAGGATAACTTTCTGTTACCTGGAGACGTCGGGATTTCCTTCCTCCGGTCTGCTTGCGGGTCAGACAGCGTCCTTTCTATAACTGCGCGTCATGCAAAACACTGCTTCCAGATGCGAAAACGACACGTTACAACGCTGGGTGGCTCGGGATTGCAGGGTGTTCCGGAGACCTGGCGGCAGTATAGGTCGTTCACAAAATCATTACAATTAACCTACATATGGTTTGTCTGGTTTTATCCAGAACAGTGATCTGAGTCACGATAAAAACATTTATTTAATTTTTAATCATCTAGTTTGACAATCATTCAACAAAGTTGTTACAAACATCATCAGGAAAAGCATATAATGCGTAAAAGTTATGGGGTCACTATTTCACCTAAGATTAACTTATGTAACAGTGTGGAAGTATTGACCAATCCATCCAGGACAGTTATTAGTGATAGACAGGTTTAATAATTCGGATTGCTAAGTGCTTGATTCGCCGTTTATTCGTCATCAATGAATACTTTACCTGCAAGCGCCCAGAGCTCTGTACCCAGGTTTTCCCCTCTTTCGCAGAGCGGCGAGCCAAATAACAATCGGGTAAAGCCAGGTTGATGTGCGAAGGCAAATTTAAGTTCCGGCAGTCTTACGCAATAAGGCGCTAAGGAGACCTTAAATGGCTGATACAAAAGCAAAACTCACCCTCAACGGGGATACAGCTGTTGAACTGGATGTGCTGAAAGGCACACTGGGTCAAGATGTTATTGATATCCGTACTCTCGGCTCAAAAGGTGTATTCACCTTTGACCCAGGCTTCACTTCAACCGCATCCTGCGAATCTAAAATTACTTTTATTGATGGTGATGAAGGTATTTTGTTGCACCGCGGTTTCCCGATCGATCAACTGGCGACCGATTCTAACTACCTGGAAGTCTGTTACATTCTGCTGAATGGTGAAAAACCGACCCAGAAACAGTATGACGAATTTAAAACTACGGTTACCCGCCATACCATGATCCACGAACAGATTACTCGTCTGTTCCACGCCTTCCGCCGCGACTCTCATCCGATGGCGGTCATGTGCGGTATTACCGGCGCACTGGCGGCGTTTTATCACGACTCACTGGATGTTAACAATCCGCGTCATCGTGAAATCGCGGCGTTCCGTCTGCTGTCGAAAATGCCGACCATGGCAGCAATGTGCTACAAGTATTCCATTGGTCAGCCATTTGTTTACCCACGCAATGACCTCTCCTACGCCGGTAACTTCCTGCACATGATGTTCTCCACACCGTGCGAACCGTATGAAGTCAATCCGATTCTGGAACGCGCGATGGATCGTATTCTGATCCTGCACGCAGACCATGAACAGAACGCGTCGACCTCTACCGTGCGTACCGCTGGCTCTTCGGGTGCGAACCCGTTCGCCTGTATCGCAGCAGGTATCGCCTCTCTGTGGGGACCGGCTCACGGTGGTGCTAACGAAGCTGCGCTGAAAATGCTGGAAGAAATCAGCTCGGTGAAACACATTCCGGAATTTATGCGTCGTGCGAAAGATAAAAATGACTCTTTCCGCCTGATGGGCTTCGGTCACCGCGTGTATAAAAACTACGACCCACGCGCCACAGTAATGCGTGAAACCTGCCACGAAGTGCTGAAAGAGCTGGGCAGCAAAGATGAGCTGCTGGAAGTGGCTATGGAGCTGGAAAACATCGCGCTGAATGACCCGTACTTTATCGAGAAGAAACTGTACCCGAACGTAGATTTCTACTCCGGTATCATTCTGAAAGCGATGGGTATTCCGTCTTCTATGTTCACCGTGATCTTCGCCATGGCGCGTACTGTCGGCTGGATTGCTCACTGGAGCGAAATGCATAACGAAGGCATGAAAATCGCCCGTCCACGCCAACTGTATACTGGTTACGAAAAACGCGATTTTAAAAGCGATATCAAACGCTAGTCTTTGATTACTGCGCAGTAAATTCTTTTAACCCGTCCTCTATATGGCGGGTTAATTTTTATATGCCTAAACACAAAAAACTGTAAAAATTAAATCGAGTACAAATATCCATAAATAGGGTTAAAAAATGTGATAACTCATATTCTGAGCAGAATGATAAGTTTAACTTTATACTTCCCCGTCGGTAGCATCATTAACCCAATGAAAATTATGCATATCCAAATGCGCCCTACCTTCATCACATAAAACAATAAATTTACATAATCAATTAATGGTCCTATTACATAACAAGATTTTTAATATTGTTAAATAAAACAAAACATATTCAATTGCCAGCTCAGATATTCTTGTCACGCAATACTCTATCTCTTTATTTAAAGGACTCAGTTATGTTTAAAGGACAAAAAACATTAGCTGCACTGGCTGTATCTCTGTTGTTCACAGCACCTGTTCATGCTGCTGATGAAGGTTCCGGTGAAATTCACTTTAAAGGTGAAGTTATTGAAGCACCATGTGAAATCCATCAGGATGATATCGATAAAGAAGTTGAACTCGGCCAGGTGACCACCAGCCACATTAATCAGTCACATCACAGCGATGTCGTTGCTGTCGACCTACGCTTAGTCAATTGCGATCTGGAAAACTCTAATAACGGTTCCGGTGGCAAGATTTCTAAAGTCGCGGTCACCTTTGACAGCTCAGCGAAAACCACCGGTGCAGACCCGATACTCAACAATACCAGCACTGGAGAAGCCACCGGTGTCGGTGTGCGTTTAATGAATAAGGATCAAAGTAATATCATTTTAGGCACAGCTTCTCCGGACATCGACCTGGCACCGACGTCCAGCGAGCAAACGCTGAATTTCTTTGCCTGGATGGAACAAATTGATCAGGTTACACCAGTAACTCCAGGCGCAGTTACGGCTAACGCGACCTACGTGCTGGATTATAAATAAGTATTATTTTGGCGGCGTCATCGCCGCCTTTCTTCAAATATTTATCAGGTATGGACACCGTGAATATTTATCGACTCTCTTTTGTATCCTGTCTGGTCATGGCGATGCCTTCCGCAGTGGCGGTCGAATTCAACCTGAATGTCCTCGATAAATCAATGCGCGACCGCATTGATATTTCATTATTAAAGGAAAAAGGTGTCATTGTTCCCGGTGAATATTTTGTTAGCATTGTAGCAAATAATAACCAAATCAGTAATGGGCAAAAAATTAACTGGCAAAAAAATGGTGATAAAACCATTCCGTGCATCAATGAATTACTGGTCGATAAATTTGGCTTAAAACCTGAAGTCCGTCAGTCGTTACCACTGATAAATCAGTGCGTCGATTTTAGCTCCCGACCTGAAATGCTCTTCAATTTTGATCAGACCAATCAGCAACTGAATATCACTATTCCGCAAGCCTGGCTGGCGTGGCATTCAGAAAACTGGATGCCCCCCTCCACATGGAAAGAAGGTGTCGCCGGGATCCTGATGGATTACAACCTGTTTGCCAGCAGCTACCGCCCACAGGATGGCAGCAGCAGCACTAACCTGAACGCCTACGGAACAGTCGGAATTAACGCAGGGGCATGGCGCTTACGCAGTGATTACCAGTTGAATCAGACCGATAGCGATGATAACCATGAACAGTCAGGCGAAATATCACGCACTTATCTTTTTCGCCCATTACCGCAATTAGGTTCAAAATTAACCCTCGGTGAAACGGATTTCAGTTCCAATATTTTCGATGGCTTTTCTTATACCGGCGCGGCACTGGCGAGTGACGATCGGATGTTACCGTGGGAACTGCGCGGCTACGCCCCACAAATTAGCGGTATAGCACAAACCAATGCCACGGTGACTATCAGTCAATCAGGCCGCGTTATTTACCAGAAAAAAGTCCCGCCAGGCCCGTTTATCATTGATGACCTTAATCAGTCCGTCCAGGGTACGTTAGATGTTAAAGTGACAGAGGAAGATGGTCGTGTGAATAATTTCCAGGTGTCGGCAGCATCAACGCCCTTCCTGACGCGCCAGGGGCAGGCTCGCTATAAACTGGCCGCAGGCCAGCCACGACCCTCCATGTCACATCAAACTGAAAATGAAACCTTTTTTAGCAATGAAGTTTCCTGGGGTATGCTCTCAAACACCTCGCTGTACGGCGGCCTGCTGATTTCTGGTGATGACTACCATTCTGCCGCATTGGGTATCGGGCAAAATATGCTCTGGCTTGGCGCGCTATCGTTTGATGTCACCTGGGCCAGTAGCCATTTTGATAACCAGCAGGACGAGCGGGGCTTAAGCTATCGCTTTAATTACAGCAAACAAGTAGATGCCACAAACAGCACGATTTCGCTCGCCGCTTATCGCTTCTCAGATCGTCATTTTCACAGCTACGCCAACTATCTGGATCACAAATACAACGACAACGATGCACAAGATGAAAAACAGACAATCAGCTTATCCGTAGGCCAACCGATTATCCCGCTGAATCTCAACCTGTACGCCAACCTCTTACATCAGACCTGGTGGAACGCAGATGCCTCCACGACTGCCAACATCACGGCGGGCTTTAATGTTGATATTGGTGACTGGAAAGATATCTCAATCTCAACGTCGTTCAATACGACCCACTACGAAGACAAAGATCGCGACAACCAGATTTACTTGTCGATTTCATTACCCATTGGTAACGGTGGTCGAATCGGTTATGACATGCAAAACAGTAGCAGCAGCACCACACACCGCATGTCATTGAATGATACGCTGGATGAACGTAATAGCTGGGGCATGTCTGCAGGAATGCAATCCGATCGCCCGGATGATGGCGCACAGTTGAGCGGCAACTATCAACATCTGAGTTCGGCGGGCGAATGGGATCTTTCTGGCACCTATGCCGCCAATGATTACAGCTCTGTCAGCACTAGCTGGAGCGGTTCTTTCACCGCAACCCAATATGGTGCAGCGTTCCATCGCCGCAGCTCCACCAATGAACCACGGTTGATGATCAGCACCGATGGTGTGGCAGATATCCCGGTTCAGGGCCAACTCGATTATACCAATCATTTTGGTATCGCCGTGATACCGCTAATTTCCAGTTACCAGCCGTCCACCGTGGCAGTCAACATGAATGATTTACCTGACGGCGTGACGGTAGCAGAAAATGTCATCAAAGAAACGTGGATTGAAGGCGCGATTGGTTACAAATCGCTGGCATCCCGTTCCGGTAAAGACGTTAACACCATCATTCGCACCGCCAACGGCCATTTCCCACCTCTCGGTGCCGATATCCGGCAGGATGACAGCGGTATCAGCGTGGGTATGGTTGGCGAAGAAGGTCATGCCTGGTTAAGCGGTGTTGCTGAAAATCAACAATTTACCGTGATCTGGGGTGACAAACAAAGTTGCATTATTCATCTACCAGAACGTCTGGAAGACACAACAAAACGCCTGATTTTACCTTGTCATTAATTAAGGAAAAGCGAATGACATTTATTAAAGGACTGCCACTGATTCTGTTAACCGTCAGCCTGGGTAGCTACGCTGCAGTGCAACCTGATCGCACACGCATTGTGTTTAACGCCAATGATAAAGCCACCAGCCTGCGAATAGAAAACCAGAGTGACAAACTGCCTTATCTTGCTTATTCCTGGATAGAAAATGAAAAAGGGGAGAAAAGCGACGATCTTCTGGTCGCCCTGCCACCGATTCAACGTCTGGAACCGAAAGCAACATCGCAAGTGCGGATTGTAAAACAAGCATCAACTCCAAAATTGCCCGGCGATCGCGAAACGCTGTTCTACTATAACATGCGCGAAATTCCTCCAGCCCCGGATAAAAGCAGCGATCATGCGGTACTTCAGATCGCTATCCAAAGTCGTATCAAATTGTTCTGGCGACCTGCAACGTTACGCAAGAAAACAGGTGAACATGTAGAGCTGCAGTTACAGGTTAGCCAACAGAGCAACCAACTGACACTGAAAAATCCTACCGCCTATTATCTGACTATCGCCTACCTGGGGCAAAATGAAAAAGGGGTACTCCCCGGTTTCAAAACCACTATGGTCGCACCTTTCGGCTCGGTAACCACTCATACGGGAAGCTATAACGGCAGTCAATTTTACCTCGGCTACATGGATGATTACGACGCATTGCGAATGACCACCCTGGACTGTAACGGGCCGTGCCGTTTACAGCCAGTGGAGGCGAAGAAATGAGTGCTGGCAAAGGATTATTACTTGTTATTTGTCTGCTATTTCTGCCGCTGAGGTCTGCGCTGGCGCTGGACTGTTATTTTGGTGCATCGGGTGGTCAGGTAGAAAAATCAGAAAATATTCAGCCGTTTGCTGTACCGGGTAATGCCAAACCCGGCGATAAAATCTGGGAGTCTGATGATATTAGAATTCCCGTCTATTGCGACAACAATACTAACGGCAACTTTGAGAGTGAGCATGTTTTTGCTTGGGTAAACCCGTACCCAGGCGTGCAGGATCCCTATTATCAATTAGGCGTAACCTATGAAGGTGTGGACTATGACGCCAGTCTGGGGCAAAGCCGCATCGACACGAATCAGTGTATCGATAGTAAGAAAATTGATATTTACACCCCGGAACAGATCATTGCGATGGGCTGGCAAAACAAACTTTGCTCCGGTGAGCCGACAAATATTCATAAATCACGGACTTTTATTGCACGTATGCGACTTTACGTCAAAGTCCGCACCATGCCGCCTCATGATTATCAAAGTACTCTCAGCGACTACATCGTGGTGCAATTTGATGGCGCGGGCAGTGTTAACGAAGATCCCACCGCCAGAAACCTGAAATATCATATTATCGGTCTGGAAAACATTCGCGTGCTGGATTGCAGCGTGAATTTTTCTATTACCCCAGCCAATCAGGTGATTGATTTCGGTAAATTTAATGTGCTGGATATCCGGCGGCATAACATGACAAAAACGTTCGGTATTAAAACGACCAAATCACAAAATGATCAATGCACCGACGGATTTAAGGTTAGCTCCTCGTTTTATACAGAAGAAACGTTAGTTGAAGACGATAAAGCATTACTCATTGGCAACGGACTTAAGCTGCGGTTACTGGATGAAAACGACTCGCCCTACACCTTCAACAAATACAGCGAGTATGCCGATTTCACCAGCGACATGTTGATCTACGAAAAAAACTATACGGCTGAACTTTCGTCCACGCCAGGCACTCCCATCGAGGCTGGGCTATTCGACACGGTGGTGCTTTTTAAAATTAACTACAACTGATGAGACTAATGCCCTTTGCCAGTACAGGGCATCTTATTCAGATAATTGCTGATTTTCCCCTTTTCCTTGATTGCCGTTATTTTTTCCAGGTCCGGCTTTCTTTATGCTGTATCGATACACCAAAGATAAAATAACGAGGATACGAAGGATGCCAGTCTTGCAGTGGGGAATGTTATGTGTGTTGTCACTTCTCCTTTCTATTGGCTTCCTCGCGGTACATCTCCCGGCGGCGCTATTGCTCGGACCGATGCTCGCCGGGATCATCTTCAGTATGCGCGGAGTGACCCTGCAACTCCCCCGCTCCGCTTTTCTCGCCGCGCAAGCCATTCTTGGCTGCATGATTGCGCAAAACCTCACCGGTTCTATTCTCACCACTCTGGCCGTTAACTGGCCGATTGTGTTAACTATTTTGCTGGTAACGTTGCTTTCCAGCGCCATCGTGGGCTGGTTATTGGTGCGCTATAGCTCACTGCCCGGAAATACCGGTGCCTGGGGTTCTTCCCCTGGCGGTGCGGCGGCAATGGTTGCTATGGCACAAGATTACGGCGCAGATATTCGCCTGGTGGCGTTTATGCAGTATCTGCGAGTTCTGTTTGTCGCGGGCGCGGCGGTTCTGGTAGCGCGAATGATGCTGGGCGATAACGCTGAAGCGATGAATCAGCAAATAGTCTGGTTCCCGCCCGTCAGCATAAATCTCCTGTTTACCGTCTTGCTCGCGGTCATTGCTGGCACGGCGGGATGCCTGTTGCGTCTTCCTTCCGGCACGATGCTCATCCCGATGCTGGCGGGTGCGGTGCTCCAGTCTGGCGAGTTCATCACGATTGAGTTACCGGAATGGCTGCTGGCGATAGCATATATGGCGATTGGCTGGCGGATTGGGCTGGGTTTCGATAAGCAAATCTTACTGCGGGCATTACGCCCACTGCCGCAAATCCTGTTGTCGATTTTTGCACTGCTGGCTATTTGTGCCGGTATGGCGTGGGGGCTGACCTGGTTTATGCATATTGATTTTATGACCGCCTACCTCGCCACCAGCCCTGGCGGGCTTGATACGGTAGCGGTCATCGCCGCAGGGAGCAATGCCGATATGGCACTCATCATGGCGATGCAAACCCTGCGCCTGTTCAGTATTTTGCTGACGGGGCCAGCCATTGCGCGGTTTATTTCAACCTATGCGCCGAAACGTTCTGCCTAGTGCTGGCAGCCAGGGCACCAGTAAAACGGGCGCGAAGATAGCGTGGTTTTCTCAATGATGCTGCCACACCGTTCGCACTTCTCACCATCACGATGAAAAACCTTAAAGCTGAACAGCGCCCCGTGATGTTTATTCTCATCAACCTGACCACGCGTTTTGTACGAGAGGCGCGGGATATCCAGTAGCGCGTGCGACAGCGCATCCAGTTGTGTCGCGTTAAGTTCTTTCGCTTTATGATTTCCGGTCAACCCAACCTGCCAAAGGATCTCCACCCGCAGATAGTTGCCCAGCCCCGCCAGAAACGCCTGATCGAGCAGTAATCCGGCAAACTGACGGTTACGAAAGCGCAGCGACAATAACCGTTCTTTCACCCCTTCCGGCGTCAGATTCGGGTCGAGCACATCGGGGCCGACCCGTTGTAAGAACGGATGCGTAGTCAATTGTCCCGGCGTCAACATCTCAATATCCGAGGCGCTATAAAGCAGAATGGTTTTGTCGGCCGTTTGCAGTTTTACCCGCAACACCCGCGTGGTCTGCGGCTCTTCGCCGGTATCAACCACTCGCCAGACACCGTAGAGTTGGTTATGGCTATAAAGCGTTAACCCGCCGGAAAAATGGGTCAGCAACGCTTTTCCGCGCGTTTCCACATGGGTGACGTGTTGACCAATAAGTTGTGATTGATAAGTTTTTAACTGCGGGAAGGCAAACCAGACATCGGTCAGTGGTTTGCCTTTGATCGCCGCCTCCAGGTTATCCGCTGCACGGCGGATCTCCGGGCCTTCAGGCATGGTGATTTCCTTTTTTCGTTCTTTATTCAACGGGATTATGCTGCAACCATAATCCCTTTTTCGGCAAATGCAGATCGTAGTCGGCGGGCGAATGCCAGTGCATGCTCACCGTCGCCATGCAAACAGACTGTCTGTACTGTTACCGTCGCCCATTCGCCAGTGATACTCTTCACTCTGCCGTGTTGCACCATCTCCAGCGTTTGCCCCAACGCCTGTTCTTCATCTTCAATCAACGCGCCTGGCTGGCTTCGCGACACCAGCGAGCCGTCAGCCTGATATCCACGATCGGCAAACACTTCCTCACGCGTTGTCAGGCCATATCGCTTGCCTGCACGAATCAGTTCGCTTCCTGCCAGTCCAACGAGAATCAATGCCGGATCGCAAGCGTAAACCGCTCTGGCGATGGCGTCTGCCAGTTGTGCGTCTCTCGCCGCCTGGTTGTACAGCATGCCATGGGGTTTGACGTGACGCATCACACCACCTTCACCACGGGCAATCGCCGCCAGCGCGCCAATCTGATACAACGTCTGGGCGTAAACCGTTTCCGGCGGCAGTTGCATGGCGCTGCGTCCAAAGTTTTCCCTGTCGGGGAAACTCGGGTGCGCGCCAATCGCTACACTATTTTTTATTGCTTCACGCACGCAAGCCTGCATAGTTTGCGCGTCGCCTGCATGAAATCCACAGGCAATATTGACTGAGGAAACCAGCGTTAATAGCTCAGCGTCACTGGCGCAGCCTTCACCCAGATCGGCGTTCAGGTCAATTTTCATTGTGCAGCCGCCACGCTAATTGTTCGAAATAACGTTGCTGATCCTGCCGCGCTTTTAGTGCCTCTTCCAGTGAACACTGGACAAAATGAATCGGCTGTCCGAGTGGAATTTGCGCCAGATGGTACATATCGGCCTCAATGATACAGGCAATGCGCGGATAACCGCCGGTCGTCTGTGCATCATTCATCAACACAATCGGCTGACCGTTATGCGGCACCTGCACCACGCCCGGCAGCAAGCCGTGAGATAACAACTCGCGGGATGTATTACGCTTTAAGATTTGCCCCTGTAAGCGATAGCCCATCCGGTTACTTTGCGGGCTAAGCTGCCAGGGCGAACGCCAGAATGCATCCTGCGAGGCGCGATCGAACTCATGGTATTCCGGCCCCGGTAAGGCGCGAATCCGGTTACCCCACAGCAACTGTTTAACGCCTTGCGCTTCCATAAAATCACGCTTCGCTTTGCCGATGGGGAGTCGGTCTCCATCCTTCAGTAAGCGCCCTTCCAGCCCGCCAATCCCTACTTTGAGATCGGTACTGCATGATCCCATCACTGGCGGAACATCAATACCGCCCGCCACGGCCAGATAGCTGCGTACACCATGTTGTGGGCGTTTAAGCGTTAAACGCTGACCTGCTTTCATCGGCAAACGCCAGCCCGTCCAGACGGCGTTATCATCCAACCGAGCTTCGCAACCCGCGCCTGTCAGGGCAAACCAGCCGTCGCGTTCAAATTCAACCGTTAACTGACCGAGCGTGATTTCCAGTGCCGGAGCGTTAGCATCATTACCCACCAGCAGGTTAGCAATGCGCAGCGCAGGCAAATCCAGCGCTCCACAGTGGCTGATACCCGACTGGCGAAAGCCGTGACGACCGCCATCCTGAACAGTGGTGTACATCCCCGCGCGAATAATCTTCAGCATACTCCCTCCTTCTGCGGCACAAAGCGCACGCTGTCTCCAGGACGTAATAAGATAGGCTCGTCACGGGTCGGGTCAAACAAACTGAGCGAGGTATGACCAATCAACTGCCAACCGCCCGGCGTTGCCACCGGATAAACACCCGTTTGCGATCCACCGATCCCGACAGACCCCGCCGGAACAAGCAAGCGCGGTTCTGCGCGTCGTGGCGTGTTTAGTTGTTCCGGTAAACTCCCGAGATACGGGAAGCCCGGTTGAAAACCTAAAAACCAGACCACGTATTCCACGGAGGAGTGCAATTCAACAACCTGTTTTTCGCTCAACCCACAATGCGCCGCAACCACCGACAAATCCGGCCCGCCTGCGCCACCATAAACCACCGGGATTTCGATAAAGCGTGACTCTGGCTCCAGTGCCTCACTCTCCTCCCACCAGCGTTGCAAACGCTCTATAGCATCCAGCGCCAGCGACTCCGGATTACGTAAAATCACCGTGATATTGTTCATGCCGGGAATGGCTTCAACCACATTCGGCATATCCACCAGACGCTGGGCCAGTCGCCAGATACGTTTCTGGCTTGCCAACGTCACTGGCGGCTCCAGCTCCAGCACTACCGCCGTTTCGCCTAACAGATAACAACGCGCTCGTTGCACTTTCGATCCCTCTGATTATTCGTTATGCAGGATTAGGAATATCAATAAAGGTCACATCAAGATCGGTATTTTCATTCAACCACTCGCTTAACGCGCGAATACCACCGCGTTCAGTAGCATGGTGCCCCGCAGCATAAAAATGCAATCCCTGCTCGCGGGCAGAATGAATGGTTTGTTCAGAAACTTCGCCAGTAATAAAAGCATCCACGCCAAAACGCGCGGCGCTATCGATAAAACTTTGCCCGCCCCCCGTGCACCAGGCGACGCGCTGTACCACCTCCGGGCCGTTGTCGCCACACCACAACGGCTTGCGTCCCAGACGCGCTTCAATCCACGAGGCAAGTTCCAGCCCCGGCACCGGCATCGTCAGTTCACCCCACGGCACAAGTGGTTCGATCTCACCCATTACCGTAATCCCCAACAATGCCGCTAACTGCGCGTTATTGCCCAGTTCCGGATGCGCATCCAACGGCAGATGCCAGCCATACAGGTTGATGTCATTCGCCAGCAAGGTTTTCAAACGGTTACGCTTCATGCCGCGAATCACCGGCGATTCGCCTTTCCAGAAGTAGCCGTGATGCACGATCACCGCATCAGCCTCAAGACGCACAGCTTCATCGAGCAGCGCCTGGCTGGCGGTGACGCCGGTAACAATTTTTTGCACCGTCTCCTGGCCTTCCACTTGCAAGCCATTCGGCGCGTAATCACTTATCGCCGCGCTGTTCAGTTTCTCGTTAATCAGTTGTTCCAGTTCGGTGTTTTTCATCTTCGCGCCTTCTGTATTCTGATAGCTCCACCGTTAACATAGCGTTACCTCGCCTGTTCGTCGATAGCCAATCTTTTGACATATTAAGAAACAAACACACCGCCAAAAGACGCAAATTGTTTATCTCGCCACGCCATAGTTCATGTATATTTATGCAAACAGACAGCATATTGCATAAATAATCAGATCTGTTTCAAGGTTTTAACTTTAAAGAAACACACGCACGCCACGCAACTATTACGTGGTGTCGCATCCAACCGCGGAATTATTATGAATAAACACGCATCACAGCCGCGCGCTATCTACTACGTTGTCGCGCTACAAATCTGGGAATATTTTAGCTTCTACGGCATGCGTGCCCTGCTGATTCTCTATCTCACCAACCAACTGAAATACAACGATACTCACGCTTACGCGTTATTCAGCGCCTACTGTTCGCTGGTGTATGTCACGCCGATCCTTGGCGGTTTCCTCGCGGATAAGGTTCTCGGCAACCGCATGGCAGTGATGTTGGGGGCGTTGTTGATGGCGATCGGGCATCTGGTGCTGGGTGCCAGCGAAATCCACCCGACATTCCTTTATCTCTCGCTGGCGATTATCGTCTGCGGCTATGGTCTGTTTAAATCTAACGTCAGTTGCCTGCTAGGTGAACTCTACGAGCCAACCGATCCACGTCGTGATGGCGGTTTCTCGCTGATGTATGCGGCGGGTAACGTGGGTTCTATTATCGCACCTATCGCCTGCGGTTATGCCCAGCAAGAGTACAGTTGGGCAATGGGCTTTGGCCTGGCTGCGGTTGGGATGATCGCCGGGCTGGTTATCTTCTTATGTGGCAATCGTCATTTCGCTCATACCCGCGGCGTTAACAAAGAGGTACTGTGTGCGAAAAACGTTCTCCTGCCAAACTGGGGATGGCTGCTGGTTCTGCTGGTCGCAACGCCTGCACTGATTACCGTATTGTTCTGGAAAGAGTGGTCGGTTTACGCCTTAATTGTCGCCACTATCATTGGTCTTGGCGTGCTGGCAAAAATTTATCGCAAAGCAGAAAACCAGAAACAGCGTAAAGAGCTGGGGCTGATTGTCACTCTTACCTTCTTCAGCATGTTGTTCTGGGCCTTTGCACAGCAGGGCGGCAGTTCAATCAGCCTTTATATCGACCGTTTCGTTAACCGCGATATTTTTGGTTACACCGTTCCGACCGCCATGTTCCAGTCGATTAATGCCTTTGCCGTGATGCTGTGCGGTGTGTTCCTGGCGTGGGTCGTAAAAGAGAGTGTCGCGGGTAATCGTACCGTGCGCATCTGGGGGAAATTTGCACTTGGCCTCGGCCTGATGAGTGCCGGATTCTGCATTCTGGCCTTAAGTGCCCGCTGGTCTGCAATGTATGGTCACTCTTCTCTGCCACTGATGGTGCTGGGGCTGGCGGTGATGGGCTTTGCCGAACTGTTTATCGACCCGGTTGCCATGTCGCAAATTACACGCATTGAAATCCCCGGCGTGACCGGTGTATTAACCGGCATTTATATGCTGCTTTCTGGTGCGATTGCCAACTATCTGGCGGGGGTCATTGCCGATCAGACATCGCAAGCTTCGTTTGATGCTTCCGGGGCGATCAACTACTCCATCAATGCATATATTGAAGTGTTCGATCAAATCACCTGGGGTGCGCTGGCTTGTGTGGGGCTGGTACTGATGATTTGGCTGTACCAGGCGCTTAAGTTCAGAAACCGTGCGCTGGCGCTGGAGTCTTAATAAGTCAACACCGGTGCCTGATGCGACGCTGACGCGTCTTATCAGGCCTGGAGTCCCCTGCAATATATTGATTTTGCACTATTTAGTAGGCCGGATAAGGCGTTCACGCCGCATCCGGCATCCGGCATCCGGCATCCGGCATCCGGCATCCGGCATCCGGCATCCGGCATCCGGCATCCGGCATCCGGCATCCGGGCACGATTGCCTGACGCGTCAGTTATTTCCACTTCCTCGCAGCCTCATACGCTGCCAACGTTCGTACTCTCGCTTCTTTGTGATCAACAATCGGTTGCGGATAATCCAGCCTCACGCCTGCTTTCTCCGCCCATTTCCACGGCTCATGCACCAATTTCCCCGGCACATCGCGCAGTTCCGGTAACCACTGGCGGATAAACTCACCTTCGCGGTCAAATTTCTCGCCCTGAGTTGTCGGGTTAAAGATACGGAAATACGGCGCGGCATCAGTTCCGGTAGAAGCCGCCCATTGCCAGCCGCCGTTATTGGCAGCCAAATCACCATCAATCAGTTGCGACATAAAATATCGCTCGCCTTCGCGCCAGTCGATCAACAAATCTTTCACCAGAAAACTGGCAGTAATCATCCGCAGACGGTTATGCATCCAGCCAGTGCCATTAAGCTGGCGCATGGCAGCATCAACAATCGGATAGCCGGTCTTGCCTTCCTGCCAGGCCTTTAAATGCGCGGGGTTACTCTGCCACTGGACGCGATCGGTCCAGGCAATAAACGGGCGATGTTTACACAGCGAGGGGTGATACGTCATCAGATGGCGGTAGAACTCGCGCCAGATCAGCTCATTAAGCCAGATGCTACCCGCCCCGCCCTCCAGTGCCTGCGGTTGCTCTGCCAGCAGGCGATGCAAACACTGACGAGGCGATAATCCTCCCGTGGCCAGGCTGGCGGACAAACGGCTGGTGCCTTCCACTGCCGGAAAATTTCTTTGTTGCTCATACTCTCCGGCACCGCTCTGGCAAAACTGGCGTAATTGTGCAATCGCCGTTTTTTCTTCCACCGGAAAATGCGCTGTGTCGAAAGACTGACGGGGATAATTCAACGTAATGGATGACGGGGGCGCTATCGATCCGCTACTACGAACTTTTGGTGCAGCGACGCACTCCGGTATCCCTTCCCGCAGCCGTTTCAGCCAGGCATTTTTAAACGGAGTAAAAACTTTGTACATCTCATGATTGCCGGTCATCACCGCGCCCGGTGGCAGGATCACGCTGCCGTCAAATCCTTCACACACCACGTTATGCAACGTTTTCTCAACCAGGGCATCCCGCGCTCGCTCGTTCACCTCGTACTGATAGTTATAAAACAGATGGGTTACGCGGTTCTCCTCACACACCTGTTTAACCATTTCAACGCTGGCGGCAAAATCATCCACTTCATGAAACAACAAGGGAATGCCTTTTTCCGCCAGCATGATTTGCAGTGTATTAAGTTGAGCATTGATAAATTCAGCCTGACGCGGCGACATATTATGCGTCGCCCACTGACGAGGTGTAGCAATATACAGCGCCAGCACGCGTGCAGACGGATTGCGACAGGCGGCCGCCAGCGCCAGATTATCGTGCAGACGTAAATC
Source organism: Escherichia sp. MOD1-EC6098 (assembly GCF_002965865.1). Classification (NCBI taxonomy): domain Bacteria; kingdom Pseudomonadati; phylum Pseudomonadota; class Gammaproteobacteria; order Enterobacterales; family Enterobacteriaceae; genus Escherichia; species Escherichia sp. MOD1-EC6098. Next base: position 280,114 of record NZ_PTSN01000004.1, read on the forward strand.
CTGGCGGAACCAGACCAGATGGGTGGTCATAAAACTCCTGCATAGCGCAAGTTAAAAATACGCGGCCAAAGTTCGAAATAACGCTGCCCTGAAAGCCAGGCGTTAGGATAAAGCGCCATATAGTGTTTGATACGCATCAGCGGCGCAAGAAGAGGCTGCTCGCCACGGCGATAACTGTCGATAAGCGCAGCCAGTTGCTGGCGTTCTGTAGAATCAAGGTACGGGCGAAAATAACCCTGAACGTGCATCAAAACGTTGGTGTGATCGCGCGGGTTGGCGGGGTGAGAAAGCAAAACAATTACGCGTTGGCGATATTCGTTGTAATAGTCATCCAGATTTTGCCACCGGTGAATATCAGCCACAAACGGGCCAAGTTTGCGGTACTCAGGCTGGGAATGAGCCAGAAAGACGAGTTTATAGCGGCTGTGATAATCGAGAAGCGCCCCGCGCGTTAAGCCTCGCTCTTTGAGATTGTGTAACGCATGCAAAGCAAAAATGCGGATAAGGGGGCTGTCATCTAATAGTTGGTGATCCATTACTGCTCCTGAACGGTTTACAGGAGTAAGTGTAGACGATGGGAAATGAGATTTGTGGAGTTAATCCTGTTGTAGGAATGTGTGATGGGGCGTTTAGTGTGCTAAACGAGAATTAAATAATAAAAAGCCGGGAAGATTTAATTTTCCTCCCAGCTTTTTTAAAGTTTATTTATAGCTTGGTTAATTTCAAATAATAATGAGACAATATCTTTCGCAGAGCCATTATAAATGGGAATATCCCAATCAAAATCTTTTATTAAACAAATATAAAACTTCCCATTTATATCAAAAGATGGTCGCCACCCAACATCCAAAAGATACCCACCTGGATATTCAACCTGGAGCATATCTTCCTTAAGTTCATCTCGCTGTTCATTAAGAGGGATACTTTGCTTCAGGGAAACGTCATTAAAAACAACATTCCCTTTTTTTCCTAAGAAATCAATGTTCATGGTGTTGTTAGCCTTCGGAATTCATCGAGTGATATGGGATGCCCATGTATTTTCCCATCGCTAAGTTCAACTCGAACCCATTGAGATTCTTTACCCTCACTGGCCCCAATAACCAGGGCAAGATTACGAAAGCCCGCTCCCCGCAAGGACTGACGCCAGGTAGTTTCTGTCCATAGCTGCTTTTCGCATCTTACGTCTTAACCCTGCCTTGAATACCTTATCATTCGTCAAAATATTAATAGCGATGTGCCGTATCCCTGAAAATAATTCTGCTGCATTTCCTCTTCTTATTTTGCAGTCGTCTTCATTCATT
>NZ_PTSN01000050.1:0-4411 GCF_002965865.1 Escherichia sp. MOD1-EC6098
TTTTAACATAGTCGGCGTGCCCCGGGCAGTCTACGTGTGCGTAGTGACGGGTCGGGGTGTCGTATTCAACGTGAGAAGTGTTGATGGTGATACCACGAGCTTTTTCTTCCGGCGCGTTATCGATCTGATCGAATGCGCGAGCAGCACCGCCGTAGGTTTTAGCCAGTACGGTAGTGATTGCAGCGGTCAGCGTTGTTTTACCATGGTCAACGTGGCCGATAGTACCGACGTTAACGTGCGGTTTTGTACGTTCAAACTTTTCTTTAGACATCGATTGTCCCTCTAAGACACGGATAAATCGGTGATATCACCACATCAACCAGGCAACATGCCCGACTTGTTGAATGCAATAAACAGAAGGAAAAAACAGGGAGGAGAAAAGAAGTGGTGCTGATAGGCAGATTCGAACTGCCGACCTCACCCTTACCAAGGGTGCGCTCTACCAACTGAGCTATATCAGCACATCTTGGAGCGGGCAGCGGGAATCGAACCCGCATCATCAGCTTGGAAGGCTGAGGTAATAGCCATTATACGATGCCCGCATCCTGGAACTCGGCTACCTGATTTTCATTCTGCACTGAATATCGAGAGAAGCTCTCTTTATTCGAGCCGGTAAGCGAACTTATCGTCTCGGGCTACGCATCGCGTGGCCGAAATTGGTGGTGGGGGAAGGATTCGAACCTTCGAAGTCTGTGACGGCAGATTTACAGTCTGCTCCCTTTGGCCGCTCGGGAACCCCACCGGACTTGATGGTGCCGACTACCGGAATCGAACTGGTGACCTACTGATTACAAGTCAGTTGCTCTACCTACTGAGCTAAGTCGGCATCAAGTAGCGCGCATTCTATGGAGACATGCGCGCTCATGCAACTAAAAAATTGCATAATTTGTTTTATCGGTCACATTTTACACAACTGGATGAAGAAACAGTCAAACTGGGGACAGATTAGCATACTTTTTCAGCATCATTCTGTTTAACAATGCACTCAAGCTAAAACACAATTCTTTTTAGTAGATGGAATATCTGTCACATTGCTTTTCAACGATAGCTTGTCGAAAGAGATTTTTTCTTATTATTCCTCCCAATCTGGTGTTACCCTCCTGCCCATTAACCCATTCAACAGAACTGTGACGCGCCATGGCAAATATCGCTTTGCCGATAGAGCTATGATCGCCAGAAACATGCTTATGAGTATAAAAGAGCAAACGTTAATGACGCCTTACCTACAGTTTGACCGCAACCAGTGGGCAGCTCTGCGTGATTCCGTACCTATGACGTTATCGGAAGATGAGATCGCCCGTCTCAAAGGTATAAATGAGGATCTCTCGTTAGAAGAAGTTGCCGAGATCTATTTGCCTTTATCGCGTTTGCTGAACTTCTATATAAGCTCAAACTTGCGCCGTCAGGCAGTTCTGGAACAATTTCTTGGTACTAACGGACAACGTATTCCTTACATTATCAGCATCGCGGGTAGCGTTGCGGTGGGGAAAAGTACGACCGCCCGTGTATTACAGGCTCTATTAAGCCGTTGGCCGGAACACCGTCGTGTTGAACTGATCACCACCGATGGTTTTCTTCATCCCAACAAAGTGCTTAAAGAACGTGGTCTGATGAAGAAGAAAGGCTTCCCGGAGTCGTACGATATGCATCGTCTGGTGAAGTTTGTTTCCGATCTAAAATCGGGAGTGCCAAACGTTACAGCACCGGTTTACTCGCATCTTATTTATGATGTGATCCCGGATGGCGATAAAACTGTCGTGCAGCCTGATATTTTAATTCTTGAAGGATTAAATGTCTTACAGAGCGGTATGGATTACCCACACGATCCGCATCATGTTTTTGTTTCTGATTTTGTCGATTTTTCGATATATGTTGATGCTCCTGAAGACTTACTGCAGACATGGTATATCAACCGCTTCCTGAAATTCCGTGAAGGCGCTTTTACAGATCCGGATTCCTATTTCCATAACTACGCTAAATTAACAAAAGAAGAAGCGATCAATACTGCCTTGACGCTTTGGAAGGAAATCAACTGGCTGAACTTAAAGCAAAATATTCTTCCTACTCGCGAACGTGCCAGCCTGATCCTGACCAAAAGTGCTAATCATGCGGTAGAAGAAGTCAGACTACGCAAATAATTTAAAGGGGGAGCTATTGCTCCCTTTTTTATTTATCTGCGCTTCGTAGCGATATTTCACCGCCCATCCAGGGTTTAATTATCCCATCCTGTTCAAGCAATAATGCGCCTTGGTTATCTATCCCGCGCGAAATCCCAAATATTTCTTTATCACCAATGATAAGTTTCACTGGGCGATTAATAAAATTATCCAGTTTTTCCCAACGAGCCAAATAAGGAGTAAGTCCTTCTTGCTCGAAGAGTTCCAGCGCCGCCCGTAATTCACGTATAAGCGTGGCTGCCAGAGTATTACGATCCAGATTGATCCCCGCTTCTTGCAAGGTGATCCATCCCTGATTAACGACACTCTCTTCGACTCGACGCATGGCCATGTTGATCCCGGCACCGATGACAATTTGTGCCGCATCGCCGGTTTTGCCCGTCAGTTCAACGAGAATACCCGCCAGCTTGCGATCCTGCAGATAGAGGTCGTTTGGCCATTTAACACGAACTTTATCAGCTCCCAGCGTGCGTAGTACTTCCGCCATCACGATACCGATAACCAGGCTTAAACCAATCGCCGCAGCAGGGCCTTGCTCCAGACGCCAGAACATTGATAAATATAAGTTTGCGCCAAAAGGAGAAAACCATTTCCGCCCACGGCGACCACGACCCGCTTGCTGATATTCTGCGACACAGGCATCGCCCGATTTAAGCTCTCCTATACGGTCAAGGAGGTACTGGTTCGTAGAATCAATCACCGGTAACACAGCAACATTACCACCATCCAGGTGACTCAATATCTGTTCGGCATTAAGTAACTGGATTGGTTCAGGCAGGCTGTATCCTTTGCCCGGAACGGTAAATACATCAACACCCCAGTCACGCAGTGTCTGAATGTGTTTATTAATAGCCGCCCGACTCATTCCCAACGTTTCACCCAGTTGCTCGCCGGAGTGAAATTCGCCGTTCGCTAACAGGGCGATCAATTTCAGTGGAACAGTATTATCCTTCATGAAATTGTCTCCACTGCGCTCACTTCACCTGATGCACCAATAAAGCGGACTTCGGGTTCAAGCCAGACGTTAAATCTTTCACCGACTTTCTGCCTTACGTGATGTGCCAGTTGTACGACGTCTTCACTTTTCGCATTGCCTTCATTAATAAGAACTAGCGCCTGTTGACGATGTACCGCAGCCCCGCCAATCTGTGCCCCTTTTAGCTGACACTGATCGATGAGCCAGCCAGCAGCCAGTTTTACTGAACCATCCGCCTGGAGGTAATTAGGTGCCGTTGGAAATTGTGCCAGTAACGCTTTAGCCATTTCGACTGAAACAACAGGATTTTTGAAGAAACTACCGGCATTACCGTTCACTTTTGGATCGGGAAGTTTTGTAGTTCTCATATGACACACCGCATCAAATACTTGCTGTGGTGTCACCGTTGAAGGCTCCAGACGAGTTAAATCACCATAGGTCAGTACAGGTTGCCACTCTTTTGGCAGGCGCAGACCTACGGCTACAATGGCGAAGCGATCCTGATATTCATGCTTAAAAATACTGTCACGATAACCAAAACGACACTCTTTAGCTGTTAAGCGCACTTGCTTGCCTGTCGTCAGTTCAACGCAGTCAACATAATCGCAAACTCGCTGTAATTCTACGCCATAAGCACCAATATTCTGGATAGGCGATGAGCCGACACAGCCCGGAATTAATGCCAAATTTTCCAGACCGGGCATACCTTGCTGCAAAGTGTATTTCACCAGATGATGCCAGTTTTCTCCCGCCCCAACATGTAAATACCAAGCATCAGGCGTATCGTTAATTTCAATACCTTTGATCCGGTTGATAATCACCGTTCCGCAGTAATCTTCCAGGAAAAGTACGTTACTTCCTTCACCCAGAATAAGAACTGGCTGTCCTTCTGCGGTTGCATGCTGCCAGGCATTGAGTAGTTGTTTTTCGTCTTCCACGCATACAATGTGCTTCGCATTGCGATCAATGCCGAAGGTGTTCCAGGGTTTTAAGGAGTGGTTCATAGCTGCTTTCCTGATGCAAAAACGTGGCTAGTTTACCGTATCTGCGGGGGGATGGCTTGTAGATATAACGACAGGAAGAGTTTTCACCAGCACAAAAAGGCCATCCTTACGGATGGCCTTTCGCTTTATTTGATGCCTGGCAGTTCCCTACTCTCGCATGGGGAGGCCCCACACTACCATCGGCGCTACGGCGTTTCACTTCTGAGTTCGGCATGGGGTCAGGTGGGACCACCGCGCTATCTCCGCCAGGCAAA
>NZ_PTSN01000051.1:0-3612 GCF_002965865.1 Escherichia sp. MOD1-EC6098
GCACCTGCGGCACGTCCCAACATCTGCATGGTGCCCGTGGTTTTAACAAGGATTTCAGTGATGTAACGGGTGACGCCGTTGTTGTCGTCCCAGCTACGGGTACGGAGTTGCCCCTCGATGTAGACCTGCGCGCCCTTACGCAGATATTCACCAGCCACTTCCGCGAGCTTGCCGAACAACACCACGCGATGCCATTCCGTCTGCTCCCGCATCTCCCCCGTCTGTTTGTCACGCCAGCTTTCTGACGTGGCCACCTGCAGGTTTGCCACTGCGCCCCCGTTGGGGATGTAACGGACTTCCGGATCTTTTCCCAGACGGTAGGGTAGGGTACGTGTGGTCTTTCAAGATAAATGGCGAATATGTCCTGCTTATCTTGAGTTAGATCACCGTTACCCCCCCTCCGAACCGTACGTGCACCTTTCAGTGCATACGGCTCTCCATTGCTAGCTTATTGGGGATAAACTCATTTAGCAGAATCCCCGCTTGAGACAGGTGGTTGCAGGAGTATTCTTCCCTTTTCCTGTCTCAAATCGGGTAGTTTTCCGCTATGTAACTTGTCGTGGCAACTTGCGCACAAAATCATCGTTTTCCGGCGGCGTGCGATCATCATTAGTTGCCACAGGCTGGGTTTATATCCGGCCTTACGACCTTTCTTCAGGTCTTTTAGCTTTCTGACATGATGTACTTCGCAGCGCCCAGTCTTCGCACAATACTCGCAGATCCTTGCCCCTAATCGACGCATGATCTCTGTTGTGCGGGTTGTGATATGTGCGGTTCTCGGTTCCGTATCGACAATCGTTGTTCGGTTGCGATTGACATGTTTGAGTTTGAAAACCTCAATCTTTCGGGATCCATTTTTGGCCTGAACGGTAATAGCCAGATCTCCATTATTTTGCCGTAGCGATTTGGCGACTTTATTCACTGAACTACGTCGTTTATTCGCCAGGGTCTTAAAAAGGCTTATTTGCCATATGAAATATAATTTTGATAATTTATATTTCATGTCCAGCGCCAGACTGTAGTAGTTCGCCAATCCGCGCATTTCCGCGTTGAAAGTCAGAACAATTTCAGCTTCACTGAGATTTTGTAGACTTGAACGATGTACAGCCTTCACATTCTCATAACAGCCATATTTCTTTTGGTGACAAAATTTAGCGGCTATATTGTCAGGAACGAAGAGCTGCACAATTCCTGTGGTGGATCTCCGGAGAGCGTGCCGCCCTTGCATTTTCTGCTTCAGCAATTTCTTTGCATCTGCCTGTCTGATTTCATAGCCTAAAAAATTAACTCCTTCTGAGATATGGCGGATCCTGGTCTTTGCTTCATTAACTTCCAATCCCAGTGAAGTAGTAATAAAGTTTCTGACCTGTCTTGATATATGTTCAGCATCTTTCTTCGAGCCGATGACACCGATTACGAAGTCATCAGCATATCGAACATAGTACATACGCCTGAAGTTTGGATCGTTCATGACCTGAGATGGTATAGAACGTTTTTCTTCAAGCAGTCGTTCAATTTCTTTCTTTATGGCTTCTTTTTCTGATTCAGAATCAGTTGCCATACCGTCTACTTTCTTTCGTAGTTTATGAATCTTATGGGCCAGCCTGTTCATATCTGGATTCGCTCTTCGTTTTGTACCGCTTGTATATGCAGGAATTAAATTCTGTTCTACAAAACGGTCCAGTTTGTCGAGGTATATATTTGCCAGTAAGGGAGAAATTATCCCACCTTGTGGCGTACCAGAATATGAGCGATGGTATTTCCAATTGTCCACATATCCTGCCTTCAGCCACTGTTCGATTAATTTCAGGAAATTCTTATCCTTAATTTTCTCTGCCAGTGTATTCAGCAATAGTTTGTGGGGGATATTGTCAAAGAAACCTTTGATATCAACGTCCACGATCCATTTAACTCCGTTCCAGACTGGACGAATAGATCTGAGCGCAGTTTCACACGAACGTTTTGGTCTGAATCCATGAGAGTGTTCAGAGAATACTGGTTCATAAACCCTTTCCAGAATAATTCTTGCTACTTCTTGCGCCAGTTTATCGTCTCCACCTGGAATCCCCAGCGGTCTGGTTTTTCCGTCCTTTTTTGGGATCTGAACTCTGCGTACAGGTTTCGCTACGTATTCTCTACTCCGCAATGTTTTTGCCAGCTTCTCTGCTCTTTCGATAGAAAAGCCATCAATGGTATCTGTTGATACACCTTGAGTCAGTGCACCTGCATTGGCCCGTATATTCACGTAGGCTTGCAGCCACAGTCCGGGCTCACACGCAATTTTGTATAGATTACGTACTGGATACCCTTTTTTTGAAGCATCCTCAATTCCATCTAATCTTTTCTCAAGTTCATCAGGCAGCATTGGCTAACCCTCCTCTTAGAGATTGATGTATCTAACAACTGTCTCCCTTCCCCGCAGCACTGTGAGGCTTTCATCTTCCTTCCGGTTGATTTATACCTTTGCTGCTTCCGTATAATGCGGACTGCCGGAACCCATTACAGGCCGACCTTGAGTACTATGGAGACTCCGCTACCATGCTGGGTATAAATCCAGTTTAGGTAGTCCCGTAGTTTCACGGTGTGGAGATGCGATGTACTTAGGATGTCTTTCGATCGTTTAACTATTTCATCAATAGCTGGCCCGTTAGAGTGGTCACAATCAACGTCGGACGGATTTCTTGTGCTAGTACGGGAATAACGCTTCAATCGTTCTGCGTTATTGGTTTCCTGTTTCCCACATAGATCTCGACTTCAACAAACCCAGTTTATCCATATACATCTTGCATTGAATGGTGATACTTATAACGATTTCCATATTCACCACCCTTTTCTGTGGATGCTATGTTCACCTCTCCTTTTCAGGATCTCCGAGCCTGTTACCAAGCAAGGCTAACCACAGTATGCAATGGCTATACCACTAAGCCATGTTGCTTTTCAGGCAACACTCCATAAAACACCGCGCTTCAACGGCGCACACCGACAAGAATGACCTTGTTAATGCCACGAACTGCCATGATGTGCCTCCTTCTGTTGATGTTTTCAGCCCCCATCACCCGTTGAGTTTCGGGAGCCGCGGTTTTGACGTTTTGCGGGGACCTGCCGTTTGTTCCCTCCGGTATTAACCATCACCCGTTTGAGAACCTTCGCCGCAAGGGGCATCACTGCCACGGCCGGAAACGACTGTCCGGGGGCAGACCGCAAAAGTTTTTGCCTGCTTCCGGGCAAAAAGTTTTGCGGGATGTGCATTTCACCCCTGGACTGGCGGAGACGGTTGTGGCTGTCTTTGCCCCCGGCGACAGGGGCTTAAACGGGTGTATGGCACCGGACACAACAACGGGCAGGGACCCGCCGCAACGACGAAGAGCGCGTGCGCGAAACGGCGTTGCCCCTCACATCCCGGCGGCCTTTTGCCGGGATGCCGGGAGCGCAGGTCACGGCGCGACAGAGGCGGCGCGACCGGAACGGTCGCTGCAAGCCGGGGGTTTGGCGTCAGGGATGGAAGCCCGCCAGGGCGGAGACAGCTTCGCTGGCTCCGTTCACGACAGCCCGCCCCGCCAGGGGGACGCCCGGAAAAGGCATAAGCAGGAGAACAACAAAACAGACAGTAAT
>NZ_PTSN01000052.1:0-3449 GCF_002965865.1 Escherichia sp. MOD1-EC6098
ACGGAACAGAGGGGTAATAAATGAAGAAAACAATGATGGCAGCCACCCTGGTCCTGAGTGCACTCAGTATTCAGTCAGCACTGGCCGCTGAATACAGCGAGAAAACGCAGTATCTGGGTGTGGTGAATGGTCAGGTGTCAGGTAACAGTGTGGTGAAGGTGACACGTACACCGACAGACCCGGTGCTGTACCGGAGTGGAGACACGACGCCTCTTCCCGGCAGCCTGACCATCCGCAACGCAGAGTTCAGGGCGGCATCCGGTGGCCTGGCGTATATCACGGTGAAGCAGATACTGCCGGATAACGGGGAAGCCCGCATCACCCTGAAGACGGCCCTGATGGTTGACGGAAAGAGAGTGGCACTCAGCGCCAGACAGCTGGGTGAGGATGTGGTGATAACCGTACCTGAGGCACAGAAGCTGGTTGAGTTAAGAACGGATGCACCGGCAGAGCTGGAAGTCCCGGTCAGTTACCGGGGAAATCTGCAGATAGCGCTGCAGGTGGAAGACTGAGGATTCATCTCCGACAACAGATGCAATACATCCGTGACTCCGGAACGGGTCATATTGGTAAAGGGATTTACCGTATTTTTAAACGGGAATAACGTAAAACTATTCTGAGTTAAACACAGTGTTTAATGAAATGCGGTTATTTAAATGAATCCGCAGGGGATAGTTTTGCGGTAATTCCGGAAAAATAAGGATTACCGATTTCAGTTTATTATTTATGAAATATCAAGGAATTTATTTTATGAAAAAGACTCTGATTGCACTGGCTGTGGCTGCCTCTGCTGCAGTATCTGGTTCTGCCATGGCGTGGACTCCGAATGGCACTGGTGGTTCTGTTGACCTGGGCGGTACCCTGACTCCGGTAGAAAAAGTAACCCCGTGGGAAGTTAAGATGGGCTCTGAAATAAAAGGTTTGGATGCGAGCATTGGCAGGGGGCAGAAGGTTGTTGAAGTAAAAATGCCTAAAAATGCTCTTATTATGGGTATTCGCACTCAAACACGAGATGTTTTCCCAGGGTGGGCAAGCGATATTACCCCATCTATTGATTTTAATGGGGCTGTTAATCTTGATTCGTTCTCTAATGGTGTTGCAACTTTAACTTTGGATGTCAAACAAGGGGAGAGCAAAATCGGTACAATGCAAGCATCATTTGAAAGTGGTGCGGAAGCATCGTTCCGCGGCGAAGGATACGATGCGAATAAATATTCACTTTTTGCGCCCCGTATGGGGAATGCCTTCTTTGGTGGTTTGAGTAAAACTGCTGAAGGCGCATCACAATATGGTTATGCTATCGCTCAGAAATATGATGCTGAAATTGTGGCAAATTATAACGAACAAAACGTCGATGGTGAGGCTATTAAAGACGAAATTTTCTTTAATGATGGACTTAAATCATATTCTGGCTTTTATGGTGCAGGTATCCCTGCCAATAGCTCTATCGTGATCACCCTTGATCAGGCTGCTTCCAGCGATGATCCAATCCAGTGGAACGCTTCTCTGCCAGTTACTGTTTCTTACCAGTAATTCAGCAGAGTCCGGCAGTAAGCTATCCCCCGTTTACTGCTGATTAAAAATTCAGGTCACTGTTTCCGGTGACCTGAATATACGGAACCGGGATGTTGGAGCAGGTGTTTTTTCTGTCGGAATGCGTTGTGACGCATGTCGGTTCTGTATTGTTTTCAGTGGGAACACGTTTGAATGAACTGGTTTTTATTTTTATGTACTCCGGAACAGAGCAGAGTAAATAACAATGAAAATAGCGCATCATTATAAATCCCTTCTTTCAGCCATTATTTCGGTGGTCCTGTTTTATTCGGCAGCGCCACATGCAGATATTCTTGATGGTGGCGAAATTCAGTTTAATGGTTTTGTCACTGACGAAGCCCCCAAATGGACCTGGCAGATAAGCTCGCCGGACCAGACCTGGGCAGTGGATACTGCAGATGCGCGTACAGAGAACGGACAACTGGTTTTTAATTTGCGTGATAAAGGGGCTCTGCCGTTTCTGGAGGGGCATCTGCATGAAGTGGCTGAGCGAGGTGGTCCCGGATTCACCCCCTTTATTACCTTCAGCAGTAACGGACAGCCTTTTACTGTGACGGAAGGAAATGGTACCTCAGCACAGCATTTCCGCGCCTCTGTCCCGGTGCGTGACCCGGAGACGGGAAATGTGTCGGGACAGCTTTCTTTCACCCTGAACCAGGGGATGGTCGTCAGCGCCGGCAGACAGGAAGACGGGGCATCCGTACCGGTCGGGATGTCACTGGTCAGTGGACAGAGCGTGACGGATGTACAGTCAGGAACGTTGCCACAGGGGCTGAAAGCCCGACTCTCTTCTCTGTTACTGATGAATCAGAATTTTGGCAATGGCATGAATGCGGTGGATAACGGACAGGTTATCAGTCAGGGGGTACTGGCTGACGGTCGGGTGATGAATCTGGCTGCGGCATATGCCTCAGCGGTATCGGATTTTGAACTGCGGCTACCGGCAGAGGGCACGCCTGCAGCATGGCAGGCAGGGCTGAATGTGACGGTCACGGTACAGTGATGGTTGCAGGGATATAAGGAGAGAAGAGAAATGAAAAAGGTGACGTTGTTTCTGTTTGCTGCCAGCCTCCTGCCTTCCTGTGTACTGGCCTGGAACACGCCGGGAGAAGATTTCAGCGGAGAGCTTAAGCTGGAAGGCCCGGTGACCAGCACCCGTAATCCGTGGGTATGGAAAGTCGGACAGGGAAATGAAGGTCTGGAGGTTAAACAGAGCCGCGGTGTTCGTGACGGTGAGCAGGCAATTCCGGTCGCACTGCCGGCGATGACCGTTTTACTGGGAAAAACCACCCTGACCACACCGGCAGGACGTGAGGGGCTTTCTCCCCGGGTCAGTTACGGAAAGGGTACTGAGGGATTTTCGCTTGAATGGACAGCACCAGGCGTGGCGGAGGTGACGCTGCCTGTCACCGGAGATAATAACGTCCGGGCAGGCACATTTGTTTTCAGAATGCAGGCTGCGGGGGTGTTGCGCCATGTGAAGGACGGACAGCCGGCGTATGCCGGTGTGTATGACGACCTGAATGTGAATGGTCTGCCTGGTGAAAGCACAGCCATGAAGGCTTCTGATATTCCGGGTGTTCTGCAGAAGATGTTCAGTGGCGAAGGCCCCGGCTGGCTGCAGACAATGACCATCAGTGGTTATTCGGGAGTGAGTCATTTCAGTGATGCCTCCCTGCGTCAGGTTGAAGGTGCGTATGGTGCACAGACTGTGGCAGGCAGTGGTGAATTACGTCTGAACGGCATGATGCCGGAACGCTGGCGGGTGTCACTGCCGGTAAGTATTGAGTACCAGTAAGCAGGAGGACAGTCCGGTGCTGAATATTATTCATCGTCTGAAGTCCGGTATGTTTCCGGCGCTGTTTTTTCTGACTTCAGCCAGTGTGCTGGCACAA
>NZ_PTSN01000053.1:0-3442 GCF_002965865.1 Escherichia sp. MOD1-EC6098
TTGTGCCAGCACACTGGCTGAAGTCAGAAAAAACAGCGCCGGAAACATACCGGACTTCAGACGATGAATAATATTCAGCACCGGACTGTCCTCCTGCTTACTGGTACTCAATACTTACCGGCAGTGAACCATGCCAGACCGACGGAACCTGCCCTTTCAGATATAACTCACCGTAACCGGCCATTATCTGTGCACCATATACACCTTCCACCTGACGCAGGGCCGCATCACTGAAACGACTCAGGCCATCTGAACCGGTAACCGTCATAACCTGAAGCCAGGATGGCCCCTCTCCTGCAAACATCGCCTGTAGTGCTCCCGGCACCTGCTCTGCCTGCATCATCTGCGTCTGCCCCGGCAGACCATTCGCATTCAGGTCATCATAAACACCGGTATACACCGACTGCCCCCCTTGCGTATGACGCAACACGCCTGCCGCCTGCAGACGGAAAACAAAACGTCCCGATACTGCATTACCATCCCCGGATACCGGCAGAACCACCTCGGCCGTCCCCGGCGCCGTCCATGACAGGCTGAAATTTTCCATACCCTTGCCATAGATAACCCGTGGCGACAACCCTTCACGTCCGGCCGTCGTTGTGAATGCCGTTTTTCCCAGCAATACAGGCAATGCCGGCACCGGCACCCGGACCATCACCTCTCCCTCACCAACAGGTACAGCCGGGCTGGCTGAGTCCAGATAACGGGAGCCTGCCCCCACTTTCCATACCCACGGATTACGGGTGCTGGTCACCGGACCTTCCAACTTAAGCTCTCCGCTGAAATCTTCTCCCGGCGTGTTCCAGGCCAGTACGCAGGAAGGCAGGAGGCTGGCAGCAAACAGAAACAACGTCACCTTTTTCATTTCTCTTCTCTCCTTATATCCCTGCAACCATCACTGTACCGTAACCGTCACATTCAGCCCCGCCTGCCATGCTGCAGGCGTGCCCTCTGCCGGTAACCGCAGTTCAAAATCCGACACTGCTGAGGCATATGCCGCAGCCAGATTCATCACCCGACCGTCAGCCAGTATCCCCTGAGAGATGACCTGACCATTGTCTGCGGCACTCATGCCATTGCCAAACTCCTGGTTCATCAGAAGTAATGTGGAAAGGCGGGTTTTAAGCCACTGTGGCAACGTTCCTGACTGTACATCCGTCACGCTCTGTCCGCTGACCAGCGACATTCCTGCCGGCACTGTTGCCCCCTCTTCCTGTGCACCGGCACTGACTGCCATCCCCTGATTCAGGGTGAAAGAAAGCTGCCCCGACACATTTCCCGTTTCCGGGTCACGCACCGGGACAGAGGCGCGGAAATGCTGTGCTGAGGTACCATTTCCTTCCGTCACAGTAAAAGGCTGTCCGTTACTGCTGAAGGTAATAAAGGGTGTGAATCCGGGACCACCTCGCTCAGCCACTTCATGCAGATGCCCCTCCAGAAACGGCAGAGCCCCTTTATCACGCAAATTAAAAACCAGTTGTCCGTTCTCTGTACGCGCATCTGCAGTATCCACTGCCCAGGTCTGGTCCGGCGAGCTTATCTGCCAGGTCCATTTGGGAGCTTCGTCAGTGACAAAACCATTAAACTGAATTTCGCCACCATCAAGAATATCTGCATGTGGCGCTGCCGAATAAAACAGGGCCACCGAAATAATGGCTGAAAGAAGGGATTTATAATGATGCGCTATTTTCATTGTTATTTACTCTGCTCTGTTCCGGAGTACATAAAAATAAAAACCAGATCATTCAAAAGCACCCACTGAAAACAATACAGAACCGACATGCGTCACAACACATTCCGACAGAAAAAAACACCTGCTCCGACATCCCGGTTCCGTATATTCAGGTCACCGGAAACAGTGACCTGAATTTTTAATCAGCAGTAAACGGGGGAGTGTTTACTGCCGGACTCTGCTGAATTACTGGTAAGAAACAGTAACCGGCAGAGATGCTTTCCACTGGATTTGACCGTCACCAGACACAGGATTGTCTAATGTCACAGTGAATTTTTCACCAGAAGCAACAGCTGCGATATAGAATGCACTATATTTACGGCTTGTTTCGTTAAAGTTGTAAGTGCCATCAGAGGTTAAACCAACAACTCCTTGAGTATCAAAGTTTGCAACAACATCATTAAAACCTTGGCTTGTTGCAAAATTATGTGCGTTATTTAATGTTTGGGCTGAAGTTTTACCAACGCCGCCAAAAAAACCATAACCTGCATCTGGAGCATAAATGTCATTCTTAGCCCCCTTACTTGTTGACCCCATAGCCCCTGCAGACATCGCCACAGTTACAGAACCAATTTTAACACCCTCAGTATTTCTAGCCTCCATGGAAAGTGTTGACTTACCTGCATTAAAATCGCCAGCGGCGCCATGGAAATCAATTTGAGGGTTAATCCCAGGATTTACTCCCCCCTGAAACGCTTTCGCATCTTTCGTACGGATACTTAAGATCTCCACTGCGCGCGGAGTAGTAATTTGAACTGAACGCTGGCCCTGAGTAACTTCAGCATCCAAACCCATCACTCCAGCTCCCGCACGAGTTTCCCATGGAGTTACTTTTGAGCTAGGTGTTAATGTACCGCCAAAGTTAACATCTCCACCAGTGCCGCTTGCAGTCCACGCCATCGCAGAACCGGATACTGCAGCAGAGGCAGCCACAGCCAGTGCAATCAGAGTCTTTTTCATAAAATAATTTCCTTGATATTTCATAAATAATAAACTGAAATCGGTAATCCTTATTTTTCCGGAATTACCGCAAAACTATCCCCTGCGGATTCATTTAATTAACCGCATTTCATTAAACACTGTGTTTAACTCAGAATAGCTTTACGTTATTCCCGTTTAAAAATACGGTAAATCCCTTTACCAATATGACCCGTTCCGGAGTCACGGATGTATTGCATCTGTTGTCGGAGATGAATTCTCAGTCTTCCACCTGCAGCGCTATCTGCAGATTTCCCCGGTAACTGACCGGGACTTCCAGCTCTGCCGGTGCATCCGTTCTTAACTCAACCAGCTTCTGTGCCTCAGGTACGCTTATCACCACATCCTCACCCTGCTGTCTGGCACTGAGTGCCACTCTCTTTCCGTCAACCATCAGAGCCGTCTTCAGGGTGATGCGGGCTTCCCCGTTATCCGGCAGAGTCTGTTTCACCGTGATGTTTGCCAGCCCGCCGGAAGCCGGGCGGCTTTCTGCATGCCGGATTATCAGCTCTGCAGGTAATGGACTGTTACTGCCTGAGCGGTACAGCACCGGGTCTGTCGGTGTACGTGTCACCTTCACCACACTGTTACCTGACACCTGACCGTTCACCACACCCAGATACTGCGTTTTCTCGCTGTATTCAGCGGCCAGTGCTGACTGAATACTGAGTGCACTCAGGACCAGGGTGGCTGCCATCATTGTTTTCTTCATTTATTACCCCTCTGTTCCGT
>NZ_PTSN01000054.1:0-3264 GCF_002965865.1 Escherichia sp. MOD1-EC6098
TTCACCACACCCAGATACTGCGTTTTCTCGCTGTATTCAGCGGCCAGTGCTGACTGAATACTGAGTGCACTCAGGACCAGGGTGGCTGCCATCATTGTTTTCTTCATTTATTACCCCTCTGTTCCGTGTTCCGGAGGGCGGTTATTTTTTATCTGCCTTATCAGACGGATTAACCGGCGAATCAGATGCCTTCTGCCCGGAAGGGGCCGCAGCCTTTTTCTGGTTAATTGTCCAGGTCTGCAGGCTTCCCCAGTCATTCAGGGAGTCCACTTTCACCACATTTCCCTTCACCTGTACTTCATCACCCGGCATGAACATCAGCAGTTTCTGTGCTGTCTCGTTATCCGTGGCGATTTTCTTTCCGTTTCCGTCCAGCAGGCTGCCAATCGCAAAAATATACGGCGTGGTGTTCACCAGCATGGTCCTGCCATCCGGGCGGCTCTGCAGGCTGAGCCCTTCCTCTGCCCCCTTGCGGCCTTCAAGCAGTGCCTTCGGACGATAGAACAGCTTCAGCTTCGTGCGCAGCGCCACCGCAATACCGCTGCCCTCCAGAGCCGGCGGAATATCCTGCAGGTTCAGCCAGTACACCGACTCTTTATCCTTCGGCAGATGGTCCGAGGCCATGATGATACGCAGTGTCTGCTGACCATTCGGTTTCACCTTGAAGAAGGACGGTGTCACCACAAAAGTCGGACGGGTGTCCTTCTCCACAATATTGTCCACCCAGGCCTGACCACCAAAGGTACGTTCCCTGTCATTGTTGGTGACCGTGATGGTCAGCGCATCCTTGTCCCCGCGAAAGATATAGCGGGTCTGGTCTGCTGCCAGGGAAGCCATCGCACTCTGACAGGTCATCATCAGCGCCAGCGTCATTCCCAGTGCTTTTGTCACCCGGTTAGTGAAAAACGTCGTTACTGCGTTACGCTTACTCACACGTAATCTCCTGTAGTTTCTCAGTATCCTGCAGTTTCGCCGCAGGTATCCGGCACTGGCCCAGGGTGATATCACCCGGCGCATCCACCGTGTTAATCATCAGCACACCATTGTTGGCCACAAAGCCCAGCGGTGTGTTCTTACTGTCACGTGCCCAGGTTCCCCCCGGCACAAACTCACCGTCACGCTGCTTCACCTGCAGCAGGTAACGCTTAACTTTCAGGGCATCAAACGGCATCCAGACCACCGCCTTGTCCGTCGGCACCACCTTCTGACTGGTGTTCGTCAGTTCGGTGCTCAGCGGCAGTGTGCCCGCATCAATTGTCACCGTGTTCCAGTCATAGCTGTTCAGCGGTACCACCAGGTTGCCGTCGCTGTCAGTCTGTCCATCACCGGACGTCACCTTCACTCCGGGTGTATCCTTCACGTTCACCACGGCCACGGTATCCCCGGTCGTGCGGCTGAACATGATGTCTTTCGCCGCCGGAACGGCCAGTACCGAACCGCTGACCGAGACAGAACCACTGGTTCCGCCGGACTGCGAGTGGTTCAGGGCACCATTCAGATAAGCCCGGTCACCACTGTACGACGCATTCAGATAACTGCTCACACCGCCACCGCTGTCACGCCCACCGCCCAGGCCATAGCTGAAACGGTCATTCAGCGAGCCGGACACACCGGTGCTGAAGCCTGTGCCACCGTCTTTACTCGTACTCACCGACGTACTGCTGCTGTAGCGACGGTCAAACAGTGTGAACGGTACCGATACTGACGCCGATGCAGACCAGTTGTTTTCCCCCCGGGTGTTCCGTGAACCGGACCAGCCCAGGTTAAGACTGACACCCTTAATCTGTGTGCTCAGGGTGCCGGTAATCCCCGTGTCCTTACCGTTGTCATCGCTGTACCGGTAACTCCCGGTCATGGATGCGGGGTAATAACTCCGCTGCCAGCCGGACACCGACAGACTGAACAGTCCACCCACCGGCTGACTGACACCGGCATTCCATTCATCCTTCGTCCGGCGACCATGATTTGACTGCGACCACAACTCTGTCGGGTCAAAGGAGGACATATCCTCATATTCCTCACTCTGCCGTGACCAGCTCACCCGCAGTCCGGTGTTCGTCATCTCCAGTTGTTTACTCCAGGATAACTGCACCTTATTTCCGCTGCGGCTGCCATCACGGTATTTCGCCGTGGCATAAGCCCCGTCAGCAGACACCGCCCCCAGGTAACTCAGCCCCAGAACAGCCCCGGCGCTGACGCCCTGCCAGTCCTGGTTAAACACCCCGCCGGTGCGCAGCGTCAGCCCGTCCAGACCGTAACCGTATGACGCCGCAAACACACCGCCTTTCAGGTCACTGTCATCGTCAGGCAAACCGGCTGCCACACTGAACTCGTGCTGCCCCGGACTTAACTGCCCGGCCATCACCGACAACGGGAAGTTCTGTACCTGCTCGCGCCCGTCTTCACCGGTGATTTTCATGGTCACATCACCACTGGTGTACAGCGGCACATCCGTGATGGAGAACGGCCCCGCCGGCACCATCTCCGAATGCAGCAACCGCCCGTTCTGTGTCAGCGTCACCCTCGACGGCCCGTTCGCAATGCCGCTGAACACCGGGGTATACCCCAGATTGCCCGGCTTCATGCTGTTGTTCCGACTCAGCGACACGCCGTACGTTCCCGTACTGCCCAGCAGACTGTCCCCGGTGGATGTTTTCCCGACCGCCAGGTCCGCGCTCAGTGCGCGGATGGCCCGGGTGGCCGTAAACATGTTTATCGTGGTGGAGTTATCCCCGCTGTCACCGCCGCTGGCCGTGGCAGAAGAACTCACCACCCAGTGCCCGATATTGGCTTTCAGGTCCGCTGAGCCAAAGGCCGAGGTGTTATTACGGCCGGTGTTGGCGTTCGCGTTATAGTTCACGCGAAATGCACTGGTCCCGTAATCCCAGTCCACATTCTCCGGCATCTTCACCAGCCCCTTCTGGGGAATGGACAGCGCCAGACTCTGGGTGGAAACATCAAAATCCACCTTCACTGACGGCGCTTTTGTCAGCACATAGCACTGTCGTGTGGCGTCATATCCCTCACGAAAGTAATCTGCACTGACGTAAATCCCGGCCTTCGTCAGCCATGCCTCTGTCAGACACAGTTCATTACTGTCCTGTGGTGTCACATCCAGTATCTGTTTCCCGGCCTCCTTCCCGTTCAGGGACAGGTCAACCAGATAACGCCCCGGTGCATAGCTGCCGTTCAGGGCTGCCCAGACTTCCGGATTAACCCCGACACCACCCTGGATAAAGGACATATCCAGTTTTTCACCTGCAA
>NZ_PTSN01000055.1:0-3240 GCF_002965865.1 Escherichia sp. MOD1-EC6098
ATTTGATGCCTGGCAGTTCCCTACTCTCGCATGGGGAGGCCCCACACTACCATCGGCGCTACGGCGTTTCACTTCTGAGTTCGGCATGGGGTCAGGTGGGACCACCGCGCTATCTCCGCCAGGCAAATTCTGTTTATTAACCCGCTTATCGCCGGCTAATCTAATCTGTATCAGGCTGAAAATCTTCTCTCATCCGCCAAAACATCTTCGGCGTTGTAAGGTTAAGCCTCACGGTTCATTAGTACCGGTTAGCTCAACGCATCGCTGCGCTTACACACCCGGCCTATCAACGTCGTCGTCTTCAACGTTCCTTCAGGAGACTTAAAGTCTCAGGGAGAACTCATCTCGGGGCAAGTTTCGTGCTTAGATGCTTTCAGCACTTATCTCTTCCGCATTTAGCTACCGGGCAGTGCCATTGGCATGACAACCCGAACACCAGTGATGCGTCCACTCCGGTCCTCTCGTACTAGGAGCAGCCCCCCTCAGTTCTCCAGCGCCCACGGCAGATAGGGACCGAACTGTCTCACGACGTTCTAAACCCAGCTCGCGTACCACTTTAAATGGCGAACAGCCATACCCTTGGGACCTACTTCAGCCCCAGGATGTGATGAGCCGACATCGAGGTGCCAAACACCGCCGTCGATATGAACTCTTGGGCGGTATCAGCCTGTTATCCCCGGAGTACCTTTTATCCGTTGAGCGATGGCCCTTCCATTCAGAACCACCGGATCACTATGACCTGCTTTCGCACCTGCTCGCGCCGTCACGCTCGCAGTCAAGCTGGCTTATGCCATTGCACTAACCTCCTGATGTCCGACCAGGATTAGCCAACCTTCGTGCTCCTCCGTTACTCTTTAGGAGGAGACCGCCCCAGTCAAACTACCCACCAGACACTGTCCGCAACCCGGATCACGGGTCCACGTTAGAACATCAAACATTAAAGGGTGGTATTTCAAGGTCGGCTCCATGCAGACTGGCGTCCACACTTCTAAGCCTCCCACCTATCCTACACATCAAGGCTCAATGTTCAGTGTCAAGCTATAGTAAAGGTTCACGGGGTCTTTCCGTCTTGCCGCGGGTACACTGCATCTTCACAGCGAGTTCAATTTCACTGAGTCTCGGGTGGAGACAGCCTGGCCATCATTACGCCATTCGTGCAGGTCGGAACTTACCCGACAAGGAATTTCGCTACCTTAGGACCGTTATAGTTACGGCCGCCGTTTACCGGGGCTTCGATCAAGAGCTTCGCCTTGCGGCTGACCCCATCAATTAACCTTCCGGCACCGGGCAGGCGTCACACCGTATACGTCCACTTTCGTGTTTGCACAGTGCTGTGTTTTTAATAAACAGTTGCAGCCAGCTGGTATCTTCGACTGATTTCAGCTCCACGAGCAGGTCGCTTCACCTACATATCAGCGTGCCTTCTCCCGAAGTTACGGCACCATTTTGCCTAGTTCCTTCACCCGAGTTCTCTCAAGCGCCTTGGTATTCTCTACCTGACCACCTGTGTCGGTTTGGGGTACGATTTGATGTTACCTGATGCTTAGAGGCTTTTCCTGGAAGCAGGGCATTTGTTGCTTCAGCACCGTAGTGCCTCGTCATCACGCCTCAGCCTTGATTCTCCGGATTTGCCTGGAAAATCAGCCTACACGCTTAAACCGGGACAACCGTCGCCCGGCCAACATAGCCTTCTCCGTCCCCCCTTCGCAGTAACACCAAGTACAGGAATATTAACCTGTTTCCCATCGACTACGCCTTTCGGCCTCGCCTTAGGGGTCGACTCACCCTGCCCCGATTAACGTTGGACAGGAACCCTTGGTCTTCCGGCGAGCGGGCTTTTCACCCGCTTTATCGTTACTTATGTCAGCATTCGCACTTCTGATACCTCCAGCAACCCTCACAGGCCACCTTCAACGGCTTACAGAACGCTCCCCTACCCAACAACACATAGTGTCGCTGCCGCAGCTTCGGTGCATGGTTTAGCCCCGTTACATCTTCCGCGCAGGCCGACTCGACCAGTGAGCTATTACGCTTTCTTTAAATGATGGCTGCTTCTAAGCCAACATCCTGGCTGTCTGGGCCTTCCCACATCGTTTCCCACTTAACCATGACTTTGGGACCTTAGCTGGCGGTCTGGGTTGTTTCCCTCTTCACGACGGACGTTAGCACCCGCCGTGTGTCTCCCGTGATAACATTCTCCGGTATTCGCAGTTTGCATCGGGTTGGTAAGTCGGGATGACCCCCTTGCCGAAACAGTGCTCTACCCCCGGAGATGAATTCACGAGGCGCTACCTAAATAGCTTTCGGGGAGAACCAGCTATCTCCCGGTTTGATTGGCCTTTCACCCCCAGCCACAAGTCATCCGCTAATTTTTCAACATTAGTCGGTTCGGTCCTCCAGTTAGTGTTACCCAACCTTCAACCTGCCCATGGCTAGATCACCGGGTTTCGGGTCTATACCCTGCAACTTAACGCCCAGTTAAGACTCGGTTTCCCTTCGGCTCCCCTATTCGGTTAACCTTGCTACAGAATATAAGTCGCTGACCCATTATACAAAAGGTACGCAGTCACCCCATTAAAGAGGCTCCCACTGCTTGTACGTACACGGTTTCAGGTTCTTTTTCACTCCCCTCGCCGGGGTTCTTTTCGCCTTTCCCTCACGGTACTGGTTCACTATCGGTCAGTCAGGAGTATTTAGCCTTGGAGGATGGTCCCCCCATATTCAGACAGGATACCACGTGTCCCGCCCTACTCATCGAGCTCACAGCATGTGCATTTTTGTGTACGGGGCTGTCACCCTGTATCGCACGCCTTTCCAGACGCTTCCACTAACACACATACTGATTCAGGCTCTGGGCTGCTCCCCGTTCGCTCGCCGCTACTGGGGGAATCTCGGTTGATTTCTTTTCCTCGGGGTACTTAGATGTTTCAGTTCCCCCGGTTCGCCTCATTAACCTATGGATTCAGTTAATGATAGTGTGACGAATCACACTGGGTTTCCCCATTCGGAAATCGCCGGTTATAACGGTTCATATCACCTTACCGACGCTTATCGCAGATTAGCACGTCCTTCATCGCCTCTGACTGCCAGGGCATCCACCGTGTACGCTTAGTCGCTTAACCTCACAACCCGAAGATGTTTCGTAAAACACCATCGTGTTGCGAAAATTTGAGAGACTCACGAACAACTTTCGTTGTTCAGTGTTTCAATTTTCAGCTTGATCCAGATTTTTAAAGAGCA
>NZ_PTSN01000056.1:0-3040 GCF_002965865.1 Escherichia sp. MOD1-EC6098
TCGATCTCTTCGGCTATCCGCTCTGATTCCACTTTACTCACAGGTTCAAAGTCATGATTAAAGCGGAACATGCTGGCGATACATGTTCTGCCTTTTCGGATGTAGTGAACTTTGTTGTGGGTAGAACGCAGGATTTTGCAGGGAGTGCCGTGGTGGTCGACGTACCAGGTGTTAGGAAAAATGATTCTGAACATTTTTACACCTCAGTTGGACGATGTTGAAATTTGCTGCTTTGAGGCCATTACAATCCCCATTGTTTGTTCTTAAGTTCGATCTCCTCCTGGCAACTTGCACAAGTCCGACAACCCTGAACGGCCAGGCGTCTTCGCTCATCTATCGGATCGCCACACTCACAACAATGAGTGGCAGATATAGCCTGGTGGTTCAGGCGGCGCATTTTTATTGCTGTGTTGCGCTGTAATTCTTCAATTTCTGATGCTGAATCAATGATGTCTGCCATCTTTCATTAATCCCTGAATTGTTGGTTAATACGCTTGAGGGTAAATGCGAATAATAAAAAAGGAGCCTGTAGCTCCCTGATGATTTTGCTTTTCATGTTCACCGTTCCTTAAAGACGCCGTTCAACATGCCGATCGCCAGGCTTAAATGAGTCGGTGTGAATCCCATCAGCGTTACCGTTTCGCGGTGCTTCTTCAGTACGCTACGGCAAATGTCATCGACGTTTTTATCCGGAAACTGCTGTCTGGCTTTTTTGATTTCAGAATTAGCCTGACGGGCAATGCTGCGAAGGGCGTTTTCTTGCTGAGGTGTCACTGAACAAGCCCCATGTCGGCAAGCATAAGCACACAGAATATGAAGCCCGCTGCCAGAAAAATGCATTCAGTGGTTGTCATACCTGGTCTCTCTCATCTGCTTCTGCTTTCGCCACCATCATTTCCAGCTTTTGTGAAAGGGATGTGGCTAACGTATGAAATTCTTCGTCTGTTTCTGCTGGTATTGGCACAAACCTGACTCCAATTTGAGCAAGGCTATGTGCCATCTCAATACTCGTTCTTAACTCAACAGGAGATGCTTTGTGCATACCGCCTCCCGTTTATTATTTATCTTCTCAGCCAGCCGCTGTGCTTTCAGTGGATTTCTGATAACAGAAAGGCCGGGAAATACCCAGCCTCGCTTTGTAACGGAGTAGACGAAAGTGATCGCGCCTACCCGGATATTATCGTGAGGATGCGTCATCGCCATTGCTCCCCAAATACAAAACTAATTTCAGCCAGTGCCTCGTCCATTTTTTCGATGAACTCCGGCACCATCTCGTCAAAACTCGCCATGTACTTTTCATTCCGCTCAATCACGACATAATGCAGGCCTTCACGCTTCATGCGCGGGTCATAGTTGGCAAAGTACCAGGCATCTTTTCGCGTCACCCACATGCTGTACTGCACCTGGGCCATGTAAGCCGATTTTATTGCCTCGAAACCACCGAGCCGGAATTTCATGAAATCCCGGGAGGTAAACGGGCATTTCAGTTCAAGGCCGTTCCCGTCACTGCATAAACCATCGGGAGAGCAGGCGGTGCGCATACTTTCGTCGCGATAGATGATCGGGGATTCAGTAATATTCACGCCGGAAGTGAATTCAAACAGGGTTCTGGCGTCGTTCTCGTACTGTTTTCCCCAGGCCAGCGCCTTAGCATTAACTTCCGGAGCCACACCGGTGCAAACCTCAGCCAGCAGGGTGTGGAAGTAGGACATTTTCATGTCAGGCCACTTCTTTCCTGAGCGGGGTTTTGCTATCACGTTGTGAACTTCTGAAGCGGTGATGACGCCGAGCCGTAATTTGTGCCATGCATCATCCCCCTGTTCGACAGCTCTCACGTCGATCCCGGTACGCTGCAGGATAATGTCCGGTGTCATGCTGCCACCTTCTGCTCAGTGGCTTTCTGTTTCAGGAATCCAAGAGCTTTCACTGCTTCGGCCTGTGTCAGTTCTGACGATGCGCGAATGTCGCGGCGAAATATCTGGGAACAGAGCGGCAATAAGTCGTCATCCCATGTTTTGTCCAGGGCAATCAGCAGAGTGTTAATCTCCTGCATGGTTTCATCGTTAACCGGAGTGATGTCGCGTTCCGGCTGACGTTCTGCAGTGTATGCGGTATTTTCGACAATGCGCTCGGCTTCATCCTTGTCATAGATACCCGCAAATCCGAAGGCCAGACGGGCACACTGAATCATGGCTTTATGCCGTAACATCCGTTTGGGATGCGACTGCCACGGCCCCGTAATTTCTCTGCCTTCGCGGGTTTTGAATGGTTCGCGACGGCATTCATCCATCCACTCGGTAACGCAGATCGGATGATTACGGTCCTTGCGGTAAATCCGGCATGTACAGGATTCATTGTCCTGCTCAAAGTCCATGCCATCAAACTGCTGGTTTTCATTGATGATGCGGGACCAGCCATCAACGCCCACCACCGGAACGATGCCATTCTGCTTATCAGGAAAGGCGTAAATTTCTTTCGTCCACGGATTAAGGCCGTACTGGTTGGCAACGATCAGTAATGCGATGAACTGCGCATCGCTGGCATCACCTTTAAATGCCGTCTGGCGAAGAGTGGTGATCAGTTCCTGTGGGTCGACAGAATCCATGCCGACACGTTCAGCCAGCTTCCCTGCCAGCGTTGCGAGTGCTGTACTCATTCGTTTTATACCTCTGAATCAATATCAACCTGGTGGTGAGCAATGGTTTCAACCATGTACCGGATGTGTTCTGCCATGCGCTCCTGAAACTCAACATCGTCATCAAACGCACGGGTAATGGCTTTTTTGCTGGCCCCGTGGCGTTGCAAATGATCGATGCATAGCGATTCAAACAGGTGCTGGGGCAGGCCTTTTTCCATGTCGTCTGCCAGTTCTGCCTCTTTCTCTTCATGGGCGATCTGCTGGTAGTGACGCGCCCAGCTCTGAGCCTCAAGACGATCCTGAATGTAATAAGCGTTCATGGCTGAACTCCTGAAAATGGCTGTGAAAATATCGCCCGCGAAATGCCAGGCTGATTAGGAAAACAGGAAAGGGGGTTAGTGA
>NZ_PTSN01000057.1:0-3006 GCF_002965865.1 Escherichia sp. MOD1-EC6098
TTCAACAACTATTACGTAATTCTGCATTATATTAGATATTTTTACTTCTGTTTGCACTGCTTCTGTTCTTGGCTGTGATCTCAACTGTTGAACACAACACACTTATTGAACCCAGTCTTCAAATACTGACTTTAACTCTTGCACGAACTCCCTCATATTATTTGTCACCACCATCACCCCTGTGGTGATGGTGTGTCCGGCAATTGCCGTGTCTTTCGACTCGGTTGGCGTCCTGGCTGGCCGCAGTGTCACTTTAATCTCTGCGGTAGTATTTGCTGCGGCGTAATCCTGGGGCAGGACAGCATTGAGGCGGTCGCAGAATTCATTGGCCAGTTGGACGTGACGCGGTGAAGACTTTTTCGAATTCAAGAAATGCCCCAGGTCAGCCCGACCGGCCGCAAAATAATGCAGTTTCCTTCTCGAACGCTCTCCCCCTCAAAACCCAGATGAGGGACTGGCGGATGGCGCGGTTATTGCCATTTTTGAAAATGGATGCGGTTTTCATATTTAACTCCCGAATATTTTGGATATGCATGACATATCCGGTATGAAGTTCATGCACAGGGGGTGAACCTAAGTATGCAGATGTCTGCCATATGGATCTTTTTTCACAGAAGATCCGAAAATCTGCAGTCACGGATCTCCTCACCCCCCACACAACGCCACCTCCTGTAAGCACAATATGTAGTGCTGCATTCAGCTGCTGATGACACTATATGTTGTGTTATTTCCCTTGCCTGTGATGCGCCGCGCAGGGGCGGAAAACAGCGATATGATGATTTCCTCAGTGTGGTACACTTCCGGAAAGTTGTGATATTCAGGAAAGTCGGATCTGACGGAAATGGTTCTTCGATAATTATGCTTTGTTTTTATAAGTCTGATTTTAATTTTTATTAGTTAACATAATGCAAGGTAAAATAACCAAGGATTACTAAAAGCCAGATAACAGTATGTGTATTAGCGCGCTGATTTTTGCGGCATAAGAATATATACTGATATGCATACCAGAAGTATGTCAAAAAGAGGTGTGCTATGAAGCAGCGTATTACAGTGACAGTTGACAGCGACAGCTATCAGCTGCTCAAGGCGTATGACGTGAATATCTCCGGTCTGGTCAGTACGACCATGCAGAACGAAGCCCGGCGACTGCGCGCTGAACGCTGGCAGGCTGAAAATCAGGAAGGGATGGCAGAGGTCGCCAGGTTTATTGAAATGAACGGCTCTTTTGCCGACGAGAACAGGGACTGGTGAAATGCAGTTTAAAGTTTACACCTATAAAAGAGAGAGCCGTTATCGTCTGTTTGTGGATGTACAGAGTGATATTATTGACACGCCCGGGCGACGGATGGTGATCCCCCTGGCCAGTGCACGTCTGCTGTCAGATAAAGTCTCCCGTGAACTTTACCCGGTGGTGCATGTCGGGGATGAAAGCTGGCGCATGATGACCACCGATATGGCCAGTGTGCCGGTCTCCGTTATCGGGGAAGAAGTGGCTGATCTCAGCCACCGCGAAAATGACATCAAAAACGCCATTAACCTGATGTTCTGGGGAATATAAATGTCAGGCTCCGTTATACACAGCCAGTCTGCAGTCATGGTACCGGCAGTGTATTCTGCCGGACAGCCTGCATCGCTGCCTGTTGCCATTGATTATCCTGCAGCTCTGGCACTCCGCCAGATGTCGATGGTACATGATGAACTGCCAAAATATCTGCTGGCTCCAGAAGTGAGTGCCCTGCTCCATTACGTCCCGGATCTGCGCCGCAAGATGCTGCTGGCCACACTGTGGAACACCGGAGCACGCATTAATGAAGCACTGGCGCTGACGCGGGGGGATTTTTCGCTTGCGCCTCCGTATTCGTTTGTGCAGCTTGCGACCCTGAAACAACGGACCGAAAAAGCTGCCAGGACGGCAGGAATAATGCCCGCCGGTCAGCAGACTCACCGGCTGGTTCCGCTCTCTGACTCCTGGTACGTCAGCCAGCTGCAGACGATGGTGGCAACACTGAAAATACCCATGGAGCGGCGTAACCGTCGCACAGGAAGGACAGAGAAAGCGCGGAGCTGGGAAGTGACGGACAGAACGGTCAGGACTTGGATTGGGGAAGCGGTTGCCGCCGCTGCCGCTGATGGTGTGACGTTCTCTGTCCCGGTCACGCCACATACGTTCCGCCATTCCTATGCGATGCACATGCTGTATGCCGGTATACCGCTGAAGGTCCTGCAGAGCCTGATGGGGCATAAGTCCATCAGCTCAACGGAGGTCTACACGAAGGTGTTTGCGCTCGATGTGGCTGCACGGCACCGGGTGCAGTTTTCGATGCCGGAATCTGATGCGGTTTCGATGCTGAAACAATTATCCTGAGAATAAATACTCTGGCCTGTATATGGGAAATACCTCAAGTCTCCCCTGGGATGGGAGACAGACTTGGTTATTTCTTCATACTAACAATGGTGATTACTGTCTTATATCACTGACGCTGGCAACTCCGACTACGCAAAGAAGCATTATCATCGCTGACTGGGCGCATGGCATTGCAGGACGGAAGGACGACCGCACAGACTTACGTCGGGCTTCGGCGGTTTTCTCCTGCGCCATATGAAATCACAGCGTACCGTCTTACATGCCATTGACGCACATTGTTTAGGTTATCCAGTTGGACAACACCATTAAATATTTACTGCCAGCTCACGTAACCTAAGTGTCTGCAGGAGACGCACAGATTATGTTGTAATTTTGTGGTGAAACAACTTCTGTAACTTTTTGAACAGAGAAAACCATTTATTATGACGCAAGCCTAAAAGTAGCAACACCAGGACAGCGTAAATTACTGATTGCATTGAGATAATCTTTACTGACCACAGATAATGTATGGGGACCAGGATCGCGACAAGATAGACGAAGTTATGCAATTGTTGCCAGCGTTTGCCTAAGTTTCGCTGCATCGCCTGCGTGGAAGTGAATGTTAAAGCCAGTAAAATCAGCCAACTGATAATTCCGAGCGT
>NZ_PTSN01000058.1:0-2647 GCF_002965865.1 Escherichia sp. MOD1-EC6098
ATTCCGGCTGGCATTTTTACAGTCAGAGGAATACGGATAACAGTATAACGTTCGCTGTAAACGGGCAGATGGTTCCATCAAACTACGGAAACTTTGATGCCCGCTATCAGACCAAAACAGGCGGTGTACAGGATGTGCGTCTGGGCAGTGCCATTGGTATTGGGCGTGGCGGGAACGCACCATCAGGTCACCTTATCAGCGGTCTTGATGGTGGTGAAAGTATGGACTGGGCCAATGCCCGCCCGGTGCAGGTTCTGATTAATGGCGTCTGGCGGAATGTAGCGAGTTTGTAATTATGATGCACTTAAAAAATCTTACGGTACAAAACCCTAAAACAATTGAGCAATACCAGCTGGCGCGACAGCATAAATTTTTATTGTGGCTGTTCTCCGATGATGGTCAGGAATGGCACGAAGCCCAGGAAAAATTTCAGCCAGACACTCTGAAAGTTATTTATGTTGAAACTGGCGAAGTGGTCTGGGTTGGAAAAGACATCACCTCAATCTGCCCGGAAAATAAAAGTGTGATTGAGTTGCCGGATATTACCGCTAATCGTCGCATTGAGGCGTCGGGATACTGGTTCTACCGCAATGATGAATTTGTTTTCGACTACAAACTTAAAGCGGAAGATGAGCGCGATGCCCTGTCACAACGGGTCAGCATCATGACCAGCGAATGGGAAAAAGACCTGCTGCTGGGATTAATCAGCGACGAAGACAGGGAAAAACTGAAAGCGTACCGCATTTACGCGAAATCGCTGCAGGCGATGGATTTCAACATTATCACTGATAAAACCTCATATAACGCCATTGAATGGCCCGTCTCTCCGGAAGCCTCTTCCTGATTTAATTTATCGCGAGAAAAACTATGTCTGTAGTGATATCAGGTGCGCTGATTGATGGCGCAGGCATCCCCATGTCCGGATGCCACATAATTCTGAAATCCCGGGTAAACACCTCAGAAGTGGTGATGCGCACAGTTGCCGACGTGGTGACAGGAAACTGTGGCGAGTACTGTTTTAAGGCGCAGACCGGAAAATATTGCGTATATCTGAAGCAGGACTGGCGCGACGAGTACTGTGTTGGCGACATTGCTGTATACGACGACTCCAGGCCCGGCACGCTGAACGACTTTCTGACTGCCCTTGATGAAGGCGACCTCAAACCCGACGTGGTGAAACGCTTCGAGGAAATGGTGGCGCAGGCGCAGCAGAGCGCGGAAGCAGCAGCGGAAAGCGAACGCCAGGCCGGGCAACATGTCGCTGATGCGCAGAAGATAAAGGAAGACTGTCAGACGCTGGCGGATAACGTACAGCAGAATGCAGAAGCCGTTGCCGAAGATAAAAAGCAGGTGGCACAGCTGGCATCATCTGCCACACAGGATGCCGCCCGGGCAGAACAGGCGGTCAAAGATGCCGATAAGATAGTCCAGAAAGCGGTCGATAAACTCGACGAAGCCGCAACGCTGACTGGCGAGGCAAAAGCCAGCGCCGAAGCGGCTGCAAAAAGCGAGCAGAACGCGAAACAGCACAGGGACGAGGCGCAACGGATAGTCGATGACCTGAAAGGAACCAACGCCAGCACGACGCAAAAAGGTCTGGTGCAACTCTGTAGTGATACAGACAACGACAGCGAGGAACTGGCAGCCACGCCAAAGGCTGTCAAAACCGTCATGGACGAGACGAAAACAAAAGCGCCACTGGACAGCCCGGCGTTCACAGGTACGCCAACCACACCAACCCCACCGGACGATGCAGTCGGTCTGGAAACCGCGAACGCGGCATTTGTTCGCAAACTGCTCGCCGCGCTGGTTGACTCGTCCCCGGAAACACTGGACACACTGAACGAGCTGGCAGCGGCGCTGGGTAATGACCCGAACTTTGCAACAACGGTCACTAACGCCCTGGCAGGTAAACAGCCGCTTAATGAAATACTGACGTCATTATCAGGACTGGTTACTGCCGGTAATAAGTTGCCTTATTTCAGTGATAAAAACGTCATGGCGCTGGCAAATCTGACTGCGGTCGGTCGGGTGTTAATTGGTCAGAATTCTAAAAATGAGGTGCTGGAATATCTTGGTCTGAAAACGGCTGCGACGATGGAGCCCCAGAGCGATATCCGCGACCGCACACCGGGCAGGCTGGCACTGTCCGGCATGTACGGATTCGGTCAGGCATTTGCCAGCACCGACGCTCTGGCGTTTGACGGACAGGCCGATTTTGCTGAATGGCTGAAAGAGGCCACCCCGGGGCGTTATGCGGTCAGTATTGCGGACTCTTCCACACTACTGGCAGGCACCACAAAATTTAACGGCATCATTGATGTGATGTGGTCGCCCTTTGATAACGATGAATCGGACACAACGCGTAAATTCAAAATGCTGCTGTGTTTTAACCAGTATTACGAAGGTGAGCACAGCATTCATCGCCTGACTTACCGCTGGAGTGGAAACAACTGGAATGCAACAGTAAGCCCCATCATTTACGACGGCGATTCGCTGGCGTTCCTGCTGTCCCGAACGGCAGGCTCAGGCTCATATTTCAAATACCCGGCAGTGGGTGTTCCGGTGCTTGCTGTTTATCGCGGAACAACTTCCGGGGATAAAGAAATCAAAATTGGCCTGGGTGATGTGGTGCCAGGGTCACAAC
>NZ_PTSN01000059.1:0-2400 GCF_002965865.1 Escherichia sp. MOD1-EC6098
TGAAACGCGCTTTTAACTGATGAGGTGAGCCGCCCCGCGAGGGGCGGCAACAGACGGAAGGAGAACATTTTATGACATTAGCAGCAATCACCATGACCGCCCCGGAAGCCGCCAGCCCTGTGCAGATATACCGCGCGACCTACTCACCGGATGACAACAAACTGCGCCTGTATGCCGCGTCACGTCTTGACCCGGAGACGTATAAAAAAGTGCATGATGCCGGTTTTCGCTGGGCACCCAAACAGGCGCTGTTTGTCGCGCCAGCCTGGACACCGGGCCGGGAAGACGTGCTCCTCTCACTTGCCGGAGAGATTGTGGATGAAGACAGCACGCTCGCTGAACGTCAGGAAGCACGGGCGGAGCGGTTTACCGGATACAGTGGGAAGCGGGCCAGTGAATCCGCACAGGCACTTGATGAAGTGGAAAGACTGGCCGCGATGATCCCGCCCGGTCAGCCCATTCTTGTGGGGCATCACAGCGAACGCCGCGCCCGTCGTGATGCGCAGCGTATTGAAAACGGCATGAAACGTGCCGTGATGCTCTTTGAACGTGCGGAATACTGGGAAGAGCGGGCGCGGTCGGCACTGCTTCACGCGAAGTATAAAGAACGTCCGGACGTTCGCTGGCGTCGCATCAAAAAAATCGAAGCTGATTTGCGCAAGGCTGAAAAGACCATCGCGCAGTCGCAGAAATATCTGACGATGTGGCGGGCTGAATCGCTGGATCTGAATATGGCAAAACTCATCAGCAGTCATGACCATATCAGCGCCTGTTTCCCGCTGGATACGTATCCGCGCCCGGCAGAAAAAAGCCAGTATGAAGGAAGTCGATCGCTGTGGTCGGCCCTGGATGATGACATCATCACCACGGAGCAGGCCCGCGAAATTGCGATCCGCTGTCATGAACGGCAGATTCAGCATCAACAACGCTGGGTTAACCACTATCAGAACCGCCTGATCTATGAGCGTGCCATGCTGGACGAAAGCGGCGGCGTGGTTACCCGGACACAGGATTTTGAGCCGGGCGGACAGGTTTTCAGCCGGGGCGAGTGGCTGACCATCATCCGTGTGAACAAAAGCAACGGGGCGGTGAGTTCAGTCACAACGCCAAATTACAGTTTTCTCGGGTACAGCGGCACGATGAAAGTGACGCCCGATCGCATCACGGACTACAAAGCACCATCGGCAGAAGAGGCTGCCGTCGCCAGTCAGGCCGCGAAGCGTCCGCCGGTAGTCAACTATCCGGGGGAAGGTTTCCGGGAAATGACAAAGGCACAGTGGGCCGCCCTGCCCCGGGACTGTAAGGCCGTGCGCAGTGTGGCAGAAGCAGAAGACCACGGGGCATACCGCTACCGTCGCACAATGGACAACAATTTCCGTCTGGTGAATGTGTATATCACCGACATGAAAATCACGGAAATCCCGCAGAAATAAGACTTACCCCCCGGAGAAATCCCCGGGGGGATGACGGAGACAATGACATGCACAGTCAGTTAAGGGAGCGTATCAGGCTGATGCGCGCAAGGCTGGACAATGCCAGACCGGTTATCGAGATTCCGGCAGAATCTCAGCTTTTTGTGACACCTGCCCCGGTCTGCGATCGCCTGGTGACGCTGGCGGAAATCAGCAACCGTGATCACATTCTGGAACCCTCTGCCGGGACCGGAGCCATACTGCGGGCGATTCGGGATACCGCGCCGGGGGCCATGTGTGATGCGGTGGAGATTAACAGCGGGCTGGTCCGGTATCTGCGGGAAAATTTTAACGGTGTCAGGGTTCAGTGTGGCGACTTCATGGAATGGCAGCCGGTGCAGTATTACAGCCGGGTTATCATGAATCCGCCGTTCAGTCACGGGCAGGATATCCGGCATATCCTGCGGGCTTTTTCCCTGTTGCGTCCGGGTGGTGTGCTGGTCGCCGTCTGTCTGAACGGGCCGCGCCAGCAGGAGAAGCTGTTGCCGTTTTCTGACGTCCGCGAGGAGCTGCCGCGCGGCACGTTTGCTTATACCCGTGTTCCGACGATGATTATTCGTCTGCGGGCCTGAAGACGCCGGGCAGGCGGGAGGATAAATGCCTGTCTGTCCGCGCCGGGAAAAGACCGCGCGCCGGTGGCGCTGAAAGGGGCCGCGCTGACGCGCCGCCCCTTTCATTACGCGGACGTTCTGACGGGGGCTTCTGTTTCTTCATGCCTGTCATTTGTCTGTTACTGATGATGTTGTTGTTCCTGCTACTGCTACTGCTACTGCTACTGTTCTTCTTTTTTCTGATGCTCTCATTACTGTCTGTTTTGTTGTTCTCCTGCTTATGCCTTTTCCGGGCGTCCCCCTGGCGGGGCGGGCTGTCGTGAACGGAGCCAGCGAAGCTGTCTCCGCCCTGGCGGGCTTCCATCCCTGACGCCAAA